>JBEKDY010000011.1:0-51971 GCA_050014115.1 Candidatus Sulfotelmatobacter sp. | reverse complement strand
GCGCTTTTGTAACATAGCGCGCGGGTGCGATTGCCGCGGCTGCGAGTGTAGCCCTCCCAGCGGTCGGCGATGCGGGCGAACTTTTCTTCGCCGGTGAGCCGGTGCATCACGCGCAGTTGAACAATGTGCAACTGATGATAGAACCGGCTGGCAACCATGGGCAGACGCGTGCCTGACTGCTCGTACAGAGACCAGAAGCCGAGATCGTAGCGTTCGAGGTTATGCAGCAAGGTTTGCACGGCGCGGGCGAAGAGTTCTTGCGCAGAGGGGTCTCGCGTCGCGAGGAAGTAGTCGTAGACTCCCCAGGCGGCCCAGATGAAACCGTTCAGGATATGAGTGGGCGGGAAGACGATGTATTCCTCGAACCAGAGATCGCCGCGGTCGTCGGTGAAGGCGACGCCGCCTTCGCTGACGGGAGTGAAGAAACTCGCGACGGCTAATTTGGCGGCTTCCAGATAGCACGCGTCTTTCGACTGCTGTCCCGACTCTTCGCTCGATTCTTTGTGAGCGCGAACCAGGACGGAAATTCCCTGGCCTTGCGCCAAGGCCGAATACCACGGGGCGCGCAGCGTGTCACGGTATTCCCAGTCGAAATGGTGATTCCAGACGGAGAGTCCGCGCGGGTTTTTCTCGAGGTGCTGGCAGAGCCAGTCTGCGGTCAAAAAAAACTTTTCGCGGCGGGCAGTGTCGCCGCTGCGGTGGAAGAGGTTGTAATTTCCCAGGCCGTATTGCGCGATGGCGATGGGGTTATATTGCGGTCCGATTTTGCCGCGATAGTCGAGCAACGGAATGCCCGCTGAGTCGTATGCGCCTTGATAGTCGGCCTTCTGCGTGAATGGCAGGTAGTATTCGCCCAGTTGGTCGACTAGTGCATTCGGATTCTCTGCGGGAGTCTCGTGCCAGAACGTGAGATGGCTTTTGCCCCCGAGCAGATAGGCGCTGACGATGCGGCGGTAGTAGCTGAAATGCGGCAAAAGGGGCGTGAATCGGGTGGTGGCTCAATTTGAATTTCTTCGCGTACATTGCGGTGTTTCCTTTGCGAACTTTGCGATTAAGGGCTGTTGTTCTTGTGCGAATCAAAACACTTTAACCGCAAAGCTCGCAAAGAAAGGCCGCAAAGAAATTCAAATTGAGCCACTACCGTGAATCGTGAGGATTTCTCGAACTATATCACGAAGCGGTGGGACGACCACGGATCACTTCCTTAGAGAGTACAGCAGGGTGCATTGATCGTCCGCTTCGACAGCAGCGGTGGTCACCGCCAAATAGTTCGTGTTGTTTTCGCCGTCGGGGAAAAAAGCATTGCCGTATTGGAAGAAACTCATCGGCCAGCGGTCCTTCCGCCAGGACAGCAAGGCAGGCCAATTTTCTTCATCTAGGCTACCGTAGATGCGGACGTTTTGGTCTGAGTTCACTTCACTCGGCTCGACCATGGTGGAAAAGAAGATGCTGTCACGCACGCGACATCCGTAGATGGATGAACTGGTGACGCCTGCAAGCTTCCGCAATCCCCGCTGGCGATTCATGTGATAGATGAAATTCGGTTCGAGAGGAGTGTCGGAGGCGAAGAAGAGTCCGCTTTCGGCGGGGACCAGCGCCACGGCGCGGGCCTGCTGATTTCCCTGCAGCACAACCTCGACCTGGGTGAGATCGCACGAGGCGCGAAGGATACGGCATTCGTCGGCGTAGTCGCCGGTCAGAATCCAGAGGCAGTCTCCCCATGCGTCATAGACGATGTTATGCACGTGACGGATCGAGCCCTTCGGAAATGTGAATGCGACGTTCCATGTGACGCCACCGTCGGTGGAGGCGTAGATGTGCACTTCGTCGCGGGCGGCGTTATCGAAATACTCTCCCCAATAGACCGTCCCGCTGCGAACTGATGTGATGTGCAGCGGACGGGTGCCGCGCGTGATGTTATAGGTGGTGCGGAAGTCGTTTTCGCCGGGACACAGCGTCACGATCGCTCCGGGGACTGCGCCTACGATTCCGCCTGCGGGCAGGATGGCGAGCGCATGGAAACCGTCACGAAACAGGCGGAAACTCAAGCGCATGGCGGCGCTGGCATGGCGCCACCATGCGGGACCGAACGAAGCGACGGGTTGCCAAGACAGACTTGCGGGGACCTCAGTTTGCGAGATCGTCGCGCGCAGCAGTTCGTAGCCCCGAGAGGCGTAGAGATAATCTCCAGACCAGGCGAGTGCCCGCAGACATGGGAACCTGGCGACTAGCGCCAACTCCCATGAGCGGCCTTGGCTGGGCGGAGTCATCGAGAAGGACGTGGTCATCGGGATTGCGTGCCGCTTTCGGCGAAAACAATCTTTACCACAGAGGACAGAGGGGAACACGGAAACGCAAAACGGGTCACGCTTCTTGCTGAGAACTGAGCTGCGAACTGGCTTCCGGTTTCACCACTAGAAACGGCCCGATCGCCAAGACATCCATGCGCGTGCGCTGGAAGCAATCAATGGCTTCTTCGGGAGTGCAGACGATTGGTTCGTTTTCGTTAAAACTCGTATTCAGGATCACGGGAATTCCGGTCTTGCGATGAAACGCTGAGATCAGATCGTAATACAGCGGATTCTCTTCGCGGGCCACGGTCTGCAGGCGTCCTGTGTCGTCGACGTGATTCACGGCGCAGAGTTGTTTGCGTTTCTCCGGTCGGATTTTGTAGACGTGCAACATGAAGGGCGAAGGATGATCGTGCTCGAAATATTCGCGCTGATGCTCGACGAGAATCGAAGGCGCGAAGGGACGGAACCACTCGCGGTGCTTAATGCGGGCATTGAGCACGTCTTTCATGTTGGGCAGGCCGGGATGCGCGACGATGGAGCGATTGCCGAGAGCGCGCGGACCCCATTCCATGCGGCCCTGAAACCAACCGATCACGTTGCCGGCTGCGATCTGGTCGGCGACAGCATCGAGCAGAGGCTGCCGCCCCAACTTTCGGTAAACGAGGGCGGCATTCTTGAGTGCTGATTCGATGCGCGACTCGGAAAATTCCGGACCCAGGTAGGAATTCTTCAACTCATGGCGGTGCGGTTGCTTGAGCGTGGAATGATAGGTGTGCAGCGCGGCGCCGATGGCGAGGCCTTCATCGCCGGCGGCGGGCTGGATGTAGGTGCGGCGAAATGGGGTCTGGTCGAAGAGCTTGCCGTTGGCAACGCTGTTGAGGGCACAGCCTCCGGCCATGGCGAGGTCGGCGAGGGGAACTTTCTGATGCAGATGATTCAGAAGGTGAAAAAAGATTTCTTCGAAACGATGCTGCACGGCGAAGGCGAGATCCATGTCACGCTGCGTGATTTCCGAGTGCGGGCGGCGCGGCTCGCCGAATAGTTTCTCCATGCGGTCGGAGAAATGACGCGCGAGGCGAACCGTGCCGTCGGGCATGATCTGCATGCCCTGATTGCTGCCCAGGGGTTTGAAGTATTTCAGGTCGAGATGGAACCCTCCGTTTTTCGGCGTCACCATCTTCGCGATCTCGTCGCAGTAGGCTTCTTTCCCGTAGGGGGCGAGGCCCATGACTTTTCCTTCGTCGCCATATTTGCTGTAGCCGATGAATTCGCAAATCATGGTGTAGAGGCTTCCGAGAGAATGCGGAAGGTAGACGCGCTCGAGCACTTCGATGTTATTGCCTTCGCAGCGAGCCATCATGGTGGAGACGAAATCTCCGGAGCCGTCATAACTGAAGCCGGCCGCTTTCTCCCAGGGGGAACAGTAGAAGGCGCTGGCGATGTGGGCGATGTGGTGCTCGACGTGATGTTCCTGAAAACGGATTTGCGACGGATCGGCATCGAGGGCTTTGGCGAGCAGCGAGCGCACATCGCGTATGGATTCTTTGCGCTGGCGCAGGCGAATAAAGTTCAGGATCTTGGCTGGACGGGAGAGAGCGTACTGCACTTTCCTGGCGAGGTTGGCGTCGCTGTCCTGGCCGACGGCTACGTGGTCGATGTCACGAATTTTCGCGCCGACTGCGTCGAGGCACGCTTGCACGGCCAGGGATGGGAATCCGCCGAAATGTTTGTGGCGGTTGAGGCGTTCTTCGGCGATGGCGAAAACGACTTCTCCGTCGCGCACGATGGCCGCGGAGGCGTCGGCATGAAACATGTTGAGGCCGAGGATGAGCATGAACGATGAGCGGGAACTAAGCTCGATTCCTCCGGCGTTGTGGGTGTGGAAGGGTCATCCGTTCGGGCGGGAAGGGTCAAGAGCGGCGTCGATGAAGGCGGCGACGTCTACGGCCAGGCGTTTTCCGGTGGCAACCGATTCGTGGATGCGCAGAGTGGCGAGAGTGGAGCACACGATTTGTTCGAACGGAATTGCGCCGTCGCGGCCCGGCCCGATCGATGCGGCGAAAGCGGCCCACTCGGCGCGATGTCCTTTGTCCTGACGCCAGCGTGAGCGAATGGTTTGCTTGCGGCCGTGGCGCGCGAGTTCGAGGCGGCGAAAATCTTCGAGCACCGCAACTGCTCCGCCGCCGAACACTTCGAGACGCTCCTTGGAAAACGATCTGTCGCCGCTCGCCAAGTAACTGATGGTGCCTTCAGAACCGTTGGCGAAATGAAGGGATGCAAGCACGTTGTCGCCACTGTAGCGTCCGGCATTTGCGAGAGCGCGGGCATCGACTTCGATGATTGGGGAGCCTGCCAGAAACATGAGCGTGTCCGCAAAGTGGCAAACCTCGCCGCGAATGCGGCCGCCGCCCTGCTCCGGATCGTTCACCCAATGGTCGGGGGCGAGAAATCCGGCGTTGACGCGGTAGGTTAGGGCCAGCGGTTCGGAGATTGGAACCAGAAAAGTTTTCATGCGCGCGATCATGGGAGCGAAGCGGCGATTGAAACCGACCATGAGGGCGGGGCGCTGGGCTGCGGAGATTTCGTGATATGCACGAACGATGGAGCGCAATTCGTTTTCGGTGAGGCAGAGCGGCTTTTCGCAGAAGACGTTCTTCCCTTCCGCGAGCGCTGCGAGAACCTGGTTCGGGTGCAGGTGGTGACGAGTGGCGATGACCACGGTGTTGATCGCGGGATCATGAATGATTCGAGCGGTTTCGGTGGTGCAAGAACTGAAACCAAATGTGCGGGCGGCGTGCTGGGCGTGGGCTCCGGTGGCAGTGCAAACGCCGGTGAGCGCGGCATGCCCGGACGATTTGATCGCGGGAATGAGGGTGCTCGCCGCGAAGATTCCCGCGCCGATTAGTCCGACGGAAATTTCGCTTGTGCGGGCTTCTTTGGTTGCAGGCGCAGCAGTCTGGGGTGCGGCGACAAGCTGTAGCGTTGGTGATTCGTCAACTTCGCCTGAGTATTGGATCACGACTCCTAGAAATGGATCGCCTGTTTTTCCGGTAATCTTCCCTGTAATCAAGGCGTAAGCGCTCTGCGCGTTCTCGATGGGGAAACGGTGCGTGATGAGCGGGCCGACTCTCACCTTTTTTTCGGCCAGCAACTGCAGGAAGGCTTGCATGTTGCGGGTTTCGGTCCAGCGCACGTAGCCGATGGGGTAGTCGCGGCCCTTTTGTTCGTAGGCGGAGTCGTAGCGGCCGGGGCCGTAAGAGCGCGAGATGCGGAAGTCGAGTTCTTTTTCGTAGTAGGCCTTGCGTTCGATCTCGATGCCGACGGTGCCGACCGCAACCACGATCGCGCGCTCGCGGGCGATGGCTCCCGCCAGGTTGACCGGATCGCTGCTGGGAGTTTCCGCGGCGATCAGAACGGAATCCACGCCGGCGCCTTGAGAGCGCTCCATGCAGAGGTCGCGAAAATCCGCAGCTGACACGGCGACGGCATCGGCGCCCAGCTGACGCGCCAGTTCTGCGCGCGCGGGGTTGATATCGAGTCCGAGAGCGCGACAGCCCGCCGCCTTCAGGAGCTGGACTGCAAGTTGGCCAAGCAATCCGAGGCCGATCACCCCGACCATGTCACCGAGTTTCGCTTCAGCGGTTCGGATGCTGTGGAGCGCTACGGCTCCCAGAGTTGCGAAAGCAGCTTCTTCAAACGGCGTTTCTGTCTCGGCATCGCCGGCGGGGATTTTTGCGACGAGCAACCTTGGCACACATGCGATTTCCGCGTGCACGGCAAAGCCCGCGCCGGCGCAGGCGACGCGGTCACCCGGCTGGAGATCGGTGACACCTTCGCCGGTCGCGATGACTGTTCCAGCGCTGCTATACCCCGGAGTCTGCGGCTGATCGAGACGGCTGCGGACCGCCTGCACGGCGGACAGAATGCCGTCGCGCTGAATCTTGCCGATTACTTCCCGCACCAAATCCGGGCGGGACCGCGCCTTCTGCATGAGATTCTTGCTGGCAAATTCCGCCGACGCACGTTCCGTTCCGGCGGAAACTACTGATGCGGCAACCCGTACCAGCACACAGCCGGGGAGAAGCTGCGGCGCAGGAACTTCGGCAACCGAAATTTCACCGGTGCGCGCGTGTTGGAGAACTTGCTTCATGAGTTCGTCACTAGCATAAATCCCAGGCTGCCGGACGCGAACGGACCTCAGGAGCTAAAGCCCGCGTCTTTATTCGCACTGGGCGGCACGGCTAAAGGCGTGCCCTTCCCAAACCTATATATTTCCCAAACCTACATAGAAAGTCGCCGCGCTCACGCGCTGGCTACTTCGCGCGGCTCCGGGCGACTGGGCTCGAATTTCGAGGCACCGCCATCGAGAAACACTTGCATCCAGAGTTCGAGCGTCAGAAATTGCCACAGCTGCATCGACCAGTCATGGCGGGCGCTGGCGTGCTCATCCGCGAAACGCTGCACCACTTCTGGACGAAACAATCCGCGCTTTCGGATCTGCGACTCCGAGAGCAGATCCCCCACCATTTCCTTGAGATCGTGGGCCAACCAATAGTCTACCGGAGCTGCGAATCCGGCTTTTGGTTGACGTAACACTTCGGGCGGAAGGATGTCTCGCATGGCCCGCCGAAAAATGTATTTAGTCGTAGGCCGCAACGAACCCTTCAGCTTGAGGCGCGGGGGAACTTTCCACGCGACAAATTCTGCGAGCTCGCGATCGAGAAATGGGACTCGCACCTCCACTGATGACGCCATGCTCATTTTATCGTTGTAGGTGAGGTTAAGGCTGGGCATGAAAATCTTGGTGTCGAGGTAGAGCATCTGGTGCAGGAAGTCGGCGTCGCGAACGCGATCGAACGCGGCCCGGTGCTGAGAGGCCGGGTCAAATTGCGCCTGGTCAAGCGAGTGTCGCCATGCGGTGTCAGAAACCGAGTCAGCGGCATAGAGGCTCGCCTTCTGCGCCTCGTCGAGGTAGGTGCAATTGGTGATGAAGCGATCGCGCGGGCCGAGCGCGGCGCTGCGCGTCATTTTCCGAGCCAGCCTGAGGCTTCCCTTCGCGGGCGTGCCGCGCAGACTGGGCAACGCAGTGAGAGCGCGTTCGGCGAGGTGGCGAGCGGGCGCGGGCACTTTTGCGTATGTCTCCGCCCAATAGTGGGCGCTGTGCTTGCGATATCCGGCAAACAGTTCGTCGCCGCCGACGCCGGAGAGAAGCACCGTGGCCTGCTTGCGGGCTTCGCGGCAGACGAGGTAAGCCGTGATGATCGCGGGGTCGGCGGTAGGCTCGTCCATGTGCCAGACCAGGCGGGGCAAAAGGTCGGTGACGTCGGGCTCGACCACGATGCGCTGGTTCTCGCAGCCCAAATGCTGTGCAAGGCGGGTCGCCACTTCCGGGTCGTCGAGCGTGGTTTCTCCGACGCGATACTTACGAGGAAAGGTGATGGTATAAGTGCGCACGGGCTGTCGTGTCGCTCCGGACATCATGGCTACGATACTGGAAGAATCCAAACCGGCACTCAGAAAGGCGCCGATGGGAACGTCGCTGATCATTTGCGCTTCCACGGAGCGGCGGAAGCGCTCGCGAATTTCGTCGGCTAAATCGTCCTCGGAACGCGCATAGGTCTGATCGGCCGCGGGAAAAGTGAGGTCCCAATACTGAGTGAGCTTCAGTTCGCCGTCGCGCAGGATCGCGTAGTGCCCGGCGGGAAGCTTGAGAATGCGACGGAACATGGTTTTGGGATCGGGCACCCACAGAAACGTCAAGTACTGGTGGAGCGATTCAGGATCGAGTTCCGCTTCGATTCCCGGGACTTGCAGGAGGGCTTTGATTTCCGAAGCGAAGGCGAAGCGGTCGCCCTGATGAAAATAATAAAATGGCTTGACTCCAAAGTGGTCGCGAGCCATGAACAGCGTGGGCCTTCCCGAGCGCAGATCGCAGATGGCGAAAGCGAACATTCCATTCAGCCGCTTGACGCAATCTGCGCCTTCCTGCTCATAGAGGCGCAGGATCACTTCAGTGTCGGTGTGTGATACGAATCTGTGTCCCTTGGCTTCGAGTTCGCGGCGGAGTTCGGGAAAGTTGTAGATCTCGCCGTTGTAGGTAATCCAGAGGGTGCGGTTCTCGTTGGCCATCGGCATGTGGCCGAGCGGGGACAAATCGAGAATGGCGAGGCGGCGGCTGCCCAGGCCAATGTAGGAGCCATCGTGAAATTTGCGGTCCCACAGTCCGGAATCGTCGGGCCCGCGGTGGGCCTGGACTTGAGTCATCCTGGCCAGGGTTTCCCGATCTCCGCAATTCGCTACGCCGCTAATGCCACACATCTGTGGGTTAGTTCCTCCCGCCGGGCCGGAGTTTTCTTAGTTCGTAAATCTTCGACTTGGTATGGAACATTTGGACTGCCTGAAATCCGCAGTAGATCAAACCCGCCGTGCCATCCAAGAAACCAAGCCGCAGGAAATAACGGTACAAAAACAGGAGCACGGGGGAACCTGGAACCGCGTAGAGCTTTTTCTTGAGCCAACGACGGCGCTGGGCCTGGGTACCGAAAAGCGCAGGCAGCAACTCTGCGCTGTTTTTTTCGCCCTGCAGAAGCACGCGCGCCTCCCAGTTGGAGTATTCGTCGTGCTTCTGGATATAGCGGGAAAGCGATTCCACGTTGTGGTGGATGACAGGGTTCTTCAACTGCGCGGTGGCGCCTTCCACCACGACGTGCTCGTGCACTTCCATGTCGGCCATGGAAGCGTCCTGCTGTTTGAGGCGGCATTCGAAGCGGCCTTTGCCGCGGCGAAAGAGCGCCAGTTTCCAGAAGCTGGCGTCGCCATAACGCAGCACACGTCCGAGAAAATGCATGCGCAGTGCGACGTAGTAGCCCGTGATATCCGGATTCCGGGTCGCTTGTCGAATTTCTTCTGTGAGTTCGGGCGTTAGCGATTCATCCGCGTCCAGCAACAATATCCAATCGAAAGCGAGAGGCAGAGTTTCCATTGCCCACTGGCGCTTCTTGGGCCATCCACCCGGGTAGTGAAACTGTACGACCTTGGCGCCGAAGGAACGGGCAATTTCCGGGGTCGCATCCCCGCTTTGGGAATCGATTACATAGATTTCGCCGAGATCACGCAAGGCTTCGAGGCACCGCGGCAGATTGTGCGCCTCATTGCGCGCGGCGATAATCACGCTCACCGGCAACCTGGCACTGACGGCGCGCGCTGACCCGGCTTCGACTTCCTGCAGCTTTTCCATTCAGTTTCGCTTCGCATCAAACCACCGCGAGCATTTGAATCCGTCACAAGTGCAACTCGCACCAGCGATGCAGCACGTAGAGCGACCAGGGCCGCGTCCACGATGTGGCCCCGAGGAGGAAATCTTCCCACACCTTACGCACGGCCGCGGCATCAAGGATCCCGTCCAGAGGACCGTTTCCGATTCCCGTGGTTAGCACGGGCTCAACCTCTCTCCGGAGTTCGCCCCGCATCCAGGGCTCAAAAGGAAGGGTGAAACCGCGCTTGGTGCGATGAACAATTTCCCGGGGCAAGGAATTTTCGAGAGATTCCACCAGCAACCTCTTGGGCGCACTGCCGCTCACCTTCCATGAACCAGGAAACGCGAGAACAGTTTTGGCCAATTGATGATCGATGAAAGGAACTCGCACCTCCAGGCCCTGGGACATACTCATGAAATCGGCGTCGCGCAACAATGTGTTGAGCATATAACACCGCGACTCCAGATAGGAAACGCGATTCACGGGATCTAACGAAAGAGTGCGCCGGAGAAGAGTCGCTTGCTCTGTCAATGCGCAGGCAGCCTGTTCCGGAGTGTTTGACGGAAAAAGATCGGAGAGTTGGGGGGGCGTAAACAACATTCGCGAAAGAAAATAGGGGTGCACCAGACGTCCGTTCTCGCGTAGCAGCGAAGCCAGCTTCCGGTTCTGGTCGGAAGCGCGAGACAGCAGGGTAAAAGCGGATGCCAAGGGATCTCGCGCTGCGCGAGGAACATGTTTCCAGAAGTTGGCAAATCGCTCCATGCGCGGCACGGTGCGAAAGTTCGAATATCCGGCGAAGACTTCGTCCCCACCGAGACCGGAGAGAGCAACCTTGACGCCCGCGGATCGAGTCTCACGCGATACAAAATATGTATTCACTGCGTCCATGGTGGGCAAGTCCATGGCGCGAAGGGCGTCGGGGATCGCCGAACGGACGTCTTCCTGGGACACCGTAATTTCGTGGTGATCGGTGCGAAACTTTTTTGCGACGGCGCGGGAGAACTCGGCTTCCGAAAAATCGGCTTCGCGGAAAACGATTGAGAATGTTGCCGGGGTCACTCCTCCGCGGCTGAGAATGCTGACGAGTGCGCTCGAATCGATGCCACCAGACAGGAACACGCCCACAGGCACATCGCTAACCAGTTGCATGCGCACGGCTTCTTCCAGCATCGACTGCAGGGTTGAAGCGGCGTGCTGGCATTCCGCCGAATCGGGTGACGCACTGACGGTTGAACGATCGCTGGCGGCGCCGTCATCCACCAGATCCCAGTAACGAGTTTGGCGAATCGTTCCGCTTTGCCAGGTGAGGCGGTGGCCGGCGGGAAGCGCACGAATGCCATCCACCAGCGTGAGCGGATCGCAGGCCGAACCGAAAGCCAGGTAGTTTAGAACACCGGCTTGATCGAGGCGTCGCGGAATCAGGCCGGTGCCCAGGAGGGTGCGAACTTCAGAGGCAAAGAGAAAATACGCGCCGGATTGTGCGTAATAAAGCGGCTTGATGCCCATGGGATCGCGAGCCACGAACAGGCGGTGCTGACGAGCGTCCCAAAGAGCGAAGGCAAACATTCCGCGGAATTTCGTGAGACAGAGCTCACCCCAGCGGGCGTAGGCCTTCAGCAGAACTTCGGTGTCGGAGTGGCTGGTGAACTTTGTGCCGGCCTGTTCAAGCTCGCGGCGAACGTCGCGGAAGTTATAGATCTCTCCGTTGTAAACGATCCAGTTGCCGGTTTCTGAGTCGTGCATGGGCTGGTGGCCCAGGGGAGAAAGATCGAGGATGGCGAGGCGCCGATTACCCAAACCGATTTCAACTGGTTCCGGCGCGGAGTCGCGCACGATCACCGTGCCGGAGTCGTCGGGTCCGCGGTGCGCGAGGGATGCGGTGGCGCGCTCAAGCATGTCCGTGGGGACTTGGGCGTTGCGCGCGATGATACCGAAGATTCCACACATTGAGATTTCAGGAGATCGAGATTTCGCAGACTCCAGATCATACTAACAACGCGGCTCGCCGGTCATAGATCCGCACCGCGAAAACTTTGAGGCAGGTGCAGCGCGCTGGGCTGCGGTGAGTCCTCCACACCGCTGTCTGTGATAAATTGCGGATTCCATGCTCAGCCGCTCTGACGCAGACTCCGACGCCGTCGTTGAGATTCCCTCCGCCAAGAGAGCCGCGCGATTTTCCGAGGCTACGCTGCGGTTCTGGGCACTGGCCATCATTGTGGTCACGGGGCTGGTTCGAGCCTGGGTGGGAAGATACTCGATGGATCCCGACGGAATCTGCTACCTCGATCTGGGGGACGCCTTTTTTCATCGCAAATGGTTCGATGCGGTGAACGGCTATTGGAGTCCGCTTTACGCGTGGCTGCTGGGATCGGCGATGTTTCTCACGAAGCCGGGGCGGCAGTGGGAGTTCCCAGTTTTGCACGTGGTCGGTTTCATTATTTATCTGGCAGCACTGGCTGGCTTCGAGTTCTTTCTTCGCTCACTTTTTCCCCGTGATCCCTCCGCACGAAGTGACCCCCCCCGCACCGTGGACGCTGGCGGCCCGCGCACGGCCGCACTCAGCCGGGCGGCACTTCTCGCGATTGCTTATTCCCTGTTTCTGTGGACATCGCTGGAACTGATCGGCGTCTGGGGCGCGTCACCAGATCTGTGTATAGCAGGGCTGGTCTATGTGATTGCCGGACTATTGCTGCGAATCCGCCGGAAGGGATCGTTGTCGCTTTCTCTGATCCTGGGCGTGGTATTGGGGCTGGCGTATCTGACCAAGGCGGTAATGTTTCCCCTGGGCTTTGCGTTTATCGCGATCGGATATTTCTGCGTGCCGCCGGGAAAAAGACTGGGCTATCTGCTGATCACGACTCTGGCTTTTCTCGGTGTATCCGCACCGTGGCTGGTGGCGTTGTCGCGGGCAAAGGGGCGCTTTGATTTTGGAGACAGCGGACACCTGAACTACTCCGCACTGGTCAGCCCGGGAGGAAGAAATCTGAATTGGCAGGGCGAACCTCCGGGCAGTGGGGTACCCGTTCACACGACGAGGCAGATTCACACCAATCCTCCGGTGTATGAATTCGCCACTCCGGTAGGAGGAACTTATCCGCCATCGTTCGATCCTTCTTACTGGGACGAAGGGCGCAGAGTAACGATTGACGTGCGGGCGCAGATGCGAGTGATCAAGGAGCATCTGCTGTTATATGCCGGTTTGCTGTTGCGCGACCAGCCTGGACTTCTGGCCGTAGCTCTGGCGCTGACTCTGGCTGGCGGGGTGGCAACTCGGAGGGCGATTCTGGCGAACTGGCCTCTGTTCCTGATGGGGTTCGCAGCCGGCGGCCTCTATATGCTCGTGCATACGGAAACCAGATTTGTCGCGGCGTACGTAAGCATTTTTTGGCTGGCTATTTTGGCTGGAATCCGCCTTGACACTTCGAGTTACTTCTCAGTGAGCGCTCACTCGGCCGACGCCCGCTCGGGCCATGCGAATTCGGAAACCCGGAACAACCTGGTGGACTACCTGGCACTAGCGGCGGTGGTGACGATTCTGCTGTCTGTGGCAGACGGAACGGTACGCGCCGTGCGTGAGGGAGGACCATATTCAGCCCGGGATCAAATTGCAGTGGCTGACATTCTGACCGAGGGCGGAATGCGACCTGGGGATCGCGTTGCGGTGGTGGGAGATGGAAACTGGTCCTACTGGCCGAGGCTGGGAAGATTCAAAATCGTCTCCGCGATTATCGCCGTGGACGCTCCAACGTTTTGGCACGAGACTCCGGAGCAGAAAGAAGATGTGTACCGCCTGCTCGCGGGCACGGGGGCGAAAGTGTTGGTGACGGCGGGTCCGCTCTCGGCGGAAGCGGGCGGCGGCTGGCGGAGGATCGGGACGACTACTTACTTCGCGCACTCACTGTCGCAGTGATGGACGAGTGTGACGTGTCGCGAAAATTTGGACGTTGGCGTTTGGAACGATAAGTCAAAAGCCGCGGGCAAGAGTGCCCGCGCCACACGAGCAGCGGTTCTAAGATTTTCTTCCTAGCCGCGCAAGCATTCTGCCCCACACTCTGTGGCGATATTCCGGATCGAATACGCGACGCAAAATATAATATTCGTTTACCGGGCGATCATCCTGGAGCGCGGGTACGCCGGGGTCCAAAGCGATGAGACTATCGAGCGAGAGTTCCTGGTTCAAGACTCCGGCAAACTGTTGTTCGGCGGTGGGTGCGGGGCCCCATTCGAGTAAATCCGTCACCGCAGCGGGCGGCAATCGGCTGGCTAAGGTGGCAGCGGAGGGAGACGGCAGCGGAGACTGGCTGGCCAGAAAATGATATCCCCAACCTTCAATGGAGCGGAAGACGCGAACGTAGGGGAACGATTCGTGGAGAGATTTGGCGACGGCAGCGATGATGGCAGGATCACGGCTGCCCATGGGAAACCACTGCTGCAGGATGCCGCCGGGAGCCAGATGAAGCTTGGCGATGGAATAAAACTGTTTGGAGTAGAGCAGACTGGAGCCGGCGGCCTCGACTGGCGGCGGCGGGTCAATGGCGATGACGTCATACCGCTGGCTTGACCGCTCCATGTAGAAGCGGCCGTCATCAATCACAATCTGCGAGAGTGGCGAGCGCATCAGCTGTTTGGCATCCGCGTGAAAAAACGGGAAGACGGCAACCACACTGGGAACGAGTTCGACGGCGGTGGAAGATACTCCCCAGGACAGCACGGAACGGTGAGTGGTGCCCATTCCGAAACAGATGACCAGCGCATTTTTCGGCGGCCTGGTCAGGAATGCCAGAGGCAGGTGAGCGATCATCTTGGTGATGGGCGTGAGGCCGGTCATGCCGATTCCGTTGACCAGAAGCTGCTTCTCAATTCTGGTTGCGCCGATGGCGGTGACGGTAGCGGTGCTGTCGCGGCGGACTTCCCGGGGGGTGAACTGACTCTCAAAACTATTGGTGGAAAAAACCAGAACCAGCGAGACCAGGCAAACCAGAACCGGCTTCATTGAAAAGCGTGGGCGGGAGCCGGGCCCAGCCGCAAGGGGCAGCGGCACCTTGCGAAAACTCACAACAATCCAGGGGAGAGCAAAGGCAAGGAGGGTAAAGCGCTCGCCCAGCAGAGGCAGCAGAAGGAATCCCGAAACCAGCGGGCCTAGAACACAACCGGCGACGTTGACGGCATATCCTCTGCCAGCGCGGTCGGGGTCGCCCTGGGAAACTCGGTCCAGCACCATGGGAGTGATCAATCCCACAGCCAGGGAAAATGGAAGAATCGCGGCAACGCGCAGCGGATAGACCATTCGTAATCGGGGATCGCACAGCAGCAAGGGAAGCAGCACAGAAAGCGCAAGTAACGCCAGGAAGAAATTGCTGGGCGCGGACGGGTCAAACTTGCCTCGTCGGTAAATCAAGGAACCGACATAAGTGGCTCCCAGGTACAACCCCAGGATCGCTGCGAATGCGTACACTACAGTGCCTAACGCAGGAGTGAACAGGCGAATCCAAACGACCTCCACTCCCATGCTGGTGAAGCCGGTGGCGAACAGCAGGAAATACGGCCAGGCGGTGGTCGACGTTGCGACGGTCGACGCGGGCGCCGGAGCTTTAAGAACTGCCGCCTGCGGCTGTTTTTCGTCCGGCGTTTTCTTTCTCAGGCTGACGGCGAAAGCCGCCGCGGCCAGGCAAAAGTTCAACACAGCGCCCACGTGCAGAGTGCCCCGAAAACCCAAGAACTCAATCAGCAACAAGGGAATGGCAGCACCGGTAACAGCGCCGAGGACGTTTGCCAGATAGAGGTAGCTGAAGGAGCGCCGCGATTCTGAAAAATTTTCCCGGATGGCGGCCATGGCGAAGGGGAATGTCGCACCCATGCAGGCGCACCAGGGGACGAGGGTGAGTCCGATCCAGAATCCGGCGGCAAGGTAGTAAGCGGCGACGGGGAGTGGGGCGCCCGCATCGAGCTTTTCCAGAACAATGCGTCCCCATACGAGTTCACGAGGAACGAGGATCGCTGACACGCCGATCAGGAGCTCGGTCAAGGCGTAGAGGCGCAGCGCAGGAATGCTTAGACTCGTCTTACGGTTGCGGAGATAGCGCCCGGCTCCCCAGGAACCCGCGCCCAGCCCGATCATGAATGCCGATAGAACGATTGAAACCAGAGCCGTGGTGACCGCGAACTGAGCCATCGCCAGGCGGAGCCACACCAGTTCATAGAGAATGCTGCAGAAACCGGAAACAAAGAAAAAACCGAAGTACCAGCGCATTGCACCGTCCAGGTTGGTTTGAAGGCAATTGGTGAGAACGAGTATTTAAGCAGGAGATGTCCCACTTGAAGCTGGCTTTTCTCCGGTGCAGAAGCTGGTGCGAAGCCGGAGAGACCGCCTTGCGGCACTGCTGATCGTTTTAGCAGGGATCAATTGGTGCTTTCAGGCGATTTGGTTCTGGCGGTACTGTGGCCGGAATATCAATGCTGACGCGATTTCTTACATCGGGATCGCACGGCATCTCGCCGCTGGAGATTTCGCGACTTCGGTCCACGGATACTGGAGCCCGCTGATTTCGTGGCTGATCGCGGCGACTTCTCTGGCGACAAACGATCGCAGCGTAAGTGATCACACACTGGCAGCGCGCCTGCTGATGCTACCGTTGTTCGCCCTTTGCCTTTTCCTGGCTTATTGGCTCACTTACCGGTTGTGGGGTTCGCGAGTGCTGGGCGCGATGGTGGTTCTGTGGTTCACCGCGGCTCGTGGAGTGGCTGCGTTCTCGGTTTGCTTTATTGGTGCTGATTTTCTTTTGACCGTTTGCGTACTCGCCTATTTCATTCTACTTCTGCGATGCCTCGAACAGCCGGAGAGCCCTTCGAGATGGCTGGCGTTAGGTCTGGCGCATGGAGTGGCCTTCCTGGCGAAGGCGATCTCGTTGCCTCTGTTTGCTGTCGCGACTCTGCTGGCAGTGTTGTTTTCGCTGCGCGGGAACTCGAAGAAGGCGGCTGTGGCGCTGGTGTGCGCCGCGATATTTCCAGTCTTGAGTGCGGCGGGCTGGGGAACGGCGATTCGGGCGAAGTATCATGTGTTCACAACTGGATATCAATTGCGCTTTAACCTGTTGGAGCCGGCCGCGAGGCGAGCGTCTCAACCGGCCGGGCTAGCGGTGCTTCACGATGCGCGGATGAGCTATGACGACTTCATGGTCGCCGACCAGATGCCAACGGGTTCCCCGATCTGGCGGGTGCAAGTCTGGAGACCGGGGCTGGTGCGCCAGATTCTGTGGAAGGAAGCACAGAACATTCCTCTGGCGATCAAGGAATTTCTTGTGCTGCTGACGCCGGGGGGAGTTCTGGCTTTGTTTCTGGGCGTGATCCAGTTGACACGCGGGAGGAAACAGGCTCCGGAACGATTTCGTTTCGCCTGGATTGTCGTGTTCACCACTGCGGCTCTGGTGATTGCTTATTGCATGCTGGTTTTTGATGGCCGGTACGCTCTGCCGATCACCGCGGTTCTCATGGCCCTGGGAATTCGCTTCGCAGTGCCTCCCGGGATGGCGCGCGAGGCGAGCACCCAGGTCGAGAAGGTTGACGATGCTGGCCGCTGGCAGACGTTCGCGGGGATGCTGTTGGTCTTAGGGTTGATTGGCACACAAGTTTATTGGGCTTCGCCTTTTCGCACGATACAGCAGGATTTTCAGCGGAGTCTTTACGATGCCGCGGAAGGGTTGCGAAAAGGGCAGGTCCGGACAGTGGTTGTGATTGGCGAGGGACCGTATCCAGCGCACGGCGTGGGCTGGGAGGCGGGTGTGTATTCCGCTTACTTCGCGGGATCCCGCGTGGTGGGAGATTTGTTTCAAGACTCGGCCGACGCGGGACCAGGATCAATAGTGGGCTCCGAAATCCCAGGTAATGTTGATGCGGACTCCGTCGTCACCGATGTAGGAAAACTGGATCCCGACGCGGTATTGGTCTGGGATCCTCCTCAGCACGCGAAGTACGCCGGCGTTGTGAGTAGGCTACAACAGGCCTACCCGGGTGCCTCCACTAGCAGCATCAGCGACCCGGTGAAGGGGAATGTCGGAACTCTGATTCTTTTGAAGAGAAGGACTTAGGGTGAACGCGTCGCATCATGGCTTCGAGGGCGGTTTCGAGGGCGCATCCGCTGGAGATGCGAGCCCGGGGATGTGGGAATTGCTGGTGTGTCCGCGTGATAAGGAAACACTGCAACGAGATGGCGCGAGCCTGGCTTGCCGGCAGGGACATCGCTACGCGGTGATTGACGACGTTCCGATTCTGCTGGTCTCCGAAGCCGAACAAACGCACATCGAGGGCACGCGGGCTCTAGCCGTAGCGGAGTTGGGAGATTCCTCTTCCCTGCCGAAATTCGATGTACAACCCGGCGAAATTGATCCGTTTGTAAAGAACGTGATCGGCGCCACGAATGGCAGCCTCTATCAGCATCTGGTGGGCAACCTCAAGGAATACCCCATTCCCGGCCTCAGGCTTCCGCCGGGCAATGGCGGACTTCTGTTGGAAGTTGGCTGTAACTGGGGACGCTGGTGCATTGCGGCGGCCCGGGCGGGATTCCGCCCCATCGGGATTGATCCGTCGTTGAAAGCGATACGGGCGGCGAATCGTGTTGCCAGGCAGTTAGGCGTCAAGGCTGAATATGCTGTGGCCGACGGGCGTTATCTGCCTTTCCGGGAAAACACATTTGATCAGATTTTTTCTTACAGCGTTCTGCAGCATATCTCGCGGGAAAACGTTGCTGCGAGTCTGGCCGAGATGCGGCGCGTCTTAACCGTGGATGGTGGCGTTCTGGTGCAGATGCCCAATATGTTCGGGGTGCGATGCCTGTACCACCAGGCGCGCCGCGGATTCCGCCTGGAACGGGATTTTGAAGTTCGTTATTGGAAGCCGGCGGAGTTGCTCGCGGCGTTCAACTCCAGCATTGGCCCGTCCGAACTGAGCGTGGATGGTTTCTTCTCTCTCAACGTGCAGCCCAATGATCTGCATCTTCTGCCCGCCCGATATCGCGCCTTGGTGCGCACGTCAGAGTTCTTGCGCCGTCTCAGCAATAACTTTCCCGCGTTAATGAAGGTTGCCGATAGTCTTTACGTCAGTGCTCAGCGCGCGGGCTAGCTTGGCCCTGGGCTCCGACGTCGCGGGCCAGGGACAGGATCTGATCGACGTGCCGCTTCCAGCTAAATGCAGAGGCACGGACAATGCCCGCCTGAGCCAGGTGACCAGCCAACCCCGAAGAACCGGCAATTGCGAGGATCCGTTGCGCCAGATCCTGCGGTGAGAAGCGCTCGAAGTACACACCCGCGTCGCCGCAAATCTCCCGATGGACAGGCAGATCGGAAGCGACAACCGGAAGGCCACTCGACATGGCCTCCACCAAAGGATGGGCAAACGATTCGGCATAAGCGGGGGTCACGTAGAGATCTACTGATCGATAGACGTGGTGCAGGAGAGAATACGGAACGGAACCAAGCTCGACCACTTCGTCCGTAAGGTTCAACTGACGAACCAGGGCAGCCGCTCGCTCTGGACGATAGGCACCGGGATTGGTGCCCGGCGCAAGCTTGCAGGTCAGAAAAAGACGAACCGGGCGCGGCGCCAGCTCCCGCCGGATCAAAGGCAATGCGCGGATCAACGTCTCGAAATTGCGGTAGTAGTTGTAGTGGCTGACAAACAACAGGCGAAGCGCGCCGCCGGCGCATTCGAGCCTATGACGCAGGGCATCGGGAAGTGGGGAGTGATCGCGCAGAAAAGTATCACGGTCGAAACCATGGTGAACGGCAGCGATGGGCGCACCAGTCCAGCGTTGCAGTTCTTCTGCAAAGGATTGGCTGGGAGCTACAACCCGGTCGGCAACGAGGATCGACCATCTTGCAAACTCAGCTTTCAGGCGAGTGTCGAGCCAGAGGCGAGTTTCCCCGCGCGAGCGGAGATCGCGATCGAAATCGCGGGAAGTATAGAGGGAATTCCTGCTCAGCAAAAGTTGCGGCAGGGGCGAGTTCCAGACGGCAAAATTTCCCGCAGAAAGCAAAATACCGGCGCCACTGCGGAGAGCCAGCCTCCGCACTGTGCGCTGCTCCAGCCAAAAACGCAGAGCAGGCTGGGAAGAGCCTTCCCATTCCAGAAACTCGATGTTGGATAGAGCCTGAAATTCCCGGCGCAATCCCGCATCGAGCAAAACGGTCGCCATCGCATCGTTGCGAGCGGAGATCTGAGGGATCACGTTGCGCACGTAAGTGAGACCCCCGCCAGCGGTGGCAGCCAGGGCATTCACGAAAAGGTGAATCATTGATTGACGTTCAACGGATTGACGTTCAGCGGATCGACGTTCAACTGACGGGCAGTCAATTGATTGGCGGTCAGCGGAACGGGACGGGCCGCCAACGAAGAACGGTCCGCTCCACTCACGTATATGACCGGCTCTTCCGCGGGAAGAGGCTGGAGGTCGTAGAGCAGGAACACAAAGGTCCAGAAAAAGACGGTAAGGTAGTAGCCAACAGCGAAAAGCCAATCCTCGAAGACGGCATGCGCCAGCCCAGCGATGCAGACCAGCACCAGGGGAAGAGCATAATTGCGCGGGTCAGCCGAACGCCGGATCCGACGACACGTGCGAACGATCAGCCCCAAAACCAGCGACAGCAATACCGCAAATGGGATCACTCCCGCCAGTCCGACGTACTGGACCAAGGCGAGGTAACTGTTGCCGTGTTCATGGTTGGCCTCTTCAACGGTGCGAAAGCTCGTATCCCAGGCCGTGGGAGACTCCACCATGTCCGTACCGAAGCCGCTGCCAAACCACGGGCTTTCCCGGATCACATCCGCAGTCTCTTTCCAGGGCGACTTTCGCGATCCGAACACACCGAGCTCGGCGGGCTTGCCCTTGTAGATCACGTCCTCTTCAAAACTTGAAACGAGCGAACCGAAGTAGGTGGGCTGCACCACTGCCACGGTCGTCAGAAGAAAAACCAGGATAAACGCCCCTTTGACGAACAGTTGCTGACGCCGCAATACGATGCAAAGGATTGTAGCGGCTACCGCAGCGGCCAGAATACCTGCCCGGCACACGGAAAAAAAGAGCAGATAAGTCGCAAGGCACAAAGCAATGGTTCGCCGCTGCCGCACATTGCGGTCCTCGGTGATGAGCACACCCCACAGCAAAATTGGGATGATGACGACCCCCATGATCGCGCCAAGCGAATTGCGGTTGCCAAAGATTTCGAAACCAAACACCAGATAGAGAACACCTGAGAGATAGCTCACTATTTCACAAGCGGTCAGCAATCCGCGGAAGAAGGCAGACTCGCGACCCGCGAGAGCGACTCGAGCTCCGCAAGAACCGTATAGAAACAGCAAGAAGAGACTCACCGATTTCAGGAGCGCCATCTCGGGGCGGGTGGAAACCATGGAGGAAACCGCGGCCGAGAGAACGCAGAGCAGCGCGACGAGATGAATGGAGGAAAAGTGATGCCGGCGATCCAGTTTGCCCCACTTGACAAGCCCCACCAAAGCTCCGAAGCCCAGAAAAAACCATCGCACTACGTTTCCCGCGCTCCACAGCGGCAAGTTGCTGCCCGCCCAAACAAACGACATCATCAATACGGCAAAAAACCACTTTTCATAGTGCCAGATGGTAACCACCAGGACTTCAAGCAGGAGCACGCCGCCAAGATATGTGAAGTTGGTGAAGTATCCGGGACGAGTTTCGGCAGCGTAAAGCAAAATCAGGAACAGAACGGGAATGGCCAGCAGCCCGAGAATGCGCTCACTTGTCATGCTGGTTCACCAGAAACGAATGCGAGGGCCTGAACGATGCCCGCGGCGCATTTTTCCGGTGTGTAGTCATGAATCCGCTGAAAGCTCCGGCTGCCCATCCGCCGCGCCGATTCCGGGTCGTCGAACAGCAACTGCATCGAACCCACCAATCCTTCAACATCCCGCGGCTGAACCGCGAAACCATTCCAGCCATCCTGCAACAGATCAGGGACACATCCCGCGACCTGCGACGCCACGATCGGCAGGCTACACGCCATCGCTTCGTTCACTACCAGCCCCCATGGATCGCTGTAGGTGGGGAACACGAACGCCTCCGCGAGAGCATAGATTTCCGGTATCTGTTCGCGATGCACCCAGCCACAAAACCTTACCACGCCCTGCTGAATTGCCGCCGCCCGTCGTTCCAGTTCCTGGCGCGCTGGTCCTTCTCCGACAAAAACCAAGCCTATTCGGGAGCGGACTGAGGTATCCAGTTTGGCATACGCGTCGAGAAGTTCATAGACCCCTTTTTCCTTGATCAACCTCCCGACACAGAGGAAATAGCGTGGAGGCAGGTTGTTTCTCGTGCGAATCTCCCGCTCCTGCCGGCGTGCTTTATCGGCTGCAGCCGCAAAGAAGAGCACATCCACGGCATCGGGCGCAATGAAGATAGAGCGGCTCGATGCACCCAACGAGAGAAGATAGTCCCGCGAAGTTTTCCCAGCCGCCACAAAGGCCTGGCAGCGCTGGCGAAACTTTCGCTTGATGAACTCAACTAGATGATGACCGCGGCGAATATCGAGGGCGGTGCTCTCCGACCACAGAAGCAAGGGCACACCGTGACGCTTCGCCCAGAAAGCAGCCTGCCACGATGCCACGTAAGCGTAGCCGCCGCACAGGATTGCATCCGGCTGTGCGCGCAACAGGGCAGTGCTTACACCGCTGTTCAGCAGCGCATTGTATTTTCCGATGCGACGCCGACAGGAAGGCAACACTTCATAGGAGAACGTTATTTGATCCTTGTAAACGTGCCACTGCCGAAGACTGGGATCATTTTCCGAAAGAAAGATAACGTGGAGCTGGACATCGCCGCGCGCCGCCAGAGCGTTGAAAACCGGGATGCGGTAAGGCGCAATGATTTCGGTGAGGATGACCAGACGGCGCGTCATTCCGCCGCCTCGCGGTAGATTCGCAATAGACTCTCCGCCTGGTGGGCCAGAGTGAAGCGATCGAGAATCGTATCGCGCGCAGCGACCGAGATGTTGCGCCGACGCGTTTCATCTTTCAATAGCATCGCGATCGCCAGTGCCAACTCTCTGTCATTGTCAGGTCCGACCAGGAATCCATTCGAGCCGTGTTGAATGACCTCGGCAATGCCCTGCCCCCGGCAGCCGATTGCGGGCTTGCCCGTGGACATAGCCTCCAGGTAAACGCAGCCCAGCCCTTCATAACGGCTGGGCAGCGCAAACAACGTGCAGCGCTGCATGGCAGCCGCGACTTGCCTGCGCGACTGGCGACCCAGGAATCGCACTTTTTCCGTGACCTGCAATTGCGCGCATAGTTTTTGCAGGGGGGCAGGTTCCGGCCCGTCGCCGATGATCTCAAACCGCAAGTCAGGAAATTCGGAAGCCAGGGCGGCGGCCGCACGAATGAGGGTGGCATGCCCCTTGGTCGGAATCAAGGTCCCGACACTGAGCACTACGGGCGCAGCGACAGTTGGATCGGAGACGGGAGTGAACAACTCGGGATTGACGCCGTTATAAACCACCGAGGTTCGGCAACTCGCTCCGGAACCCTCCAGCACTGCCTCGCGCACGTGTTCGCTGACGCAGATGGCGCGGCGGGAAGAACAATACACGCGCTGAGAAATCCGGCGGCACCACTCCCCGGCTCGTCCGCTGACCTGCACCGTGGAGAAAGCATCCAGGCCATGAACCGAAACGACATACGGAATATTCAGCTCGGCGCTCAACAGCATAGCGGCGTGGCCGCAAGGCAAGGGCCCGTGGGCGTGAATCAGGTCGATGTGCTGCGAGGCATGTTGCTTGCGAACCTGGCTGACAATGCGCGCGAACAAAAAAGCCCCAGCGCTGGGCAGTCCGAAGCCTCCCGGGAAAGACAAATAGCGCAGCCAGCGCGCAGGAATGGCAGAGCTGCTCGCGCGGACGGCTCCCCGGTAGACGGGTTGCACGGCGAAGACCGTGTTGTGAAGGCCCGCTTTTGCCAGCCATACCAGCGGCTCAGAGACAAAACAACCAGCTGCATCGTCTTGATCTGTTGGATAGAAAGGCGTCAGCGTCAGAACGTGGAGTGCTCTCGCACTGCGCGGTATGTTGTCCCCCGATGAACTCATCATTCCGCAGCCCGTTTGCGCGGTGTAAGCGTCAGAAATATCTCTTCCCATTGACGAGTAATGAGGTCCCAGTCGAATTTCTCAATGTGGGCGCGGCCTGCACGGCCCATGCTTTTCCGCAGATCCGGGCCGGCAATCAGCCTCTCCAGGTGAGCCAGAAGCTCGTCATCTCCCCGTCCCAGATACCCGGTTCGTCCATCCAGCACCGTCTCTGGCTGGTAATCCGCGCGCGCAATAACGGGAAGCCCGCAGGCTGCGGCCTCCAAAATTACTTTGGGAGAGCCCTCCCAATGTGACGGAAACAAAAAAATGTCCGCCGCGCGATATTGTTCGCGAAGAGCGGAAACATCCAAGTCGCGCGCGAACCGAACATTCGTGAGTTTTACCCGTTGGACGCGCTCCTCAAGCTCTGCGGCCATCAGGCCATCTCCTACAATCACGAACTCGGCATTTGGAAATCGAGGGGCAGCACGCAAAAGCAATTGCGGCCCCTTGAATGGGCGGAGAGATCCGACAAAAAGCACACGCACGCGTGAGTTCGGCGGGCGGTCCCATGCTGGAGTGAAAAATTTCGTATCAACTCCTGTGGGCACGACCTCGCTGTGAAGGCCGTACTCTTTTTCCAGATTCTCGCGAACGGAAGAAGAGTTGCTGAAAAGGTAGTCGCTGCGAAGAACTGTCCGCTCCCAGAGACGGATCTGCTCCGCCTCAATCGTCGGTTCGGTCCTCAGATCGGATTGTGATTCCACGGTTCCGATAACGACGCGCTTGTCGAAGGATTTGAGCCGCATCGCCAAGTACATTCTGGCAGCTGGGGATGATTTCACATAAAACAGAATGTCATGTTTTCCTGTGACGAATTCAGAGAGGATTCGAAGCGTCTGCCGGCGCTGTGGCAGTTGAACCAGCCGAGTGGCAGAGCGTTGAAGCAGCCGGGCGTCTGGCTTGCCGACACAAAACATGGTCACATGAAAGCGAGTCGGATCGAGACGGCTCACAATATCGCGGGCGCTCGTCATCTGCGCGTTAAAACCGTCCTCGTCGGCCAGGCTGTCCACCAGAAGACGAATTGGATTCATGCACGCTTCCGTTCCGCGTCGAGTTGATCGCTAATCGCCTCATGCAGTGTCTCTTCTGGCTTCCAGCCCAGCGCCCGCAAACGCGCGTTCGACAACCATTGCTCGCGGACGGATGAACGCTCCTCATCCGCGGGACGAGATTTCACTTCGATCGGACGCACGCGTGCCAAATCCAGGTAGAGGTTCACCATCTCCGTGATCGCGATCGAATCGCCGGCCGCCACGTTGTAAGTAGTTCCGGGCGTCCCAAACTCTGCGAGATGCAAGAGCGCGCGCACGCAATCGCGCGCGGAAATAAAGTCACGCTTCGGCGTCAGATCGCGCAAGCTCAGGATTGGCGCCTTCCCGCGCTCAATCTCGACGATCTGCCGCGCCAGAGTTCCGCAGAGCAAAGCGCTGCTCATGTTTGCACCAACGGGGTTGCTCATGCGCGCCGTCACGAGCCAAACTCCTGCCTGCGCATAGACGGCCGCGTCTTCTTCCGCAGCATACTTGCTACGGGCATAATCGCCGCGCGGATCTGCCCGCTGATCTTCCGACAGCGGCATGGCTGCGGTTCCGCCGCGGCCATAAACGGCCGTTGTGCTGCCCAGCACAATCCTCGCCGCCGGAAGCAGACGCGACGCGGCTTGAAGCAGATTCCCGGTTGCCACCTGGTTATCGTAGAAGAGTTGGGACTCCGAGCCGTTGATCCTGCCGGCAAGATGAAAAATTCTGTCAGGCTGAAAGCTGCGGAGCGCCGCGGATAATCGTCCTTTGTCCCGGGAGAGATCGCACTCCGCGCGCGACAAGGTGCGCACTTCGACGTCGGCTGTCGCTTGCAGCTGCGCAAAAAGATGGCCGGCAAGGAAGCCTCCTCCACCGGTGATCAGGACCCGCATGACGAGTTGCCCAAAAATTCCGCGCGACGTTCCTGAAAAACCTCCAGCGCTTTTTCGTAATCGGCGGGACGACCAATGTCGAGCCAGAAGCAATCGCTCTGGTAGCACTGCACGGGCTGGCCCTTATCCATGAGAACCTGCATCAGTTGCGGGATGTCGAGGTAGCGATTCGGCGGGACATACTGCAACACGTCCGCCCGAAACGCATTTACACCCATGCTGACGTGATATGTCTGCACGGGTTTTTCGACATAGCCCGTCAGCCGCTGGTCGGCGCCGATTTCCAATACACCATAGTCCACCGGATTCTGGCGGCATTGCGTGGCGATTGTGGCGATCGCTCCGTGATTGCGGTGATATTCCATGAACGCGCGGTAATCCAAAGTTGTCAGAGTGTCGCCGTTGATCAACAGGAAATCCGATTCCAGTCCCGAGATCAATCCCAGGGCGCCGGCGGTTCCCAGCGGAACTTCTTCGCGCACAAACTCAATGGGCCCGCCCATGCGCTCTCCATCGCCGATCAAGGCGCGAAAAAGATCTGGGAGATAGCCGACGGCCAAAATCACGCGATCGAAACCCGCCGCGCGCAGTTGCCGGATGATCACTTCCACCACCGGCATGTCGCCGATCGGCATCAGTGGCTTGGGCAACAAAGTAGTGTAAGGGCGCAGCCGTGTGCCTTTTCCGCCAGCCAGAACGACAGCCTGCATCTCCGCAAATCTCCTAGACCGCGTAGGTACCCACGCGGTATGCCGCCATGTTGGCGCTGATGTAGTCGATGACTCGCTTCAGACCCTCCGCGAGCGGAACTTCTGGTTCCCAACCGAGCAGGTCGCGTGCGCGTTCTGTTTTTGCGATGAGAAGCCGCACTTCGCTCGCGGGCGGACGAACCCGATCCGCATCGGCAATGATCGCCATCTTGAGCCCGGCGATCTGCATAACCATCTGAGCCAGCTCGCCGATTGAAATACCCTGGCCCGTACCGAGGTTGATGACTTGGCCCACCACCTTTTCCGCAACACCAGCGCGCAGGAATCCTTGAACCGTGTCGCTGACGTAGGTGAGATCGCGGACTGGATCGAGCGAGCCAAGGCGAAGCGTGTCCCCTCCTGCTAACACTTGCGAAACGATCGTGGGAATCACCGCACGCGCTGATTGCCTAGGGCCGTAGGTATTAAACGGGCGCACGGTCACCACGGGCAAACCAAAGCTCAGGTGATAGCTCTCCGCCAGTTTATCGGCGGCAATTTTCGATGCCGAGTACGGCGATTGGGCCTGCAAAGGATGCTTCTCATCCATCGGCGTGTACACAGCAGTTCCGTAAACCTCCGACGTGGAGGTGATCACTACCCGCGGTCCCGCCGCGTCTCGCGCCGCCTGCAGCACGTTGAGCGTGCCGCGAACATTCGTGTCCACGTAACTTTCCGAAGCTTCGTAAGAATACGGAATTCCGATCAAGGCAGCCAGGTGGAACACCACGTCGCAGCCGCGCACGTGATGGCGGATGAATTGCGCATCGCGCACATCCCCAAGAACAACTTCCACCGAGTCACGAAGCTTGGGCGCAAGCTGCTCCAGATGGCCCCAGCTTCCGCGACTCGTGTAGCGCACCAACGCCTTCACGTGCGCGCCCGTGCCCACCAGGGATTCCACCAGATGGCTGCCGATAAAACCGCCAGCCCCGGTCACAAGCACACGAAGATCGCGGTATTCCTGGTTGCCGCTCATTGGGTTTCTGGTATTCAGACGATCTTATTTCGAAACATCATGCTCGGCGCATCACGCTTCGAAGCATCACGCTTCGGAACGTTCTGGAGCCGACCGTGCCCATTCTAGCCGAAGTTCGCGCAGCCTTGCTTGCAGGCGCGAGCCTACATCGCGCTCGCGAGAGGAGCCCCGAAGATGTTCCCGGGCACATTGCAAAAGACGGCGCCGCACAGGCTTCTCCGCGGTTGCGGGCAACGGCTGGCGTTCGCCGGGATCGGCTTCCAGGTCGTAAAGACGATCAGCCGGAGGGTCAAACTCGAGCACAAGCTTGTAACGAGCTTCACGCACCGCCAGCACACGAGGTCCCAGACGATTTTCGATGCGAAGTGGGTTGTTGCAGCCCGCAACACATTCGGAAATCGCCGTCCCGTCGAGAAGAGCGCCCTCACGAACCTGTGCCCAGGAACTGCGTCCGCGGAATGTCGACGGAATTGGCAGTCCGGCAGCGTCCAGAAGAGTTGGAGCTAAATTCAGCAGGCTGAATGCAGACTTGGGCAGTTTCTTCTTTGCGGCGCCGGGAACACGCAAGAGCAGAGGCACATGAATCAATTCTTCAGTCAGACGCGAGGGTGGGTGAAATCGGCCTCCGTGGTCGAGAAACTCTTCGCCATGGTCGGCGGTGAGAGCAAAGATGCAATCCGGCCAGCGGTTGGAATCGCGGAGCACGGCGATGAGACGAGCCACCTGTTCGTCGACCCAACGGATGCCAGCGTCGTAGAGGGCGACGACGTAATCGCGGTGACGCTGCAATCCTCCAGGTCCGAGATCGCTCCGATTCCAATACGAATTCAGATACCGCGCGTGGAAAGGACTGACCGGATCGCAACCCATGAGTTCCAGCGCCCTTTCCTTCGGGTAGTAAGGAGCATGCGGATCCATCAAATGCAGCCAAAGAAAGAACGGACGCTGGCCGATGGACTCGATCCAGGACAGAGCATGATCGACGATCACATCCGCGGCGGGAAAGCGACGCAGCGCGTCGAGTGAACCGGGAGCCGGCCTTGCCAACCGCTGACAGTATTGGAAATACAATTCGTCGTAGACGTCGGCCAACGGCCCCATGCGTGGACGGAGTTCCTGCAGCTTGCGGTTCAGTCGGCTCGCCCAACCGTTGCGGTTGGGAGTAGGCGTTGCGTTTTCAGCTGGAGCCACAACCTCGGTGTCTAAGAAATCGCGAAAAGTATCAAAACCCATTTCATAGCCAAACTGACCTGAAATGTAAGGATTGGCTGCGCCGAATGAAGCAGTTGCGTAGCCTGCTTCGTTGAGAACGGAAGTCAGACTGAATTCTCCCGGCGCAAGGCCCAACACGTCGCGGCCCAGCGCGAGCGGATAGCGCGAAGCCATGATCGCCGGGAACGAATAGTACGTGGGCGCGCCCGCGACAATGGCGGAGGGGAAAACGAACGCTTCACTGGCCAGCTTATCGAGGAAAGGCGTGGTGGGACGGTCATATCCCATGAAGCCGACATGATCGGCGCGCAGACAATCCACTGTGATCAGTACGATTGATTTCTGCATGTTCGTCCAAACATGATCGTCCAAGCATGACCACTCAGGATTCCTGAACGGGCGCAACCCGGGACCTGGTGAAAGATTTGCGAGCGACGTGTACGCTGACCTTCCCTTGCGCTGTTTCACACGAGCCATTGTTCACGACTTCGTAGATCTCCCCACCATGAAGATACAGCACATCGGGATGAGCTAACTCCAAGGCTGCGAGAAATTGATCCAGGAGTTCCAGCGTGCGGCTGCGAAAATCCTTCACGGAAGAATGGAAATTAATGGAGTGCACGGACACGATCGCCGGGACCTTGCGCTCGAAACAAGCCTTGGCCCCGAGAAGGCAAGCATCGAGAGAAAAATCTGGGTTAACGGCCGGCTCGAATTCGACGGCGCGGTAGAGCTGTAGAAGTCCTTGACGATCGAAATGAGGCGGGATGGCGGCGCCCGGGCCGTTCTGCGCGACGCGGATTCCGATTTGCGCCCATGCCCGGTGCGTGTCGTCGTTCGCGCGGTATCCGGGAGCGCACGCCGAGCGCGGCAGCATGGCAAACAGTTTGGCGAAATCGCCGACGGCCTTGCCAATCAGATCACGCTGACTCTCAGCAGGAAGGAATCGTTCGTCCGGGGAAGCTTCGGGATCCCAGTATTCATAGCCGATCCAGGGCATGCGCCAGTGGATGTAGGGCGTGCCGGCTTTCCATAATGTTCGCAGAAGACGTCCGCGGTCGCTGGAGTCCGTGAGGTCACTTGCGGCGAGATAACGTTCGACCGCAACGCGGCAAAAGTGCGTGGTGCCGTGCAAAGCGGGGTGGAAGAGTCCTTCCTCAATGCCTTCACGGTAAGCTTGTAACAAACCAGGCCGATTCCATTCAGCAGGAATACCTTCGGCGAGAGGAAGGAGATGAATCTGCTGGAACGATTCCCCTGACATCTCGTTAAAATCCATCTTCTGAAGATCGAGGTTCGCCACTATGAAATTCATCTCGATGCAGGGAGAGCGTCCGGCGGAATCGTGATGGCTGCGCAGCACTGCACGCAAGGCCGCAAGATCCTCGGCGGTCTCAAGAGTGTAAAAATCGTACGGCCGTTCGCCGAGAACCAAACCAGCCGCGGCGAGCTGATCGAGTCCCTGGCGGTCGCGCAAGCCGGCGCGACCCCAATCGTCGCTCTGAAAGACAACGATGGGGCGGTCGAAATGAAATCCTTCCACCGGAAGCAGGTCCCGGCCACGCTGCCAAAGCTTTTGAAGGATGTTCATTCCTGTGGACAAACGCTGTAGTTACGGGTACGCAGTCGATATTGGTCCAGGCTATTTTTCCCTGAGACGGCGAGGGCGGATCGCCTCAGATGTAGCCGAGCTCACGCAGCCGCTCTTCGATGATGCGCTGTTCGGCCTGGTCGAGTTGCAAAGCCTCGTCGCGCGACAGATCGCGGAGAATGAAAGTCAGTAATTCTTCCAGGGTGCTGAATTTCTGGGAGAATTTCTTTTCGGCGGCCGCACACAATTCCGCCGGCAAACGGACTTCCCGCATCTCGGTCATGGCTGCAATATTCTCGCTATGCAAAGGTCAGCAGAAGACAGCTTACTGAAACAACTCCGCAGTTTACCAGTTGGCTTTGAGTGCGACCCGACAACTCTCATTTCTGGGCCAAAGCGCTGTAGTTCCCGGCAACTTGATCGTTCGTCGAAATTCCGGCGCTCTCTAAAGCTAGGCCAGCCAGGTTCAGGACTGGCACGACCGTGTGGTGCAGAATCTGGCGGACGAATCCGTACTTGGCAAAAATGCTGAAGGCCGTGGCATTCAATCGCAGCGTTCCGCCGATGCTCGTAACTTCGGGGACGATTTCGATTTTGCAGAATGGCTTCAAAACAAACTTCAACCCGGAGGGCAGGTATCGCCAATGCTCTTCCTCCACTGCGCGTGGGCAGACGGCCGCAACACTCATCAGTAGATGTCCGCCCGGTTTCAGTATCCGATGGATTTCACTGGCTGCAACGCGAGGTTCCGGAAAATATTCAAACACTCCAGTCGCCAGCACAAGGTCAAAAGTATCTGACTTGAAGGGGAGTTGTTCTCCTTTTCCCAACACGTCCACAAGTGGCGTGCACAAAACGTCAAGGGCAACGTAGCGCTGGACGCGGTTCTCGATCAGCGGACGGTACGGCTGGTACCGTCCTCCGATATCCAGCACCGTGAGCCGGTCTCCGGGAATACTATCCAACCACTTGCTGAGAATGAGTCTGCGTCCGCGCTGGACCAGGTAACTCGGATTTGTGATGGACGGATAGAGCCGCGCATCGGCTATCTTCAGCAACTCTGCGCGCGAGTATTGGTCTTTCATTGAGCCTCGACGTGACGACGTGAGCAATTCAGGATCCGCTCTCCCGAATTCCGGGGAACCAGTTGCGAATCCGGCACCAGATTGCGTTTGCGATTAAACGGTCGTCTGCATCCAAGCCCAAAAGAAGAACCGTCCCGACGAAGATGATATAGACGAGAGCCGTACTGAAAGCTAATACCGCAATGTCTTCCTTGAATGATCGCAACCCCACTCTGAGGCCAATTGCAGCGGCTAAAGTCGCGGTGACGGGCAGGGCAAGGCCCCAATAGCTGCGATTGTAGGGAAACAGTTTTAAAAGCATCTTGACTTCCAAAAGACACCACACATTGCTGGCTACATTGCCAATCGCCGCAGCAATCGCGGCTCCCGCGATGCCCCATCGAGGCACAAAGAGCAGGCACAGGGTAACGGTGACAATTGCCATGGCCATCTGAATCCTGACCAAGCTCTTTTCGTTTCCCGACATGAGAAGCAAATAACCGACTGACCCGGTCGCGCAGTTCACGAGTTGTCCCACGGCTCCGATCACTAAGATAACCCAGCCCGCTTCGAACTCGTGGCCGAAGACACGCATCAGCACTCTGGAAAACAAGATGACGACGGCAGCCAGCGGCAACGTCAGCCCCGTCACCCATTTAGTCAGGGTCTGAAACAGCCGGTCCAGAAGCTCGAAGTCGCCGCGGGCGTGCAGTTCGGCGATGGTTGGGGAAAATATCTGGTTTACCGATTGGAGCGCGATCGGGACAAAAGCCACGATCGTGGCCGCGACCGCATACACACCAACCGATCGGGCATTCAGATAAAAACCAAGGATGATTTTATCCGTTTGGCTGTACAGAAAACCCATGATGTCCATCGCAAATGCAGCCGCTGCGAAAGTGAACATCTCCCGTTGCGGATAACTAATGGTCGTGAGCGAAAACCGAGCCGGAAGAGGTGTGAGCTTATATGTGGTCCAAATCAGGAGAGACAACACTCCAATCGCACTGGCGACTTGTGCAAAAACATATCCCCAAAGCCCGCGTCCAAAAGAAATCAGGATCACCGTGAAGACTATGCTCAGGAGAACTCCCACGAAGTTCGTGATGATGGTTCGCTTCGCCACCTCTTTGTACCCGGTCAGGAGTTGACCAAAAAAAGTCGTCAGCGACCCCAGAAAAAGGATTATCGCAAAAAGACCTAGATACCCCGCCAAAGCAGGGGTGTGATAAAGGTTGATCGAGACCCAGCGACGCGCCAGCACCACAACAACCGCAAGCGCTCCGTTTATACCGGTCAAGATCAGGACACTCCACGCCATAAACGCGCGCAGTTCGTCCATGCGGCCGGTGCTGGCGTAAGCCGCGGGAAACCGTGATGCCGCCCAGGTCAATCCCAATCCGCCGAAGACTCCAGCGAGGCCGACCACCGTCATGCCCAGTGCGTAAATGCCGAGCGCTTCCGCACCCAGCGTGCGGGCAAGATAGACCCTGAAGATGTAGCCTGCAACAGCGGTGAACATCGTCCCCGCAAAAAACACGCCGGATTGCCGCGAGATATGTCCGACCTGGGACCGGAATTGTTGGGTCTGGCTAGCGGCAGCATCTGGACTGGCCGGATCGTTCGATCTTGGATCGTGGATGGTCAGATCCTTCATGCAGTCCGCCCCGCGACCGCGCTCGCCCGCGACTGTACTCCCAATAATCGGCGGAGCAACTCCGGTTCGGCCGTCTTCGAGAAGGTTTCCGTCGGTGGCGGCGAGTTACGCAGACCGGCCAGGAAACTCGGGATCTCATCCAGATCTTTTGCGTTGCGCAGAATTTGTGCGACGCCGAAGCGCTCATATTGTTCAACATAGCCGAACGGCAGCATCGTCAACCATCCGCACACGAAACACGGAATGTGTCGCGCGAAGCAGTCCAGAACCGTCGTGGATTCGACCGTCACTCCAAACCAGGTGTTTGCGAGCAGTTGCTGAGAGAGCGGGCCATCCACTAGCGTGATTCTCTGGAAATCTTCCTGCGGTAACAGATCCCGAACCATGCTGGTCCGCTGGGAAAGACTCTCGAAAGGATGGAGCTTCAGGACAATGCCTCTCCCACTCTCACGGGCCACGCGGCAGAGGGGCGGCAAGAGTTCTCCGTACACTTCCTCGGCGCGCATGCCAAAATTCTCATAAGGCTCGGAGAAAAGAACCAACCGCGCAAGGTCCGATGGCGCGCCGTCCTGCCGGGAATCGCTCGGAGCAGGCGCGGGTGCGCCGAGCACCACTTTTTCCGGCGGCAGCCCGCAGACGCGGAGCAGGTAATCGCGTTCCATTTCATTCTTGGCAAGATAGGCGTCGCACGGCAAATCCTTCAGAAGGTAACGTCCATCTAACGCGCCATGATGAAAATCCAAAGTGCGTATTCCTCGCCTGGCTGCCAGCAGCACTGGAAGCTTTGTGTAAAGATTGCTGTCGTCGCCGCACAATACGCCACACACGGGCTCGCGCTCCATCACTTTGCGCCAGGCGTTCCGGGCGTGGAGACCAGATTGAAACCACGCCGGAAAACCGTCGAACTTGCTGGCGTGTGAAAGCACGGCAAATTCGGGAATCGCGCAGAGATCGTTTTTCAGTTTGGTCCACTCTTCGAGGATCGCGGCGGTCTCTGGGATCGGCAAGTCGCTTCCCGCGTAGGCTGCCAAGTCCCGCGTTTGAATATTCGGCGGCAGGTTGCTCAGCCGGCCGCTCTGCCTGGTCACAACGAGAAGAAATGATTGCTCGGGCAATAGTCTGGCATACGCCGCAGCCATTCGCGAGACGTTGCCATAAGCGCTGGGCAGCAGAATCGAGGGTTCCGGCAACGGCGTGGTCTGGGAAGCAAATCGCGACCGCCATTTATAGTCGGAGTCGTACTTGTCCAGAAAAATCTCTTTGATCTGCGCGGCGGAGAACCGCCGGAGCAGGCTTCCGTAGTGCCGGACACGCGTACTAACGCGCGCAGAGGATTCGTCAGAAAAACACTGGAGCGGCCGCTTCAGCAGAGCGAATATCGCGCTCGCCGGCCAGCCGGGGCGCGTTGCCCAGATTTCCGCAGTCCCGTCAATTTTCGGAATCATGCGCAGAAAAACCAGAACCGCTTCAGTGTCCAACGCAATGATTTGGGATGTGAGCTCCCACCAGTCGATTCCCTCTTCATCGATTAGGCGGCCCATGCCCAGTGAAAACAATTTCCTCACCTGCTTAATGTCTTCCACTCCCTTCCGGAAAAAATCCGCACGCAGCACAGGCGCATGAGCCACTTCTTCCCAGGCCGCAGCGGAAGAAGGGGAAGACCTCCCCAGATCGACGATCAGGTCCCAGCGCTGAGCCGACCAGGGCCCGCGTTGGGGAAAGTCCTCGGGATGAAGCAGAAGAACGCGCATGCGATATTGCGTGCCCTCAGACGGGAGCTGAAACCTCCGCAGGAGGAATTTCCTGGGAGACCGGCGGTTGTCCCGTGATCCTCTGCAGGTTGAAAAACTTTTGGCGGACCAGAGAATAGCGGCGTTGGAAGCCGGCCCTCTCGATCCCGCGCACGGAAGCGGTATTCGTGGTGGCGCTGAAAATCCATGGCCGCTTTCCTGCGCGGCGAACTTTCTCCGCAATCATCCCGATAGCGCGAGCGTAGTGACCATGGCCGCGCGCCGCGACCGGAGTCCAGCAATCGAACAGCAACACCGCCTCTGGGCAAGGAGCCTCTACCTTGGCCTTCAACTCGTCCAGAAAAAATCCGCTGAACGCGGTCATCCATGCGAAATGAACGGGGATTCCCCTGGCATCGATCAGCGCGAAACCCTGCGCATTCTTGGCGCGCAAACGCTGCACAGACCGAAGAATGTGAGCCAGGGTCGGCTCATCGTCGGCGTATTGCTCAGCAGCTTTAGCCAACTCTTTCAGATCAAGCGGCCGCAGTTCCCAGTCACCGCTGTTCGCCGGCGCCGGGCCATTCCACTCATAGAAAAATACTTCTATTCGCGACCAGCAGAGGTCCCGCACTTTCGTCGCGAGCCAGAGAAGTGTTCCTGCGATGCCTTGCCCCTGGCGCCGCTCGCCGACACGTTCCAATTTCGCCGCAACGGAACGGACTTTGGTCTCCAGCCCGGGGATGGTTCTCACCATGCTAGCCACACGAAAACGGACAATCGTGCCAAAATGCCGCGCCACGGAAGTTTGCAGCGTTACGTACAACGTCTCCCGCGTCCGGTTGGCAAAGCGTTCCTTGTAGTCTTCGGCGCCGAGCCCAAGATCGATAACCTGTAACGCTTTATTCTCTGCAGCTTCCTCGATCAGCTTTGCCAACAGACAAAAGCCAGGCGAATATCTCTCCAGATCGCTATCAAACGTGGGCTGGTACCAGAACCAGGTCTCGTGAAACTGGAATCCGTAGTTCCAGGCAACTGCTTTCGTCCCAGTCATCATGCGGGTGAGGGCGAGCCAGCCTGTTCCCGAGAGTAGTTTCGCCAGCTCTTCGAGAAAAACTCGCCGTTCCGAGCGAGCCAGGTTGCTGATGCGCCCGGTGACCAGGAACCTGGCCACGTGTGCACGGGCGAACTCAGGGAAGATGGGCTGGACATCGCTCCACGATCTCGCGTGCTCCAGACGAGCCGGCGCTTCCCGGCCCATGGCATTGACGAAGCGGCGAAGCATCTTCTTTCGGGGCAGAACGGGTTTCTCCCCGCCTCGACGTTCGAGGGAACCCAACTGCACCTGAGCACACTTGTAGGCGGTTCGCGCAAGATAATGGAAGTGATGGTTCCCGGCGGCCCCATGCATCGCCGAAACGGTAGCGGAGTCGGCCGGCAGATTAGCGAGTGCCGCCGACACGATTCCGAGTTTCGTAATAGCGCCGAACACTTCATCGACGAACGCGGCTCGGTCTTCGACGGAACTTAGAACATCGCAATAATCTCCCGTCGTGGCGCAGAGAAACGACGCTTCCCTTCCAGAAGCGTCAGCCGCCAAAGCAGCTACTCCGCGCAGCGCTCCCTGTTCGTCGTAAGCCAGGAAGAGGAGTGGATGCAAGGTCGCGTGATAGGCCCGATACACTGCCAGAGACCACTCGTAGGTGTAAAAAACCTGGGGCTGCTCTACTCGATCCACCAGGGCATTCCACTGGCGGCGCAGGGTTTCGTCTTCCGGGATTTCTCTCAGCAGGACTAAACGCAATTTGCCCAACTCACCCATCATCCACGCTTGGCGAACACGTAATAGTACCAATCTGCCGCGTACTCACGGGGAGGCTGGGGATATTCATTCCCCACGATGCGCTCGATCCGGAAGTGAAAACCGGTCAGTTCGGCGATGGCCCGTGCAGGAATCCAGTAGTGAGTAAGCAATCCACCGTGGGCGGTGTCCGCAAGATTTCCTTCTCCGCGCCAGAACATTTGCGACGGAATTCTCTTGAAAAAACGCGGCAAGCTTGACCACGCCGACTGGCCCAGGGCCAACATGAATCGTAAGCTCGCAAATCCGGCAAACAAAAACGAGTACAGGGGCGCGGATTGGCCAAACGCGGATCGGCCAGAGAATCGGCGGGCCATCTCCCGCAGTCGGTCGCGATTCCATCCCCGCCGAACCAGAATCGCGCGCGGGTTGTGGGAAGAAAAGATCAGCACTCCGCCCGGTTTAAGAACGCGGCAAATGTGTTCCAGGCAAGCCCGTCGCGCTGCGCTCGGCAACATGTCGATCCCGTTGAAAGAAAATACTACTGCATCGAAAGCTTCATTCTGAAACGCGGAGAGGTCGGCAGCGTCCGCAACCCTGAAGTCCAGGTGGGGAAACTTGGTCTGGCAGGCCTTAATCATCGCCGCCGCGTAGTCCAGGCCGACATAGTGGGAAGCGCGGCCAGCGAGATACGCCGTGGTGCGCCCACCGCCGACGCCGAGGTCCAGGATGCTGCTTCCACCCTTGATGTAACCATCGAAAAGCAACCGTTCGCAGGGCGTGAGGTAGTTCAGGGAAGCGTAATAGGAAACCACGGGCGCCGCGTTGTAAACCCCTAGATTGTTTTCTGCCGAATGCCCGGCCATGGAGTGGGTCAACCTCGCGCCGGCCGCAATAAATCCTGCGGGTTCCGGCCAACGTGCCGCTGCAACCAAGAATAGAATCCGGCCACGTGCGCTTCCAGTTCGGCGAGGTCCATGGACGCGGTGACGTGAACGCGTGGAATTGCAAACGGAGGAAGTTCCGCGCCCAGCCCTCCGCCCCAGTTCAGAAAAGCGGCTGCGTATGCAGCGTCCTTTGCCATGACGAGAATTTCCGGCGTCACCGATTGCGGATCTCCGAAAGGATAGGCAAACGCCCAAACGCCTTTCGCCAGAACCGCCTCGAGACAAGCTCGGCTCTCCGTGATCTCGGCGCGAGCTAACTCCGGGGGCAAGCGCGAGAGCAGCGGGTGACTCATGGAGTGCGCGCCGATCGTCATTCCGGCTGACTCCAGTTGTTTCAGCTCGCCGCGGTTCAGCAGCCGGAATCGCCGCTGTGATGGTAAATCGTTCGTGGGAAAGATCGCATCGGAATCGGCTCGCAAGTGCACTCGAGCCGCATTGACAAACTCTTTGCGGCTCGCGGCCCCGACCTGCGAGAGTTGTTTCACCGAATTCCACCACAAAGCGCGCCGCTGATCGCGGCCGGCAAGCGTGCCGCTGATTTCAATGTCGGCGGAAGAAATCTTAAAAGATCCTGCCGGGGCCCGGAGAAGCAAAAGAAAAAGCTCCTCGTACCAAAGTGTCGCTGGCTCATCCTGGCACGACGCACCGGTCACAAAAAACAGGCAGCGGACACCTTCTTCCTCGAGCACGGGTAGCATCTCGGTCAAATTGTTCACCAGCCCGTCATCGCAGGTAAGAAGAACGGCGCGCGGAGGAAGCACCAGCTTCTTTTCGCTCCAGAGCAACATTTCTTCCGGAGTAATCACCGTGTACTTCGTCTTGAGCAACCGCAATTGCCGTCGCAACGCGTCGCCTGTAATCAGGCTCCCGTCGAGATCCAGGTCGATCCTCTCGTATCCCTGCGGGAGTACGCCGTGATAAGTCACAACGGCAAGACCCGATGGAGCCAGCCCACGGAAGCAGCCGGTCTTCGCCAAACTCGGATAAACGATCTTCTTCAGAATGGGGCTGACAAGTTTCATGTTGCTATTCCCATTCGCTCGCACCGATGGCGTTCGGCGAGGTCGCCAGGAAATCCGGTCACTGGCGGATCGACTTTCCGGTAAGCCGCTGATACATATCCAGTAGTTTCGGAAAGTTCCGATCCCAATCCGCCCGCTCCTCCACGATGCGCTGATTTCGTTCGGAAAACAGCTTGCGGTCTTCCGGTTTGAGACGGGCAGCTCGCAACAACCGATTCGCAAACTCTTCAGCAGAGCCGGCGGGAGCTAACCATCCATTCTGCCCCTCCGCGACCCACTCACGATTGGAAGGAATGTCGGTCACCACCACTGGCAGTCCGGTCGCCATCGCCTCCAGCAAGGAAATTGACGTGCCGTCCGACTGCGTACAACTGACGTAGGTGTCCGCAGCGCGGAACCACTTCGGCATCTCTTCTTTGCCGTAAGGATCATGCGTCCGAACCACGCGACTCAAGCCATTCGCATCGATAAACTTTCGCACCCGTCCGGCTTCCGACCCGTTTCCCAGTAACAACAGACGCAGCGAAGAGTCTACCCCGTAAGCCTGTCGAAATGCTTCCAGGAGTGTGTCGATGCCATACAGCGGCTCCCAGGAGCGCGTGGAGAGGAACACGTGTGTCCCGGCTTCGCGCTCGAACTCTCTCTCCGGAGGCAAAGCGCCAGCCGGTCCAAACAATCCCTTCCTGATGCCCCAGGGAAGCTGCACAATGCGCGAGTCCGGTATATCAACCCACTGCTTTGCACTGGCGCGAACCGAGTCGCAATCACAAAAGAAACCGTCCGCGCCCGACATAGCAATTTGCGTCGCATGCTTCCACTCCGGATTCCGCTGCGCGTGAAAGAGAAGGTCCGATCCCCAGGAAGTGAGCAGCCAGGGATGAAAGCCCGAGAGCGCCGTCAAGTAGCCACAACTTTGAATGGGGCCGGCATGGACGAGGTCGGGACCGATCTCTTGCAGCAACTGCTGGAACTCGGGCAAGAAAGCGGCAAAAGTCGCCGGCTCCGAATTCCGCAGAGGCGGCTGTTTGAACCGAACCCAATGGACGCCCTTCGGCAGCCATTGCTCCGCTACGCCGACGCTGGTTGGGTCGAAAAACCAGACTTCCACTCCCGCCTGTGAAAGCATTTCCAGAAAACGCTGGTTGTGCCCGGAGGTGTTGTCGGAAAAATACAGGACCTTCACTCGCTGCCCTCGGCCTCCGCCAACAAAGTCCATTTCAAGTATTCGCCGTGGGGTAGATCGCCCAGCAGCTTCTTTCCGATGACTCGCGGCAATTCGAACGGCGCGAGCCCATCTCTTGGGGCCGGCCTCAACGACTCCAGCATGTCTTCGCTCAAGACTGTTCCTGCCCTCAAATCCTTCACCGCCCGCAGACAGCGCCGCTGCACCACCACCGTATCCTGCTCATTCTCCGCCACGAATTTGCGGGATGACCCCAGCGCATATTCGAGCTCACGCGTTCGATCCACCATTTCTCGCCAGGAAGAAGGTGTCATGGAAAATGGATGGTCCGGGCCTTCGCGCCGATTGTCTTCGGTGAAGTGCTTCTCGATCACGCGCGCTCCCAGCGCGACCGCTCCCAGCACTGTGGCGTGACGCGGAGTGTGGTCGGAGAGGCCCAATACGACTGAGGGAAACATAGCGGCGTAAGTTTCCAGCACGCGCAGGTGGATGTGCCGGAAGTTCTCCAGGCTGGCGGTGTAATTCGTGTTGCACTGCATCAGGACCAATTGCGAATTGATCTTCAGTATTTCGGCAACCGCGCGCTGCACGTCTTCCATCTCAGAAGCGCCGGTGGCCAAAAGCACGGGCTTTTGCCTGGACGCCACCTTGCGCAACATTGCAGGCCAGGTAATGTCCCCCGAGCCGATCTTGAACAAGCTCACGAAGGGATCGAGCATATCCACGGCTTCCAAATCGTAAGGCGCAGAAAAATATTCGATTCCGCAAGCATCACATTCGCGCTTCAGTTCCGGAGTCCACTCCCAGGGCAAACTGGCTTCGCGGTACACCTGGAACACGCTCTTCTTCCATTTCGCCTGGTGAGAGAGTTGATCGCCCAGACTATTGAAGCCGCGGTCGCTGACGATCTTGGCAGCGCGAAAATTCTGGAACTTGGCCGCGTCGGCCCCAGCCTCGGCGCACAACCGGATCAGGAGTTTGGCGCGTTCCAGGTCGCCGTCGTGGTTCGCCGAAATATCCGCAATAAAATATGTGGGATGTTCGGCACCCACGAATTTATTCCCCAGCTTCAGAGTCGTCATTCCCGAACTCCAGTCAGGTGACTCTTGATTCGATCCACGTAACCGCTCTCGCGCAGCCGAGCAAACCTGTGAAGGCCCGCCGCAACGTCGGGCATGGGACGCCCCAAGGCGGCGCAGATTTTTTCCGTATTCAAGGACGTATCCCGCGGGCGCCGAGCCTTCAGTTTTGCGTCGGCCAGGCGGGTGGGGCGAACCTGCCCAGGGTCAAAGCCAAAGATGGCAGCCACTCGTCGGGCGAACTCATACTTACTCACGCGTTCAGCACCGACGATATGGTAAAGCCCGCTCAGATTCTGGTCCAACAACGCAAGCATAATTTCCGCCGCGTCGTTAGCCAACACTGGGCAAAAATGAACGTCGGAGAACCCTGGCACGACGTTCCCCAGAGCCAACTGCCTCAGGATCCATTCCGCCAGACTCTCTTTGTTCTGCGCATTCCATCCGTAGAGGTTCACGCGCGCAATCGAAGCCGTCGGGTGGTGACGCATCACCTCCCTTTCACCTTGCAATTTGGTCTTCGCATATACGTTCACGGGCGACGGAGTATCCGTCTCGGCGTAGTTACCGCGCTCGCCGTCGAACACAGAATCCGTGGAAACGTAGAGCAATTGCGCATCGCTCTGCGCGGCCAGTTCGGCGATTGCAGCCGGCATCTCCACGTTGATTCTGCGGGCTTCCTCCGGATGCTCTTCGCACCAGTCCACATTCGTCGCAGCCGCGCAATGCACCACGATCGATGGCTTGACTTGCAGCAAAACGCGGCGAGTCTCCGCCGGGTCAGCCAGATCGGCCGCCAGCGATTTCACTCCATCGATGTGGACAGGATGGCGGTGATGCAGTCCCACCACTTGGCGCCCTTGCTCTCGCGCCAGCAACGCAACGCTGGCGCCGAGCAAACCACTGGCTCCCGTTACAAGGATCATCCGAGCACCACAGCGGCCACGTTTCGTTCACCTGCAAACCGAAAAGAACCTTGTATCTCGCAGACTTCGAGGTGTGTCGGTATTATTCTGAGAATCAATCGCCGTCCAGGAAAATTTGGGGAGATCATCAGCCCTCGCGCAGGGCCTTTTGCATGATCGAGCGGTTCAACTCCATCAGTTCAGGCTCATGCTCCAGCAGAGCAAGTATATCTGCCTCGCGAAAGTCATCGCGGCTTTTGAATCGAGCGTAGATTGCCCGGACAAATTCCAAATCCTCAGGAGTGTCCACGGTCCAGCGATGCCGGCTGAAGTCAGCCTCCCCAGTTACGGAGAGAATCTTGAATTCGCCCGGATGCTCGTAGATGTAAGGAGTGACATGAGTGCGCTCGTAAGACTGCTTGGCAACGCGCCAGCAACGTTCCAGAGCCTGCGCGGTCATCACCTCGGTGTCGAGCCCGCGCGGGTAGGTGCGGACCACAACGTTCGACGCATAGTCCGGCGGCGCCGGCCGTTGTAGATTGAGCAACGCTGGGTTGAGAAGGGCTGGATTGAGAAACGCAGCGATGGTTTTATCTGTAACCCCAGGGTCGATCAGGGGACAATCCGACGTGATGCGTACCACGACTTCAGCTTTGGTCAGCTGGGAGGCGCGGAAATAGCGGTCAAGCACGTCGTCTTCGTCCCCGCGAAAAATCTGGACCGAACAGCGCCGGCACTCCTCGACGATCGCATCGTCCGCCGCACGGTCTGTGGTGGCAATCAACACCTCGTGGATGAGTCTCGAACGGGAGAGGCGCTGCACCACGCGCGCCAGCATCGTCGCGCCTTCGATATCTTTGAGCACTTTGCCCGGCAGACGGGTGCTGCCCATCCGTGCCTGAACAATTGCGACTACTTTCAAGCAACCCCCCGCTGAATGACGCTGGAGCGACGCCTATGAATGACGCTCTATGAATCTTCTCGCCCGGTTTAGCTGAAAGCTAAGAGCTAACCGCTAATAGCTGCCTCAATTCCCGACGACTGATCGCCCACGACTGATCTACGCGGCCCGCTGTTTCTTGCTCAGAAGGAACACCGTATCCACATTGGAGCCCTCGAGATACGGAACGTGTTGTTCGCGAACCAATTCCAGATCCTCAAATCGCTTCAGGTAGCGCTGCGCATAGTCCATCTTCCACAAGAGGTTGTCGTGATTGCGATAGTTCACTTCCGTCACGTCCGGAGCGTAGTACTCCAGCCCCCAGATGTAATTGCGCGTGCAGCGATGGATCTCATCCATCACGCGAGGAAGATCCCCGGGCGCGATATGGATGAGCACCCCGGACGTGAACACCACGTCGAACGAAGCGTCCCCGTGCGGCAGAGCCAGCGCCGAACCCTGCGCCAGCGAAATGTTTCGCGTGCGGGACCGCGCGATCTCAAGCGCGTAAGGCTGAAGCTCCAACCCCGACAGGTTCGCATATCCCATCCGCTGCAAAAGCAGCAACTGATTCCCGGTGTTGCAGCCCACCTCGAGAAAACTTGCGTCCTTCGAAATGCCGCCAAGAAATTCCTGGTTAATCGCTGTCCGTGTCAGCCCGTAGTTTTTCCGGTAAAGCGCCTCGACGCCATCCACATCAAAGGTGTTGCGGTCGGTATATTCGCGCCCGAACTCGCCTTTCCACACTTCCATCTGCGCCGTATCCGCGGATGTGGTTGGCGCCGGGTTGCTGACCGATTCATTCCCGCTCAAACCGAACCTCCCTGAAGTTGCTCACTCTTAACGTTGCTCATCTTTGGTCTGCTTGCCGTACGTTTGCTCATCGAGTATAGTGTCCCACCACGTTGCCCACCGCGCGGATCACATCACTCACATCCTGATCCGTCATCGCGGGAAATATAGGCAGGCTGATCAGACGATCATAAGCGTCTTCCGCCACCGGGTATTCGCAGCCGCGCTCACCGAATTTCTCCACATAATACGGGTGCCGGTGAACCGGAATGTAGTGCACGCCGACGCCGATGTTTTCCGCACGCAGCGCACGAAAAATCTCAGCCCGATCCGCCGAGAGTTTTGCCAGGTCGAGACGAATAGGATAGAGATGCCAGGCCGGATTCACATCCGGCCGCGTGGCTGGAGGAATCACCCCGGGAAGCTCCCGAAACGCTAGCGTATAGCGTGCAGCAATCTCACGGCGCCGCGCCAGGTTGGCATCCAGTCTCTTCAACTGCTCGATGCCAAGAGCGCATGCAATGTCAGGCAGACGGTAGTTGAAGCCGAGCAGCACCATCTCGTAGTGCCACTCACCGGCGCTCTGGCGCTGGCGGGCATCGCTCGAAATTCCGTGATTACGGAAGCGCCGCAAGGTCTCCGCGAACTGCGCGTTGTTAGTGGTGACCATTCCACCTTCGCCGGTGGTGATGTGCTTCACAGGGTGGAAGCTGAAAACAGTCATGTCAGCAACCGCGCCAGTCGAACGTTCGCGATACTTCGCGCCCAGAGCATGGCATGCGTCTTCAATCACGATCAGCCCATGGTCACTGGCAATCTTCTGGATCGCCTCCAGATCGGCTGGATGTCCCGCATACGCCACGGGAAGAATCGCGCGCGTCCTGGAAGACACTTTCGTCGCGATCTGCGCAGGATCGATGTTGAGCGTGTCGGCGCAAACGTCAGCAAAGACCGGCGTCGCGCCCTGATACAGAACGCAATTCGCGGTTGCGGCAAAGGTCATCGGAGTAGTGATGGCCTCGTCGCCCGCAGACAATCCCGCGGCAAAGGCCGCGGCATGCAAAGCGGCGGTGCCCGAACTGAAACTCACCGCGTGCGCCGCACCCACGCGAGCCGCGAAGGCTTCTTCAAACTCGGCGACCTTCGGACCCGTCGTCAGCCAATCCGATCGCAAAACATCGACCACCCCCTGGATGTCTGCCTCGTCGACGAATTGCCGCCCATACGGCAGCAGTGTTTCACGCACCGGCGATCCACCGTCAATGGCGAGGGCTTGCGGACTGACCGAAGTTACACTCATGCTGATTTGCCCAAAGCTGACTTGTCCAAAGCTGATTTGTCTAGGCCGGTTCGCCTAAGCCGGAATCCGAGCCGGAAGCGGCTGCTCTTCCGCCGTGAGGGGCGCAACCAAATCCTGCAGTTCGCGGTTACTCAGCCAGTGCTCGTTATTATCGCTGGCGTAGCGGAATCCCTCCGGCAACGGCCGGGCGCTCACCCAATTCTCGCGCCGCCACCAGGGATGGGAAGGCTGAATGATATAGCGGTCTTCCACCTCCAGAGTATTTCGCGCCTCGTCTTCGGAAACCAGAACCTCGTGCAGCTTCTCGCCCGGCCGGATTCCGATGGTCTCAATCTCGCAGCCCGGCGCAATCGTCTCCGCCAGGTCCACCAGCCGCATGCTGGGAATTTTGGGGACGAAAATCTCTCCGCCGTGCATCTGCTCGATGCTGCTCACCACGAAGCGCACGCCCTGCTCCAGCGTCAGCCAGAAACGGGTCATGCGCGCATCCGTCACCGTAATACGGCCCCGGCGCCGCTGCTCCATAAAAACCGGAATCACGCTGCCCCGGCTTCCCACCACATTTCCGTAGCGCGCGCAACTGAACCGCGGACCCTGCGCCCCGGCGTAGGCATTGGCCTGCACGAACATTTTCTCGGCACAGAGTTTGGTCGCGCCGTAAAGGTTGATCGGATTCACGGCTTTATCGGTGCTGAGGGCCAGCGTACGCGACACGCCCTGATTGATGGCGGCGTCGATCACGTTGCGTCCGCCCATGATGTTGGTCTGTATGGCTTCGAACGGGTTGTATTCGCAGGCCGGAACTTGTTTCAGCGCCGCTGCATGGATCACCACCGTAACCCCTGACAGCGCCCGCTCCAATCTTCCCGGGTCACGCACGTCGCCGATAAAATAACGCAGACTGGCGTGGTCGATGCCCGCGGCCCGCATATCGTGTTGCTTCAACTCGTCGCGGCTGAAGATCACCAACCGTTTCGGGTGATACTCCCGCAGCATGATTTCGACGAATTTTTTCCCGAAGGATCCAGTCCCGCCGGTCACCAGGACCGTTTGTTCTGCCCAATTCATTCCACGCGCCTCACATCCCTTACTCGTCAAACCTGGCTCGCCAAATTCCCTCAGTCTGCTCGCGCCATCCAAGGCTGTGCGCAGGCAAGACCCGCCACAAAGGTGTCATTGTCCCCCGGAGAATCGCAGTGCAAGGTAGTATAGCGGAGTTTATCGGGAAATCGCTGCCAGATGCGGAATCCCGCCGCGAAGAATAGGGACACTTCTCCAAATTTCGCAATGGTTTTCCCGCCCTCCAATGTTAGAATGACCAGCGAACTCTCCAGCTATCGAGTGCGAAACAAACTCCTGCGCGACGAACCAGCCTTCTCGGACGGGACCGGGACTTGTCGTGTTGCTAGCTATGCAGGCCGGCGCGGGCCGGGCCTTGAGGCGTCTACAGATTCGTTGAGGAGCAGGCATGGATTCGGGACCTCTGGTACAGGCGAATAACGCGGCCATCCGCGAACTGCAGCCCACGGCAACCTTTGACGTGGGACGAGCTCCGCGTCTGTACTCTGAGCTTCCCCCGCAGGATTCCGCCATCGGAGAGTACTTCCGCGTCCTGGTGAAGCGCAAGTGGATCGTCGTCGGCTGCCTGGTGACCATTTTCACGGTAGTCGCGATCGCCACATTGCGGCAGGTTCCCATCTATGAGGCGAACGGCAGTATTGCCGTCAAGAAACCGGATTCGTCGCTCAACTTCAAAGATGCCAACGCCATCAGCTTCGACTATTACGACCCTACGGAAATGGAGACCGAGGTCAAGATTCTGCAGAGCGATCTTCTGGCCCTCCAGGTCATCAAGGAACTGAACCTGGACCGGCAGCCGGAGTTCGGAGGGAAGACAGCCGCATCGGCGCTGCCATCTTCGCTGGATCTGGCTCCCGATCCGCTGGAGGCAGACCCTTCGCGAACTTCCTCTCTGCTTTCTTCATTCAAGGGAAGGCTCACGATCAGCCTCATCCCCAATTCCCGCATCATGTCGGTCCGTTTCCGGGATGCGGACCCGCAGACCGCCCAGAATGTTGTGAACAAGCTGATGGGCGATTACCAGGAGAACAACTACAAAACCCGCTTCAATAACACGATGCAGGTGTCCGATTGGCTCGGGCAGCAACTCGTCGACCTGCAGATGAAAGTGGAAACGTCTCAGGAAAAACTTGTGCGCTATCAGAAAGAGCACGAGATTCTGGGAATCGACGAAAAACAGAACATCACCACCGCCAAGCTCGATGAGCTGAACAAGGCCCTCACCATGGCGGAATCCGAGCGGATGGATAAAGAAGCCTTCTACCGGCTGATGGAGTCCGGCGATCCGGACGCGATCGCTTCCAGCGCCGGGGGGCTTGAAGACGCAGGCGCGGGAGGGCAAAGTGCCTCCCAGTTGCTCGAGAGTTTGCGCGCCAAGCAAGCAGACTTGAGGATTCAGGCTGCGGACCTCAACACGCAGTTCGGGCCGTCGTACCCCAAGCTCGTTCAATTGAATAACCAGCTGGCGGAAATCGACATCGAGCTTAAAGCCGAGATGAAAAAAATCGCCAGCAAGGTGAAGGGCCAATACACCACGGCCCTGGGACGCGAAGAATTGCTCGGCCAGGCGCTGGAAAAGCAGAAACAGGCAGCCAACAAGCTGAATGAAAGCGCAATCGAATACAGTCTGCTGAAGCGTGACCTCGAAACCAACCGCCAGCTTTATGAAGGCCTGCTCGAGAAACTCAAGGAAGCCGGTATTTCGGAAGGACTGAAGTCCAACAATTTTCAGATCGTGAACAGTGCCCGGGTTCCTACTTATCCGGTCGAACCGAATGTGCCGCGAAATCTTGGCTTCGCGTTTGTGCTGGGTTTGACGTCGGGCGTCGGGCTGGCCTTCCTGCTCGAAGGTTTGGACAACACTGTGCGCACCACCGAGCAGGCCCAGGCCATTTCCGGTCTGCCTCCGCTCGGTATGATTCCTCTGGGTTCGAAGACTGCTCGCGAGGGCGCAGCCTCAAAACGGCTCATGCTGGCCACGTCGAATGAAGCCGTGGAACTGATCACCCACGTGCGGCCGCAATCGCAGATGGCGGAATCGTATCGCGCTCTGCGAACCTCGCTGCTTCTTTCCCATCTGGGTGCGCCGCCCAAGGTCATCATGGTTACCAGCGCCCTGCCCCAGGAAGGCAAGAGCACTACCAGCATCAACTGTGCGGTAGTGTTGGCGCAAAAAGGCGTACGCGTTCTGCTGATCGACTGCGACCTGCGGCGTCCCAGCATTCACAAGACGCTGGGCATGGGTCCGCGCAGCGGCTTGAGCAACGTGCTCACCGGCAGCATCACTTTGAAGCAGGCCATCACCGTCGCTCCAACGCTTCCGAACCTCGACGTTCTGCCTGCCGGAACTCCCCCGCCCAACCCGGCCGAGTTGCTCGCCTCCACCAACATGCGCGATGTCCTGGCCGAACTGCGCGATAAGTATGACCACATCGTGCTCGACACGCCTCCAACTTTGTCGGTGACCGACGCCGTTGTCCTTTCCCCGCGCGCCGATGCGATCGTTCTGGTCATCCGCTCAGGAAGCACCACCAAGCAGGCCCTGCGCCGCTCGCGTGACATTCTGATGCAGGTCAATGCTCGTGTATCAGGCGTCCTTCTGAATGCGGTCGACCTGAGTTCTCCCGATTATTACTACTATTACGAATATCAGGGCAAGTATGCTCAGTACTACCGCGACGACGGCGACTCCTCCGACGAAGACGATCACGAGGTAGAACCACCCGCGTCGACCAGCAGCGCTTAGCCCTGCGCGTGTCGCGGCTTAAATATGCAGATCCCTTTCAACAAACCAGGTCAGAAGTGGCTGGTTGCGGTCGTGGCCGTTGGGCTTGCCGCGGCCTACCTCAGCCTCGCCGGGCGCGAGTGCCTGGCGTCCTGGTATGGCGAGCGCGTCGATCTCGCGGGCCTGCAGCGCGCAGCCAGGCTCGACCCCGGCGATGCGGACTACCGCGACCGTTTAGGCCGTTACTACTATCTCATCGCACATGACCCCTCGTCGGCGATCGAGCCTTACCGCGCGGCGGTCCGGCTCAATCCGCATTCCGCGCGTTTCTGGTTTGATCTGGCCAGCGCCTACCAGGTTCTCGGCGACATCCCCAGCCAAGCCGCGGCTTTGGAGCGTGCCATTGAAGCCGACCCCACCACTCCCGACGTGGCCTGGGAGGCGGCAAACCTCTATCTGGTTCGCGGCGAAAATGAAAAGGCTCTGCGCGAATTCCGCGTCGTTCTTGGCACCGACCCCTCCCTGATCCCGTCAGCGATCCAATTCTGCTGGCGCATCGAGCCTGACGTTGACGCTCTTCTTCGCGACGTCGTCCCCCCTCATCTGGATGCAGACGTCGCTCTCCTCAGCTTGCTGATGTCCAAAAATGAGACTTCGGCTACCGCGAAAGCCTGGGCTGCCCTGATGCAGGTGAACGAACGGCCCAGCTTGCGATACGTTCTGGAATACTTTCACTATCTGATTCTGCACAAAGATGTGGACCAGGCTTTGCTGGTGTGGCAGCAGGCGGCCATCCGCCTGGGACTCTTGGGCTATCTGCCGTCGGCTCACAACCTGGTGGTGAACGGAAACTTTAATCTCGACGTGCTCAACGGCGGGTTGGACTGGCAGTATCAGAAACAGCCCAACGTCGAATTAACTCTCGATCCCAGCGATTTTCACGGCGGACGGCGTTCCCTGCTGGTCACCTTTGACGGCCCGCGAGTGAGCGACGCCGGATTCTTTCAATACATTCCCGTCCAGCCCAATACGACCTACGTGTTTACGGGGTATTACAAGACCGGTGATTTCGACGGCGCCGGCGGACCGCACTTCACCGTCCAGGACATGTATAGCCAGTCGATCTACTACGAGAGCGACGAGTTGAAGGATGCTGGATTCTGGAAGTCCGCCACCGGCGAGTTCACCACCGGGCCGGAGTGCAACCTGGTGGTGCTGCACATCCGCCGCCTGCCGGAGGGCAGCCCCATCCGTGGTAAGCTCTGGGTCGGCGATTTCCACCTGGTGAGGAAGGCGTAGGCAGCCTTTACCGGCCGAACACAACCGATTTCATGCCCTTGCCCTTAGCCAAAACCGCCGAAGCCAAGCGACGCGCGCTGTCCGACGCGCTGTCCGAAAAGATCGGCTCAGGCCTGCTCTACGGAACCTTCGCTCTGCTGATGTTTGGTCCCTTGGCTTTCGGCGCAACGGAACCCTGGTCCATGTTCGCGCTCGAGGCTGGCGCGATCCTGCTGGCTCTGGTCTGGATCGCGAAGCAATGGATTGACGGCGAAATCAGAATCATCCCGAATCCCCTGTTTCTCCCCATGGGGATCTTCGGCCTGCTGGTTCTGGCGCAAATCGTGTTTCGCTCCAGCGCCTACCCGCACGATACGATCTCCAGCGCGTTGTTGTTCGTCGCCTACGCCATTCTCTGCTTTCTGTCTTCTCAAACTCTGCTGCGTGGCGCTCAGGCCCGCAAACTGGCGCTGATTTTCTGTATTTACGGTTCCGTGGTCGCCGCTTTTGCGCTGCTGCAGGGCATTTCTCCCAACGGCCGGCTCTACTGGCTGCGTCAGCCGCGCCTGGGTGGATGGATCTACGGCCCCTACGTCAATCACAACCACTACGCGGGCCTCATGGAACTGCTGATTCCGATTCCGCTGGTGCTGGCTTTGTCCCGCCTTGCTCCTGACAAGGAGCGGATCGCCGCTGCCTGCGCGGCCGCGGTGATGGCCGGGACAATTTTTCTTTCCGGATCGCGCGGCGGGATGGTGGCCCTGCTCGCCGAACTGCTGGTTTTGGCGGTCGTGCTGGTAAAGCAGCGTTACGACTTGCGTGCCGCTCTCGCGCTTGGGCTGTTCCTGCTGCTGGTGGTGGGCTTGTTGACCTGGCTCGGTGGTGACGAACTCACTCGGCGGCTGGCCACCATGCACAGTTCCCACACCGACATCTCGAACGACATGCGCTTCCAGATCAACCGCGACGGCCTGCGCATGTTCTGGAAGCGGCCAATTCTGGGCTGGGGATTGGGATGCTTTCCTGTTGCGTATCCCCAGTTTCGCACCTTCTACACCAACTTCTTCATCAACCAGGCGCACGACGACTATTTGCAGCTCTTGGTCGAAACGGGACTTCTGGGCTTCGGCACTGTGGTCTGGTACCTGGTGGTGCTCTTTCGCAGGGCTGGAAAAAAGATGAAAAACTGGCCCTCGGAGGTTGGAGGAGCGGTCACTCTGGCCTGCGTGCTTGGGATCGCCGGCATCCTGGTGCACAGCGCGGTCGACTTTAATCTGGAGATTCCCGCCAACGCCGCCCTTTTCTATGTCTTCTGCACCGTCGCGGCATCCGAGCCGATGGTAGTGCCCAAACGCAAGCGCAAGCCAGTACAGCCACCCGCGGAAGAGACACTGCCCGCCTCCGAAGTGGTCTGAAAGGGCTTGGTACCAACTCACGTCGAACCAACCCCACTCAGATCATTCGCCGAAGGAAGCCGATGATCAGAAAACTCTGGCGATCAGAGACTCTAAAAATAAATTTGGATTTCTACGGAGTAGACGGACTAGCGGGGTTGCTACTCTGGAGCAGCACCCAGGTCGTGACGCCGACGATGGCCGCCGCGCCTGCACCGACCGCGATGGGAGAATTCAGCAGGCCGCCGCCAGCGGCGGGAGCCGCTCCGGCAGCGCGCTTCTTCTTTTTCTTTTCCTTGGCCGGCTGATCGTTGTTGTTCACCTGGTCCGTAGATTCTTGCCGCGTCGTGTCCTGGCCTTGCTGCAGAGTTGCCGAGCCAGCATCGTCGGTGATTAAAAGATCGCCCTTGTTGGCCGCGATTCTCACCGTGCCATCCACATCGGTGACGGTGAATTCCGTCCATGCGCTTGACGCTGGGGCAACTTTCACATCTCCCGCAGTGGTCACGACTCCCTTGGAAGTGGAAACCGTCAGCCCCCCATGCTCAATCTTCAATGACGAGCCTTCAAACTGCACCAGGGAGTCGGCAAGCACGGTAATGCTGGAACCAGTCTGCGTGATGTTCGCCACCGAATCAGAGCGGGTCTGCAAAAGATCGCCGGAAAAAATGGCCGAAGAAAAGCGAGGTACGTGTGTGCCGTTCACCCATGCCGTCCCGTTGGTATAGAGCATGGCCGCGTTGGTTTCAGCGGCAAACATTGAAGCGGGAAGCAAGCACAGCAGCACGTAACTTACCATTCGATGGACAGAAAACTGGCCCATTCCCACACTCCGTTAATAACTGTTTTGGTGACCTTGTCGAATCCTACCCCCCAAATGGATTGCCAGTCAATGGATTTTGTGCTCTGGACGCGGCTCTTCGGTGGAAAAC
>JBEKDY010000010.1:0-60694 GCA_050014115.1 Candidatus Sulfotelmatobacter sp. | reverse complement strand
GTCGACACGCGCAACGCCACGCGAGGCATCAAGAACGCCAAGATCGTTCATTGCTGACCGTTCCCTGCTAAGTGCACTGCCAGATCGTTTATTGCTAACCCGTCGGATGGTGCGCTCCCGGCCCGGAGTCCCGGTTTGCGCCTGCGCCATGTCGGGAATCGCTTTACGCCGGCAGCCGTAAATCTCTCCTCCAAGGTGTATTTTTTTTGCTACCCTATTTTCACAGCCAGTCCACTCGTAAGCTCGGAAGGTGTAAACTATTGATATTGCGTTTCTTATCCAACTACTGGCAAAGATGAAAGTGGCCTTTGCCGTGCATTATTCATGGTCAGGCAGCCCGCCTGGTTCTCCCTTGGGGAGCTGTTCCGACCGGTTCTCCCGACAAATTCCGGCCTGGCAGAGAGCTTTTCGCTCGTAAGCCGGGTTTTAAAATTGGGTTCGAAAATACGTAACAAGCGCAGGGGCGTAAATATGGGATCATCCGTCTCCCCGCAAGGCCTTTTTTCTCTCCTACCGGAGCCGAAGAAGCCCTGGTCCGAGGTAGCTCTCAGTTTTGGGATTCAGGCCGCCGCGGTGGCTCTGCTGGTCTGGGTGCGTGTGCTCCACCCTGAGATTCTGGACGCTCCAGTTCATGATTATCACGCCATCGAACTGGTGCCGACCCCAGTGCCAGTGAACCACCAGCCGCAGCCGATTCGCAGATTCACGGCGCCGCCACAGGTGGCTGAACTTGATCCCCCGGTGGAGGCGTTGCGATTGCCCGCTCCGCAGCCGAAACCGAAAATCAAGATGGAAGATCCGCCTGCGCCCAAAGTAGTAATCGCTGCGAAAAAATTGGAGAACTTACCGCCAGTGCCGAAGCCGGTGATTCCTCGCGCTCCAGTGAAGACCAACGTTTTCTCCAGCGGAAGCTCCGCTACTCCGACCATCGCGCTCGCGCCTGAAAAGGTACAGACCGGAGGCTTCGGCGATCCGCACGGCATCCCGGCCAAAGCCAGCGTGGGAAAACCCATCACGATCGCGCAACTGGGATCTTTCGATATGCCCACCGGACCGGGCTCAGGCAATGGCACGGGCGGCGCCAACGGAGCTCGTGGCGTAGTGGTCAGCTCCGGATTCGGCAACGGCGTCGCGGTCAACAACTCGCAACCGGTTCAGCGCGCCGTGGTTCAGCAGTCTGGATTTGGAGATGCCGATGTTCCTGCCCCTCCGACCTCCGGATCGCACACGGCACAAACTATTGCGGCCAAGATCGTGCCCGCGGAAATCCTTTGGAAGCCAGTCCCCATCTATACGGAAGAAGCCCGGAAACAGAAAGTCGAAGGCGAAGTGCTGGTGGAAGCGGTGCTGGAGGCTTCCGGCAAAGTGAAAGTTCTACGCGTGGTTCGTGGTCTGGGACATGGTCTGGACGAGGAAGCCGTGAAAGAGGCGGGGCAGCTTCGCTTCAAGCCAGCGCTGCGCGATGGCCAGCCCTCGGACTCGACTGTGGTACTGCACGTAGTCTTTCAGATGGCATAAATTCTTAATTATTATTCCTATGCGAATTTTGCGTTCATTGGTTCTCGCGTTTTTACTGGTAGCGGCCGGGATTCTGCCGGCAAGCTCTCAGGTTGCGCCCGCCGCTTCGCGGCCGATTATGCCGGCGCTCGGCGTTGGCGCGCAACCGGCCGCGCCGAGTTCTGCCGCGCAAGACCCGGCGACCTCGCAATCCTCCGCCGCCTCGCTCGGAGATGTAATCGACCGCATGGTGCAGCGCGAACATCTGTTCCTTGCCCAGATGCGCCACATGCATCCCATGGTTGAAACGTATATTCAGGACCTGAAACCGGACAGCGAAGGCAACCCCCAGCCCGTCAAAGACCATTATTTCCTGGGCCGGCTGGACATGACCGACGGCCCCGAAGACACGTCGTTCACGGGCCAGCCCGGATTCGGACAGCGCATGCTGGCCAAGCTGACCGGCGTTTATTCCATGCACTTTCTGCCGCTCGGTTTTGCGCAGATGGTGGTGCTCGATACTGATTTCCAGAAAAAGTATTACAACTTTACTTTTGTGCGCCGCGAATTTCTGGGCGAAGTGCGCTGCCTGGTGATCGATGTCGAGCCGCGAGCCGGAGAAAAGATTCCGCGCTTCAAGGGCCGCATCTGGGTGGAGGATCAGGAATACAACATCGTCCGATTCAACGGAACTTATGCGCCGCCGCCCAAGATTAATTTCTATTTCCACTTCGACAGCTGGCGCCTGAACATGCGCCCCGGAACCTGGCTGCCGGCCTATATCTACACGGAAGAGCAGAACCTGAAGACCGGACTTTCCAAGACGCTGCATTTCAAAGCGCAGACCCGGCTGTGGGGATATGACGTCAAGGGCTTGTCACGAAACGAGGAATTTACCCAGATCGTGGTGGACTCTCCGCAATCGGTGAGAGATCAAACCGAGGCCGCTTCGGACGCAACTCCGGTGGTCGCTGAACGCATGTGGGAGCGGCAGGCGGAAGACAATGCCGTCGACCGCATCCAGAAGATCGGCCTGCTCGCGCCTCCTGGAGAAGTCGACAAGGTGTTGCTCACGGTGGTGAACAACCTTCTGGTGACCAACAACATTGATCTTCAGGGCGACGTCCGCTGCCGCGTCCTGCTGACGGCGCCCCTGGAGTCATTCACCATCGGCCACACCATCATTATCAGCCGTGGTTTGCTGGATGTGCTGCCGGATGAAGCGTCGCTGGCGATGATCCTGGCGCACGAACTGGCGCATATCGTGCTGGGCCACCGCTTCGACACCAAACTGGCATTCAACGACCGCATGTTCTTCCCCGACGAAGCCTCATTCCAGAATCTGGCGTTCAGGCGCAGCGAGAAGGAAGAGGAAGCGGCAGACGCGAAAGCGCTGGAGATGTTGAAGAATTCTCCCTACAAGGACAAGTTAGGGAGCGCCGGATTGTTTTTGAAGGCGTTACAGGAAAAAGCGCCGGACCTTCCCAACCTGCTGCACTCTCATTTGGGAAATAGTATTGCCGACCGCAAGACGATCCGGATGGCGAGCCTGATGTCGTCGGCCCCGGCTCTGGAGGCTAATCGCACCGACCAGATTGCCGCGCTGCCGTTGGGCGGGCGCATCAAAGTGGATCCCTGGAGCGATCAGGTGGAAATGGCCAAGGGCAAGCCCGTTGCCCTGAACTCTGCGCGAGAGAAAATGCCCTTTGAGATCACGCCGCCGTTCCCATTCCTGACGCGGATTTCGACTCCGGGAGCCGACAAAGTGGCGCTAACCGCCCCCGCTGGGGACCAGAAGCCGGATCCGAAGCAATAAGACCCGAAGCGATGGGACCTGAAGCAATAAGGGTCGGGAAGTCTACGAGGTACGCGCTCGGGCGCACGCGTGCGGTGGAAGCGCAGGCGGAGTCATCTGAGCCAGAATTTAGAGGTGGAACCGAGGCAGCGCAGGGATCAGCACGCGTGACTTGGGCCGCCAGCTTGAACTGTGATCCGGGCCGGCAGCGATCGGGAACTACTGCAGCGAGCTGCCAACGTTCGAGAACACGTTGTTGGCGTTCGAACCGATCAGGCGAATCGTACCCACGACGATGACCAGAATCACCGCCAGCATCACGGCATATTCCGCGATGTCCTGACCGCGCTCATCGTTCCAAAGTGTCCCGAGTTGCTGTAAGAGTCTTGCCATTGAGCTCCCTCTCCATTCTTGAACCGAACTTCCCCTCTTGGGGATTGCCAGTTACACACCGACACACAACCTCTGCGAGGGCTCTGTGAGAATCCTAATCACCCGGGAAGGCTCGGCCAATGGCACAAAAGTGCCATACGGGGTAACCCTCGTTTCCGCGAGAGGTTACTTCCGCTCCATCTGGTAATCAGGCAATACTCTTGAGCGGCAAGGCCTGGTTCACCGCAAACAGCGCGAGTTCCAGGCGCGTTGACACTCCCAGCTTGTCGAAGATGTTGCTCAGGTGGTGCTTGACGGTGTCTTCGCTGATCTTGAAATATTCGGCGATTTCCTTGTTGGAATACCCGGCTACGACCGCCGAAACAATCTCCAGTTCACGGGGCGTGAGGCCAAACTTCTTCTGCCGAGCTTCATCGCTGGAGGATTGCATCAAAGTTCGCAGATATTGCACGAGATTGGAAACGCTCTCGCGCCCCACCCAATATTCTCCCGACATCACGGTATGAATCGCCCGGAGCAGCAGCTGCGTGGCGGAATCCTTGAGCACCACGCCGCGTGCGCCGAGCTGCAAAGCTTCCACGATCTGGCTTTTTTCCGCGGCCGCGGTGAGCAGAATTACGCGCACCGGACTCGAATTGGAGGTTGCGCTCAAATCGCGCAAGGCCTCAAGGCCCGGATGCTTGGGCATGGCTAAGTCAAGGAGCAGGATGTCCGGCTTCAGCGAGCGCGCCAGTTTTACGGCTTCGGCGCCGTCGGAGGCTTCGCCGAGAACCTTCAGGTCAGGCTCGGCTTCCAGCAGGCGCCGCAGCCCGTCCCGAAAAATGGGATGGTCGTCGGCTATCACGATGCGAACGGTTTGTGGCTTCTTAAAATTCATGCGGCACTTCTCCGCCACGGGGCACCGTGACTTCCAGGCGCGATCCCTGACCCGGATTTGATTCTACCGTGAGTTCCCCACCAATCAAACGCACACGTTCCTTTATGATCATAGGCCCTTTCCCAATCTCATCCATTTCAGCCTGAGTGAGGCGGCCAGAAAATGGAAAACCTTTGCCGTCATCCTCCAGGCTCAGCGTCCACAGGCTCTGCGTCGAACCCAGGCGCACCAGCGCGTGGCGTGCCTGGCTGTGTTTGCGCACATTCACTAGTCCCTCCTGCACGATGCGGAGAAGCTCGCGGCAAACTTTCTGCGGCATATCGAATTCTTCCAGGTCGGTAACGAAGCGGGCGGAGATTCCGGTCTCGCGCTGGAAACGCTCGACCGTGTCGTTCAAAACGCTCAGCAATCGTTGCGCATCGACATCGATCGACTTCATCTGCTGCATGAGTTCACGCAGTTTGAGCACCTCCTCGCGAAGCAGTCCCTGGATCCTGCCGAGTTCGGCGCCGATGGGACCCTGCGCGTCGGCCTGGCGGCGCAGAACATCCACTTGCATCTCGACGGCGATCAACGACTGCACGGCGCCGTCGTGCAGTTCGCGCGCGAAACGCGCTCTCTCGGCAGCTCCCGCCCTGCGCCGCAGGCGATGAAGCAGATAGACGTTGTAAACCGCCGGGCCGATCTGGCGGACCAGATCGAGCAGGAAGCGAAGCTCTTCCAGTTTTTCCCCTTGCCGCGACGGTTCGAAGAGGAACACGCGTCCCCTCCACTCGCCGCCCAGCAGGAAAGAAACCGCAATCACCGCATCGAAACGCTGGAATTCATTCAGCCGCGTGAGCGACTCGGTTCGCTCAACGGTAATCTGGTTGCCTTCACGGTCGAGGGCGAGAGTCGACCAGCGGCCAGCCTCACGAATCGCGCTGCAAACGTCTCCGGGAAAATTGCCGAGGTAAGTCGCGGCATCCCGCGGGCTGGAATCGAGCCAGACAAATTCGGAAGTCGCGGCTTTGTCAGCATGAAGTTCGCCGAGAAATACCCGCTGGCTGTGGGATTCCTGCGCGGCAATCATCAGCCGCGCGGAGCCGTACATGGTGAGCACTTCGCCGAGAATCTGCTGCAGCGTGCCGGTAAGGCCTGACTCCACCCGCGCCTTGGCCAGAATGCGCGTGACGGCAGCTTTTTCGGCCCGCAGATGTTTTTGCTGTTCCGCCAGATATCCGAGAAGCAGCCCCATTACCAGCAGATAAACCGATTGCATGAACAAACGCTGAGGCTGGAATTCATCCAGGTTGACGCGCAAGCCAGCCCACGCAGGCCAGGGTAGAGCGCCCACGGGCGCCAACCACCCGTGAAGCAGCACAACGCTCTCCATCCAGAGGAGTGCCACTTCGGCAGCGGCCGTTGCTAGAGTCTCCCAAAGACCCCACCGGTAGGCGGCCGCGGTCAGGACGAAAATAAAGAACAGGAAAAATGGACTTCTAGGCCCTTCCGCAAACACCGAGATGAAGGCGGGCCAGACAATATCAAAGGTGTGGACGAGAATCCGAAAGGATGAAGTCGATTGCTTTCGCCGGCGCAACAGCATCAGGATCAGGATGCTGTTGCCCATGTAAAAACCGAACAAGCCATATGCGGCTGGCGAATATCCCAGCCGGGTGGGATCCATGCGGATGGCAAGGAGTGCGCAGATGGCGAGAAACACTCGCGCCGTGGCCAGCCAGCGCTCGATACGGCGAATTTCGCCGGGATCGGTGGGGGCCTGCAATCTCCACGAAAGCCTATAACGGTCGATACCAAACAAAACAGTCTATCTCCGCGGGGGAAGCGGCTGTGCTGCATACTATTGATAAGAAAGGCTGGTAGCAAGAAAAACCTGCCGCCCCTAAAGGCTTGACCCGGAAATCCGCCGCCCCGATCGGACGCCGAGCAGCCCCGGCCAGATTACTACAGTAACCATCCACCCCGCTCAATCCGATCTAGAATGACCGGGGATATATTTTTGACGACCTGTTCCAAGATCTGGTCCGGAGGCGTGATCGTCTGCCTGGCGGTGGCCGTGCTGGGCGCCCTCACCCTGCGGCAATCGTTTCATTTGACCGCCCTGAGCGATATCACTCAATGCCTTCTGCTGGCCTCGGGTGCGGCCGCGATGCTGCCCCGGGTGCTTCGCTCCCAAGGCCGCCTGCGGCGCTTCTGGACGATGCTGACTCTTGGGATTGCGCTCTGGTTCACATCTCAATTGCTGTGGACGTATTTCGAAGTCTATCTGCGCCGTGACGTGCCCGATCTTTTCGATGCCGATATTATCCTCTTCCTGCATTTCGTTCCCTTAATGGCGGCGCTGGCTCTCCGCGCTCATATCCACGGCGACGAGTACTCAGCACGACTTGGCCGTCTTGATTTCGCCTTGCTCCTGGTGTGGTGGGTCTATCTCTACGTCCTCATCGTGATGCCGTGGCTCTACGCCGTTCCCGACCCGGCAGCCTACATTCACAATCTCAACGCGGTGTATCTGGCCGAGAAAATTGCTTTCCTGGTGGCTCTGGCCGCCTGCTGGAAGGGCAGTCAGGGTCGTTGGAGAGCGCTTTACGGAAACCTGTTTTGCGCTAGTCTGCTTTACGCCGGCAGTTCCCACCTTGCGAACTGGGCAATCGGAAACCGGGCGTACTACAGTGGCAGCCTCTATGACATTCCCCTCGAGGTTTCCATGGCCTGGATCACCTGGATTGGACTGTGGAGCGGCGCCGAAAAACCAGAAGGAGAAAGCACGTCGACAGCGGCCTACGGAGTATGGGTGGCGCGCTGCGGAATGATTGCCGTATTCTCGCTTCCAATCTTTGCCGCCTGGACGCTGTCGGACACGACCGTTCCGCATCGCATCCTCTCGTTCCGGCTGATTCTCACATTGCTCGCTGCCTTCGCGATGGGGGTGATGGTGTTTGTGCGCCAGCGTCTGCTGGACCGCGAGCTGGTTAATTTTTTTCATCGGTCACAAGATTCCATTGAGAATCTGAAGAGATTGCAGGCGCAAGTCTTGCAGTCGGAGAAACTGGCGTCGATTGGTCAACTCGTGGGCGGCGCGGCGCACGAACTCAACAATCCGCTCACCGCGATGCTGGGGTATTCTGATCTGCTTTTGAACACCGGTCTGAACCCGGAGCAAAGAGCGCAAGCCGTCAAGATCGGCCAACACGCCCGGCGCACGCGCTCGCTCGTTGCCAGCCTGCTCAGCTTTGCCAAGCGGACACCCGCTACGCGGACTCCGATCGATCTCAACACACTGTTGCGCACTGCCGTGAAATTGGCGGAGTCGCAGTGGCAGCCTTTGAACCTAGACGTGCGCGCGGAACTTGATAATCAACTGCCCAGAGTTCTCGGTGACTCCAACCAGTTGCTTCAGGTCTGTTCTCAAGTCCTGGGCAATGCGCTGCACGCGCTCGAAGAGAATGGTGGCAAGAGGCTGACCATTTGCACCACCCATCACCACGACGTTGCGGTTCTTCAAGTCTCTGCCGAGGGAACGGGCCGCAGCAAGTCTGGCCCGGCTGGCGAGGGAGCCCAGGAAGAAGATGAGAGCATGATGGGCATGAGCGCCTGTCAAGGTATCGTCCAGGAACACCGCGGCCGGATTTGGCTTGAGCAACACAGTCAGGACGGGATTACCGTGAGCGTAGAACTGCCCGTGGCCACTTCCGTGCTGCAGTCCACTCTGAGGACGGCTCCTCTGCTGGCTTGATCTCACCGGGCATGATCTCACCTGGCAGCCGGCGGATTCTAGAAGTCAGAAGTATGAAGTAAGAATGCAAAAGTCAGAATTAAGAAGTCGGAATTGAGTACCGCTGTTTGAAGTGAAGGGTTTAGCTAAGAGCTAAAAGCTAGAACTAGAAGCTGATTGCCATTGTTCTCTTGAGTTGCCCGCAAGCCGCATAAATATCGCGGCCGCGCGGACGCCGCACAAAGGCCGGGATGCCGGCCTTCATCAACACGTGCTGGAACGCCAGCACTCTTTCTTCCGCGGGAGTCGCGAAATCAATGCCGGGCCCGGGATTGAGCGCGATCAGATTCACTTTTGCCCGCATACCCCGAAGCAACTCCGCAACCTCCTGAGCGTTTCTTACCCCATCGTTCGAATCGCGAAGCAGCACATACTCAAACGTAATTCTCTCCCGGTTGCGCAGGGGGAAATCGCGGGCCGCGGCCAGAAGCTGTTCGAGATTCCACTTCCGGTTCAAGGGCATCAGCCGGGTGCGCAGTTCGTCATTCGAAGCGTTCAGAGAGATAGCCAGCTTGGGCCGGATCGGCTCCAGGCCAAAGTCTCGAATACGCGGCACAATGCCCGCTGTGGAAACGGTCATGCGCGATTCCGGGATGCCTACTTCTTCCACCAATAACCGCACCGCTTTGATGAAGTTGTCGTAGTTCAGGAAGGGCTCGCCCATGCCCATGAATACGAGGTTGATGCGATCCTGCGGCGGTGAGACCTTCCGATCGTTCAACACGGCGCAGACCTGGCCGACGATTTCGCCCGCGCTCAGGTTCCGCTTCACGCCGAGCAGAGCAGTCAGGCAGAAGTGGCAGTCCACAGCGCAACCCACCTGGCTGGAAACGCAAATCGTTGCGCGGTCCCAAGTGCGGGTCTCGCGATGGCCCGCGTCGCCGGCATCCGTGCCGTCGCCGGCCTCGCCGCCATCGCCTTCGGGCATCCACACCGTTTCCACGCTCTCGCCGTCGGCGAAGGCGACAAGGTAACGGACCGTGCCATCCCGCGAAGCAAATTTTTCCTGAATATCGGGCGAACCAACAGCGAACCCGCGTTGTGAGAGATCTTCGCGAAACTGGCGCGGCAGGGTGGAAACCTGATCGAGCAATTGCACCCGTTCGCGATAAATTCCGTTCATAATCTGCTGGACGCGATAGGCAGGTTCCCCCGCTTTCTCCACGAGTTCCGCCACTTCCTGACGGTTCAGGCCAAGCAGCGACGTATCCGCGTTATGAACCAAGATTTGCCTCTTATGCTACGCCGGCTGGTTGGCTGCCCGTGACTGCCGCGGCTGTCCGCTGTCGAACGCAGGCGTGGTCCGATGCAACCACGAAACCGAGACAAGCCGCAAACTATTCATTCTAAACAACTAAACATTTTCGCACACCTCGCCGCCCTATGTCAGAATAGTTAAGGCCCTCCACCAACAGTTTGCTGGGGTTTTGCGGATAGTTCTGCCGGGAAGTACTCATGGTAAAAGAAGTTCGAAATATTCGTCGTCAAGTGTTGCCCAACGGTCTGACGATCATTACCGAGCAGATGCAGCATATCCGCTCAGCTTCGATCGGAATCTGGCTGCAGACCGGGTCGCGCGATGAAGACGCCGCTTGGAACGGCATCTCGCACTTTATCGAACACATGCTGTTTAAAGGGACCGAACACCGCACCGCGGAAGAGATTGCGCGCCAGGTCGATTCCATCGGCGGCAACATGGACGCCTTCACCGCCAAGGAATGCATCTGCTTCAACGTGAAGGTGCTCGACGAGCACCTTCCGGTCGCGCTTGAGATTCTGAGCGACCTGGTGCTGCATCCGGTTTTCGATCCTAACGACATCACTCGCGAGCGCGGCGTGATTCTTGAAGAAATCAAGATGGACGAGGACAATCCGGACTACCTTGTCCACGAAATCTTCACGCAAAATTTCTGGAAAGATCATCCGCTGGGCAAGCCGATTCTTGGAACGAAGGAAACGGTGAAGAAGTTCGAGCGCGCGGCGGTTCTTGACGCGTACTCGCACCGCTTCGCGCCGGGAAACATCATCGTTTCGGCGGCCGGAAATCTGGATCATGACCGCTTTGTCGAGCTGGTCACCAAACACTTCGAACAGATGAAGCCGAGAAAAAATGGCTTCCACTCGCCGGTGCCGAAGATTGTTTCGAAGATCACCCTGCGGAACAAGAAAGCGCTTGAGCAAGTGCAACTCTGCATCGGCGTGCCCTCGCATCCCATCGCTCACGAGAAGCGGCACGCCGGCTACATTCTCAACACGCTGCTCGGCGGCGGCATGAGCTCCCGCCTGTTCCAGAACATCCGCGAGCGGCAGGGATTGGTCTATTCCATCTACAGCGATCTGAATCCCTACCGCGATACCGGATGCCTGGCCGTCTACGCCGGAACTTCGCGGGAGTCGGCGTCGAAAGTGGTGCAGTCGGTGGTCAGCGAGTTTCACAAGCTGAAAGCGGAGCCAGTGCCTGCCGAAGAACTGCGCCGCTCTAAAGACCAGCTGAAGGGCAGCCTGATGCTCTCGCTGGAGTCGAGCAGCGCCCGCATGTCGAACCTGGCTCGGCAGGAAATGTATTTCGACCGCTTCTATGATCTCGACGAACTGATCGAAAAGATCGAAGCCGTCACGGTGGAAGACCTTACGAGCCTGGCTAACGAATTCTTTAACACTGAGTCCGTCGCTGTCACGATCCTTGGAAATCTGACCGGACTGAAGATTTCCCGCAATCAACTGGCCTGCTAGGGCCGCGACGGACGACGCTACAATTCGTTGCACAAATGATGCACGGGATCAGCTGAAAATGCCCAAACTCCACGCGAAACTTGTGACTTTTTCATGGCATTTGCGGGCTTTTCAAGGCATACTATCCCGAGCGTAAGTCTCCTAGGTCCGCCCAGGTTCCGCATGTTCGAGTCCAAAGCGTTGGTTCCCAAAGGTGATCGCGTCGCCCTGGCAGAATTGCCGGAGCCCGATCCCAAGCAGCGAAGCATGATGGTGGCAGCCCTGGTGCTGCTGCTCGCGGGCTTGGGCGTTTCCCTGTACCACTATCGCGGGTTCTGGTTTCCGGACACGGAAGAAGCAGAGTACGACCAGCCTGGCGCAAGCACGCCGGCAGCAACCATCCCACCGCCGTCGGCTCCAGCCACGGGAAAATTGAATTCTTCGACGGCGAAGTCTTCTCCCGCCAACTCGGCCTCGTCGAACTCCAGGCATCGTGTGGCGGGCAATGCAAAGGCCGCGAAGAATGTCGTCGTCGATGTCCCGGCGCCGCCCATGGCGACCGCGACTACAACCAGAACCGTATTGCCGCCGCTGGAAGTGGAAGTGGTTGCGGGCGACAGCCACCGCACCATTCGCCCCGGCAACAATTCGCTCAGAGTGGACCTGCAGCCCGGCACTCCCGCGCAAGCGGATGGGCCCGTGGGCGCGGAAACCGCCGCGAGCGTAACTAGCAACGCCGCCGAGCGTGTGCAGATTTCAAGAGGCACGACCGACGTGGTGAGCCGCCCCGTGAAGCCGGATTATCCGCTTCTCGCCCGCCAGATGAAGGTGCAGGGCTCGGTGATCCTACAGGCCCTTATCAGTAAGAACGGGACGATTCAAGATCTCCGCGTGGTGAGTGGCCCACCAATTCTGGCCGCCGCGGCGCAGGACGCCGTGCGGCAGTGGCACTTCAAGCCTCACTACCAGGGCAGCGAGGCCGTGGAAACCCAGGCAAAGATCACCGTCAATTTCACGATCTCCACAAACTAGTTCCTGCGAACTAAGTTCCGGCCCGCCATTTCAAACTTGCCATTTCTCTTCCAGTTTTTCTCGAATTCTTCCCCAAAAATAACGAGCGTCCCGAGACTCTTTCGAGTCCGGGACGCCCGGGCAGCCCTCCCCCAGAACTGCTCACCTGTAAAATTAAACTCGTCCCTTTCGGCTGAAAATAGCCCGGAGGTGCTACCTATCCCCCTAAAGTGCCATATCCCTATCTTACTGAAACAAAGCTAGTTCCTGGTTTCGTACCGCGCAGGCAGGGTTCATTTCCTGAAGTTGCTGTGGATTGTGCCGATGAAGATAGTCGAGTGCTTCGCTGTCGGTCAACGAATGTCTGCCTTTGAGGATCCCGAGATTTGTCGAAGCCTTCTGGAGAGCCTGCAGGTCGGAGTCTGCGTGGTCGACCTTCAGAAAAAGATCATTTTCTGGAGCGACGGCGCCGAGCGGATTACCGGAAATCTTCGCCACGAGGTCGTAGGCCGGCCCTGCGCGGGACGAACTCTATCGCAATGCGATCAGAACACGTGTGAGGCCTGTGGAACGGAATGTCCCGTTGGGGCAGCGATCCAAGGCGCGCACCCCGGCCGGACTGAGGGTTATCTGCACCACAGGCGGGGCCACCGGGTTCCGGTGCAAGTGTGGGCAGTGCCGGTGCGGGACGCGCACGGGTCTGTGATTGGTGTGCTGCAAAGCTTCGAGGATCACCACGAGCCCGCCGACGACGGCCAGCGCGAAGATAGCCCGAAGGGTTCCGGTCGCGTGGATGAGATCTCCGGCATCGCCAACCGCACCATCATGCAAGCGCATCTGCGGGAAACGTTGAGAACATTCGCGGAGCTGCAGGTCCCGTTCGGCGTCCTGCACCTCAGGCTGAAAGGCTTTGAAGTTTTTCGCGCGAACTTTGGAGCGGAGGCCGTCAATTGCATGCTTCGCATGGTGTCGCACACGCTCGAGCTCGCAGTGTGGAGAACAGACCATGTCGGGCGCTGGACCGACGATCAGTTCCTGGTGATCCTGAATGGCTGCAGCGGCGACTCGCTTCGCGCAGTGGGTGACCGCATCGGCCGAATGCTGGCCAACGATGGCACTGAGTGGTGGGGAGATAAGCGATCTCTCGCCGTATCCATTGGACATGCGGCTGCCCGGCCCGGCGACACGGGCGAGTCCATGCTCGAGCGCGCGCGGCAGAACATGCAAACGATCTCCAATCAGAAAACCAGCCCCACAAAACCCGCTAAGGGCACGGCATCCGGGACCTAGACGAATGTTAGCCGTCATCGGCGTTATGCTTCTTTTCGGCTGAAATAACTTTACAATCACCTTCGCTCCTGGACCTCCAGTCTGGTTGTATAATCCCCGCTTTGATCTTAAGCAGGATCTTGAAAGCTTTCTAAGCAGCACCTCGAAACCAGGATCTCTGGCCATATCGATCCGCGCGCAGGAGCGCCACCCATGAAAAAAGCTGTTCGCTTTGTCGGTCTCATTGCTTCCCTCAGTTTGATTTCTGCTATTGCGTGGTCTCAGGAAAAGCAGGAAAAAGTCGACCTTGAAACGATTACCCGTATTCGTTACGAAGGCTTTCGCAACTCCAAGGTCATGGACTATGCCAGCGGATTGATGGATTCGATCGGCGAGCGTCTCACCGGCTCTCCCAACATGAAGCGCGCCAACGAATGGACTCGCGATCAGTTGGCTGCGATGGGGTTGAGCAATGCACATCTCGAACCCTGGGGACCGTTCGGCCGCGGCTGGGCCAATCAGTATGTCAACGTGCGCATGACCTCGCCTGACATCGCTCCGCTCCTCGTCTACGCTAAGGCGTGGACTCCCGGCACCAACGGCGTCGTCACTGGCAAGTGCATCCGCGTCAACATCGAAAAAAAGGAAGACTTCGACAAGTACAAAGGCAAGCTTGCCGGAATGATTGTGATCATGGGGCCCGACGCGGAAGTGAAGCCCATCACGGAATCTCCCTACAAGCGTTACACCGACGACGACCTGGCCAAGACGGCGGAGTACCAGATTCCCGGCGAGCGTCCGGCCTTTCGCTTCGCCGACTTCGTCAAGCGCCAGCAGTTCGTCAAGGAACTGAATCAATTCCTCGCGGACGAAAAAGTTCTTGCCGTGATCGATCACAGCCGCGGAACCGCGGGCGGCGGCACGGTCTTCGTCCAGTCCGGCGGATCGTACAAAACCGGCGAGACTACGACCGTCCCTCAACTGACGATGGCCTCCGAACACTGGAGCCGCATTGCCCGGCTGCTCGACAAGAAAAAAGACGTGACTCTCGAACTAAACATCACTAACACTTTCTACGACGATGACCCCATGCAGTACGACACCATCGCTGAACTTCCGGGCACCGACAAGAAAGACGAAGTCGTGATGCTCGGCGCCCACCTCGATTCCTGGCATGCGGGCACGGGCGCTACCGACAACGGCGCGGGCACCATCGTCATGATGGAAGCCATGCGCATCTTGAAAGCGCTGGACATCAAGCCACGCCGCACCATTCGCATCGGCCTGTGGAGCGGCGAGGAAGAAGGCTTGCTCGGCTCTCAAGGTTACGTGGAGCAGCATTTCGGCTCGCGTCCTCCCATGGACGAGCCTGGGATGAAGGGCATGCCCACGCTGATGCGTCGTGAAGCGGGGCCGGTCACCGTCAAGCCCGAGCAGGCGAAAGTTTCCGGCTACTTTAATGTGGACAACGGCTCCGGCAAGATTCGCGGCATCTACCTGCAGGAAAATGAAGCCGTCGAACCTATTTTCGAAGCCTGGATGCGTCCCTTCAAAGATCTTGACATGACGACCATCACGATGCGCAACACCGGCGGCACGGATCATCTTTCGTTCGACGCCGTCGGCATTCCCGGATTCCAGTTCATCCAGGATCCCATCGAGTACGAAACCCGCACCCACCACTCCAACATGGACGTTTACGATCGTCTGCAACCCGAAGACCTCAAGCAGATGGCCGTGATCGTCGCCAGCTTCGTCTACAACACGGCCATGCGCGACCAGATGCTGCCCCGCAAGCCCATCGAACCACCGCTGCCCCGGGAATCGGAGAAGAAGGACAGCCAGTAGGCGGCGCCGAAAAATCTTTTCGGGGCCCGTCTGGCAACGCGGCGGTGGCTGCCGCCCGCAGTGAGGAAGTAGGAGGAAAACCGATGGTTACACGACGTGAATTTCTCGACGCACTCGCAGTGGGCGCGGCCGGACTGGCCGTGGGAACTACGGCAAAGAGTTACAGCCAGATCATGGGCTCCAATGATCGCCTCAACTTTGCGGTGATTGGCCTGAACGGGCGCGGCTACGCTCATCTCTCGTCGCTCAAGGTGAACAAGGCCGCGGCCCGCATCTCGCATGTCTGCGATGTCGACAGCAATATTCTTAAGAAGTTCGCGGATGCTACGCAGCACGAGATGGGCGAAGCCTCCACGGCCGCCAAAGATTTTCGCAAGATTCTCGAACAGAAAGATGTAGACGCCATCACCATCGCTACCCCTGACCATTGGCACACGCCGATGGCCATCGCCGGGCTGCAGGCAGGCAAGCACGTCTATCTGGAAAAACCATGCAGCCACAATCCGGCCGAGGGAGCGATGCTGATCGCGGCGCAGCAGAAATATCAAAAGCTGGTACAGATGGGCACGCAGCAGCGTTCATCCCCGCACACCATAGAGATCGTCGACAAAATTCACGCAGGGCTCATTGGCAGGGCTTACTACGCGAAAGCCTGGTACAGCAATGAGAGGAAGTCGATTGGCAGCGGCAAAGAAGCGCCCGTGCCGCCGCAACTGGATTGGGACTTGTGGCAAGGCCCCGCGCCGCGCCGTCCCTACAAAGACAACGTGCAGCCTTACAACTGGCATTGGTTCAGGATTTACGGCACCGGGGAAGCGCTCAACAACGGCACGCATGAGGTCGACGTCTGCCGCTGGGCGCTGGGCGTCGACTATCCGCAGCGCGTCACTTCCTCAGGCGGCCGATATCATTTCAAGGATGACTGGCAGTTTTATGACACGCTCGTGACCAGCTTCGAGTATGAGGACAAGATGATTTCCTGGGAGGGCAAGTCCTGCCAGGGCATGAAGTTTTACGGCCGCGATCGCGGCGTAACGGTCATGGGTACGACGGGCTCGGTGCTGGTCGATCGCGATGGCTACGAAATTTACGACTTGAAGGGGAAAAAGACGAGCGAATTCAAAGTGGGCGACAAGACCTCGTCTTCCGATCTTATCGGCCGTGACTCCATGACCGACGCTCACTTCGCAAACTTCATTGCCGGAATCCGCAAAGGCGAAAAGCTCAACGCCCCCATCGCAGTCGGCAACGTCGCGGTCACCATGTTGCAGCTTTCCAATATCGCGTGGGAAGTGAATCGTGAGCTGCGCGTCGACTCCAGCGACGGAAAGATCCAGAACGACACAGAAGCAATGAAGATGTGGACGCGGGAATACGAAAAGGGCTGGGAGCCTCACGTCTGACAATGTTTTGGGAAGGGCACGGCTTCAGCCGTTCACCCAGCGCCAGGCAATCCAGGCTTTAGCCTCTGAGGTTTCGCTCGTGGCTGACCGCCGAAGATTTATGAGATAGCCCATGGGAGCTTATGAAAAGCATCCTCACTCGTCGCGATCTTTTGCGCTCCGGCGCACTCGCTGTGGCAGCCTTCGGTGCGCCGAGCAGCCTCACAGCGCTGGCCGATGCGAAGCCATCCGGGGACAACGCGTCTCCTCTTCGTTTGGGCCTCGCGAGCTACACATTCCGTAATTTCACGCGAGCGCAACTGATCGCCTTCATGAAGCAGCTCAATGTGTCAGAGCTGAATGCGAAGGACGTCAAGGACCATCTACCGATGGATCCGCAGCAGGAGGCTGCCGCGCTGGCAGACTACGCCGCAGCCGGCATCAAGCTTCACGCCGCCGGAGCCATCTATTTCCCCAAAGATGAAGATGCGGACATCCGCACCAAGTTCGAGTATTGCAAGCGCGCAGGCATTGGCGTGATCGTCGCCGGCGATCCCGCGCCGGAAACTCTGCCGCGGATGGAGAAGTTCGTAAAGGAGTACAACATCCGCGTCGCCATCCACAATCACGGTCCCGAAGACAAGTTGTGGCATTCGCCGCTGGATGTATTGAAAGCGGTAAAAGGTCTGGACCCGCGCATCGGCTGCTGCATCGACGTGGGCCACACGGTTCGCGCCGGCACCGATGTGGTTCAGGCCATCCACGAAGCAGGCCCGCGGCTGTTCAACCTACATATGAAGGATCTCACCAGTTTCCAGGACAAAGAGAGCCAGGTCGCGGTGGGTGACGGCACCATGCCGGTGCGGAAAATGTTTGAAGCTCTGATCGCGATGAAGTACAACGGCTTCGTCGATCTGGAATATGAAATTCATCCTGACGATCCGATGCCGGGAGTCATCAGCAGCTTTGCCTATATGCGAGGCGTCCTTGCAGGCTTGGGGTAAGGGATCCCAGCACTTTTTTGACCGGGGGCAGACCGCACCGCAGCTTATCGTGCTCCGCTCGATGCGTCTGCCTTCTCTACCCCATCGCTTTCGGGAGCAACAACTCTCTTCACTGCCAACCGTCGCGTCTTGCTCGGCCGCCTCGAATCTTTCGTCCACTTTATGCCTGCCGAAGGCTTATCTTTCGTCGTTTCGTAGATCGTCTCCGTGCGAACCTCAGGTGTGACGCCGAGTTTACCGGCTGTCTGCACATCAAGCTGCCCCGTCACCGGCAGATTCTCAGCCCTCTGAAACTCGCGGATGCTCGCCCGGGTCCGCAGGCCGAGCGCGCCATCGACCTTGCCGTGATAGTGGCCTTCGTCCTGTAGAGTTTGCTGCATCTGCTTGACAGCGTTCGGGTCCTTGGCATCGTTCACGTCGTTCCAATGCTTGTCCCCCGACTCTTCTCTGCTGACATTCTCTCCCGAAGCACGCGGTGTCGGGCGTGGTCCCGACATCCAGGTTGTCAGTAAAAGGAAAACAGCCCCAACGCACCCCACTTTGCCGGCGTAAAGCATTTGTCTCCTCGATTGGAGCACCGGCAGTCCAAACTCAAAGCTACTGAGCTCGAAGAGTTCCTGTGCCTCCCTAACTGCGCCCACGTTTGAAGTCAGGCAGTGGCCTGCCAGGCAAATTGCCCTTTTCGGCCCTCATTAAGATTCGCTTATGTATGGCGCGAATACTGAGCAGAAGCGCTCATGCAGTGAATTGCCAGACAGATCGACACATGGTGGGTTTTTGCACCACTTAGACAACTTAAACAACAATCTCGCGGAGGTTGCTATTCGGCGGACGCTGTATTTAGTTCTGCGCGATGAGCCGCTCCATGCGCAATTTCCCAGAATCAGATAACCGACGCTGCAGGTAAAATCGAGCCTTTGGTCCCTATCCAGCGAATACCGGCGGCGTGGCCGGTCGTCGGGGTGTTTGAGCAATTTTGATCAGCTTTCACGGTCGCGATTGCGGAAGATAGATTCCGTGAAGGTACAACAATGCCCCAATCGGTTTGTTCGGAACTCCCAGCCGGAGTAGTTCTTTGCATCGACGATAACCGGGATGTGCTGGAATGCGAGCGCGCGTTCCTCGAAAGCTTCGGGTATACCGTGTTGACGGCTCCCAGCGGCGGCGAGGGGCTGGAACTGGCGTCCACCCATTCGGTTGACGTTGTAATCCTGGATTACTTCATGCCCGCCATGAACGGGCATGAGGTTGCCCTCGAACTGAGGCGCCTCAGGCCGCTAGCGCCTATCATCCTTCTCACCGAAGGACTGGGCGTTCCAGAACATGCGCTGTCCCTGGTAGACGCCCTCATCGCCAAGGATCGTTTAGCTAGCCAGTTGTTGCCCACGATCGCACACCTGTACGGAAGCGCGCGAATCGCGCTGCCCTCCTATGACGCATAACGGCGGACGGGCCGCTGATGTGATGTTCTGATCCGTAACGATTGCACAACTGAATTGTGAACCTGGAGTGGAGCCGCCTTAGGCGCAGTTCTCGCAAAAGCGCTCTCGTCGCGTGTTTCGCAGTAATACGCGAAACACTTCATGCGCATTGCCTCCGCGATATACTCTTCGGCGCAGAAAGCCACGCCGTGTGGCGAGCGTCGGCAATCGAGAAAACTATCTTCTATTCTTCAACCGAGCTATCTTCGCTTGATCGCCCAGGAGAGCAACGCTCCCGCGGTGAAACCCGCCGCAAATGTCGTCGCCACGATTAGCATCGGGTGACGCTGGATGCGCTGGGTTGTGTCATTCAGGAATTCTTCCGCGGCATCGCCGCTCTGTTTTGCGGCACGCCTCACTGCCCCTGCGCTGTCTCCGATTGCGTCGGCAACCGCGCTGGATGCGCGAGAAGCCTGGTGAGCGGATTCGGTAATGTGATCGGCCGTTCTTTCGAGTACAGTTTGCGCCATGGAATGCTCCTTCGTAATTTGCCGGAATGTGATTCGTTCTGAACACTTCACAATGCTGCTTCGATGATGCTGTTCAATAAGATCTATCTAAGATGTCCATTAACGAATGATGTCCATTCGATCAACGATTCGGTTTCTCGTCTGGGAATTCATCTCGTGTCTAAGCCAACAGTACGTGTTAGCGATTGGAATGACTGTCCTTTTTTATACATTTTCGGCAACCTGCGCGAGGTCATGGCGATCGCCACCGAAGCGGACGCTGAAGCTGATCCAGTCAATCGATATCTATATAGACTCCACGCGAACGCCGCCTACTGTGGCTTCGCGGTTGCGCCCGTCGAAGGCTGCGCCGCTTGAGTTGAGGTGGTTGCGGCCGAGGCGCTTGCCTGCGCTTGCTTGGTGGCCGGAATCTCGGTGCCGGCGGGATAAACGAAAATCTGAACCCTACCCCAGCCAACATCGGAGTTCGCTTCCGCCTGCTTTCCCATTCCCAGAGTTCTGAGTTGACTATCGTCAAATCCGAAGTTTTCCACCAGATACTGGCGCACCACCATCGCCCGGGCTTGCGTCAGCACCAAGTCCTTTTGCGTGTCGCCTTCCATGCCCGCCGATGCCACGACCACGGCGAACGCGAATTGGTTATTCGCCAGGAACTCGCCGCCGGCGTTGAGAGATTTCTGGTTTTTCAGCTTCGCCGAATCCTGCTTGTCGAAGAGCTGCTTCGCCGAGTAGGTGAACTCCTTGGTGGGCGCGCCTTCCGGGAGCTTTTCAATCTCGTTCTTGGCCAGCTCTGCGGAATCCTCATAGCCGCGGCTCTTGAAGAATCCGCGTATTAAGAAGTTGTGCTTCATGGCTTCCATATTTTCCTGGAAGTCGGTAACCCCGGCTTGCGCCTGGACCATGGTGTCGCGCATGGAGCTCGACGTCTTTTCGAGGTTGGTGTAAAGCTGCCTGTCGTTCACCAGCGCTCCCGCAGTTCCCTCCCCTTTATCGATCTTGGCGCTGATCGAATCCAGATTCGCCGTCGCCTTGGTCGCATTCTGGATGGCTTGCTGGGCGCCGTCCAACAGGCCGCTCGCCTTTTGCAGCAGCTCGGCCATTTCGAGTGGCGGCTGGCTGGCGATGAGATCGCCATCCTGCACCTCACCTGATCCCGCCGATCCAAACGAGATCGCCAGGAACTGATTGCCCAACAATCCCTCGGTTTCGATGGTAGCGACGGAATCTTGTTTGACGATCTCGTGCGTCGTCTTGTCGAGATCCATCGTTACCGTGACTTTTTCGCCAGGCTTGTTCGGCAATACGATGCTATGGATGGTCCCACTGTGAACCCCGCCTACCCGCACATCGCCGCCTGCATCCAGTCCCACCACGTTCTCGAATTGAGCTCTCAACGTGTATGTCGAACGGAACAGATACTGCTTGCCTCCGATGAGGAAGATACCGGACACTAGAATTGCCAGTGTCGCAACAATGAAAACTCCGAGCCGAGCCGCTCTCGACATATATCCTCCTACGAATGCTTCAAAAATTTCCTGACAAACTCAATGTCGCTTTTCTGCAATTCTTCAAAGCTGCCTTCGATCACCACATTCCCCTCGTTGAGCAGGGCCAGCCTGTCGGCAATCGTCTTTGCGCTGTGCAGATCGTGCGTCACCACGATGGACGCCATGTGATGTTCCTGCTGGAGCTTCAGCACCAGGTCGTCGATCTCGCCGGAACTGATGGGGTCCAGTCCAGCGGTAGGTTCGTCGAGCAGCAGAATATCCGGCTCTAGAGCCAGCGCGCGTGCCAGCCCAACGCGTTTCTGCATGCCGCCCGAGATATCCGAAGGCATCTTTGCGAGCGCGTCCTCCATTCCTACTTCCGACAGCAGTTGGTGAACGCGGTCGCCCCGCTCGGACTTCGTCATCTCTCTTTTGTGATGCTGCAATGGAAATGCCACGTTCTGCTCGACGGTGAGGGAATCGTAAAGCGCGGCATGTTGAAACAGAAAACCCATCTTCTTCCGGATCTCGCCCATCTGGTCAAGCGCCAGGCCGGCGATGTCCTGCCCATGCAGCAGAATCGATCCCGAGTCGGGTTTCTCCAGTCCGATGATGAGCCTCAGCAGAACGCTTTTGCCCGTGCCACTGCGCCCCAGCACCGCCAGTGTTTCACCGCGCTTCACGGCCAGGCTGACCCCGTTCAGGACCGTCTGAGTTCCGAAGGACTTATGCAAGTCCGCGACGGCGACAACCGGCGCGTTGCCGTCTCTCTCGGCCTGCCCTTGCTTGCTCTCGACTTGATCGATGGTAGCTGTATCCATAATTATTTCGCGCCTGGTTCAAACCATGCCGCAGAAATCCATGTCACAAAAACATGTCACAGAAAAAACGCTCACGGGAAAAATATAAGAATGAGCTTTACCAGCACGACATCCGCCAAGATTACGAACAGCGAAGACAGCACCACCGAACTGGTGGCCGCGCGCCCCACGCCCGCGGCGCCTCCCTCGGTCCGCATTCCCTGAAAACACGCGATCAGCCCGATGATCAGACCGAACACCGCGGTCTTGAATGTAGGAGGAAGGAAATCGTTGAACGTGGCGCTCTTGAAACCGCTGCTGATGAACTGATGCAGCGAAAGCGGCTCAACCAGGGCCTGCGTAACCCAGCCCATGAACAGACCGGACAAGTCGGCGGCAAGGGTCAGCAGCGGCAGCATCAGGATGCAAGCCAGGATGCGGGTGGCCGCCAGCAGCCGGAAGGGGTTTACCGCGGAAGCCTCGATGGCGTCGATCTGCTCGGTCACTTTCATCGACGCCAACTCCGCGCCAATACCCGCGCCCACGCGACCACTCACCACCAGGCCCGTGATGATTGGGCCAGTCTCGTGCATAACGGAAAATACGATGGCCGCAGGAAGCAGCGACTTCGCCCCGAATCGAGTCAGGCTGTAACGCGCTTCCAAAGAAAGTACAACGCCGGTGGCGGCGCCGGCCAAAGCCACCAGGGGAAGAGATTTGGATCCAATCTCGTCGAGCTGTAGAAATAATTCGTGGAATTCAAATGGCGGTGTCACCGCGGCGCGCGCCACCTGCCAGAAAAAAATCCCGAGATCCCCGAACCATTCCAGAAAATCGTTGATCACGCGCTTGGTGGAAGTTAACGTGAGTGGAGCTGTGAGAAAGTCAGGCTGCTCGGGAAGCGGAGCTTCCAGGCTCGCGACCGCCATGGATTTCTGATCAATCACGGAGTTGACCCCGAAGCGGGTGCTCCGTGACCATTATTCAGGTGCATGCGAGAAAGCAGGGAGTGAGGGCCGCTGTAAATGAATTCCAACGCAACGTTTTCCCCCGCATACCCCAGCAAGCTGTAGTTCCCCATGCGGAATGCGTCCTTGGCGTCGTAGCGATTGGGATACCATGCATAGACGGCCGTCATGGTGCCGGCGTAAGGCGCGACCAGAGCGGGGAAAGAAAAGACGCGGTGGCCATCGTCGCCGCGCCGCCCCGTAAAAGTGGAAATCAGCGCATGTCGCAGCCGCGGAAATACTCCCTTGCATTCGCAGCGGTAATACAACGTGTCCTCACGAAAAGCGTGGGCGAGTGCGTAACGCGTCGTCGTGGTCACAACAGCGATGCCGAAGTCGGACCCGAATCGCCTGCCATAACCGGCAGCACCCTGACCCCACTCTGGGGGGCTGTTATAAGCCTGGTTGATGCCGCTCGCCAGTGCAGCTCCGGCGATGGGATAGGGCCCAAACGCATCGAAGAGGTAGTTGTGGAGCCTGATTTTCTCTGAAGGGCGGACGTAGGTCAGGTCGGGCTGCGCGGGGCTTGTGCTGTCAACCGTGCCCGGGGAGCCTTCCGAATCAGTCAGCGATTGCGCGCCTGCCAGCAACGCCAGTGCTGGCGCCACCAACAGCAGAAGCATGATCCGGCGCATGCTCACGTCGCGATTCCATTTGGAAGGTTCCTGCCTGCGCACCAAAGGGCCCCTGTTCTCAGACGGTAAGCGGACAAGCTCCGTGGTCGCACTGGCAAGCAATCTCCACTTCCTTCGACCCCGCATCCTTACAGACTGGACCGCAGTATTTTTCGCCCGGCGGCGCCACGCACTTGCATGGCAGGTGTGCACACTTGGCTTGTGTAGGTGTCATCATCATAAGTTCTCCTTTTCCAGGTTCTTCTTCCAGGTTTCTTGGTTTCGAACTTTCGTCGTGGACAGCGTTGCCTCGAGCCGCCCGGCCTCCACATTGTGGCGCGATTCCCGTTGCCTTATTCGCCGACGATTTTTTCAGCGTTGCCGATCCATTTTTGAACTTTGCCGCCACTCTTCTCCGCGTTCCCTGAGATTTCCAAATCGGGGTTGTTTGTCGCCTTCCCGACTTCCTCTTTGATCTTCCCTTTGACTTCGTGCAGCTTGCCCTCGGTCCGGTCTTGCGTACTGGGTTTCACTAGTTGTTCCTCCTCGTTTTGCGAATTGTGACTTGCCTTCCGCCGTTGCCAGCTTCCCCCGTTGCCAGAGCTTGATCGAGGCAACGGGGAGCGCTGCATCGGGTTCGTTCACTGACGAGGACGCTCTTCGGTTTTGGGCGCTTCCTTCGCTGGACGAGGCGCAGGCTGCGCACGAGCTACGGTTGGCTGGCGCGGCGCGCTCCCTGGTTTAGGTGCAGCTTCGGCCCTGGGTGCGGGCTTAGGTGCGGCCTTAGGCGCAGCCTGACGCGGCGCAGCCTGCGCATGAGTTGCAGTCGGCTTCTCCGACGGAGCCGGCTGACGAGCCGCCTTTGTCGCCGCTGCCTTGTTCTCGTTCGACCGCGTCGCGGCTTCCTTGTTCGCAGCCGCCTTGTTTTCGTTCGACCGCGTCGCGGCTTCCCTGTTCGCCGCTGCCTTGTTCTCGTTCGACCGCGTCGCAGCTTCCTTGTTCGCAGCCGCGCAGCCGCCTTGTTTTCGTTCGACCGCGTCGCGGCTTCCTTGTTCGCAGCCGCCTTGTTTTCGTTCGACCGCGTCGCGGCTTCCTTGTTCGCAGCCGCCTTGTTTTCGTTCGACCGCGTCGTGGATGCCTTGTTCGCCGCTGCCTTGTTCGCAGTAGTTTTGTAAGGTGTTCCCGCGCTCTTCGCCGCTATTACGCCACGACCGCTAAACTCTCCCGGCTTGGCTGTCGCTGCGATCGCCGGCCGACCGTGGTTCACCGACGCCAAAAGTGCGTGGTTGGTGCTGGCTGCGTGCACGTGCTCGGTTTGCAGTGCCGTTGGCGCGCGATGTTGCTCGTGGGACGCCGTTTCTTCCGCCGCGGTCGGGCGGGCCGTGACTCCACCTCGTCCGCCGTTATAGCTGACATGGTTGAACGCGGTGCGGTTGATGACCCTCTTGCTGTAAACGTTGTGAATGTTCGTGACGTTCACATTGCTGACGGAGCGGTTGTAATAGAAGTTTCCGCTATTCCAATATCCGCCTTGATAGCCGAGACCACCATAACCGAAGCCGTAGTCGACGCCGCCGTAAAAGCCGACGCTCGTGCCCCAATAGCCTTCATTCCAGGAGTACGCGTTGTCGTTCCAACCCCAATAACCAGGCGTCCAGAGCAAACCCGCTTCGGGAGCCTCCTCCCACGTACCCGGCACCCAGAAGTAGCCGTCGTCCCCATAGGACCAGTAGCCGGGCGTCCACAAATAACCGTCCGCGGGGCACATAGGTTGGGCGTACACAGGGAGCCCGGGAGGAGCAATCGTGATCGCCACGCCGAACTGCGCGAACGAGGCCGCCGGTATGGCCATTATCACAAGTGCGAGCAACAGGAAACGGATCTTACTTGTTAAACGGATCTTACTCATTTTGAACCACCTTGCCAGATCATCCTTCGATTGCCCGGTCCTACCTTGCTGCTGCGGGCTGCGTGGATTGAAGTGCGGCGTGTCGACGTAAGAATTTCACCGATCCGGCTTCAAGTCTGTGCACTTTGACTCACTTTTCAGGGATGCTGTAATTAAAACCGGCACAGAATTGAATGCTTTCAAACCCACCGAGTCGCAGAGAGACGCCGAGAAAACCAGAAGCCAGAAAAGCAGACGCCAAAAATGACATAAACTTTGTCATTCCTCCACCGTGTTTTCATCGCGGCGGGGAAATCTCCACCCACACCAGCCGCACGCGTCAGCCGTAGCACGTCAGCGACTAGAAAAGATGAGAACCGTCCCATAGAAGGCGCTTCGATCAATTTTGACCAGTATCGACGCCACCGATGCCGGATACTCAGCCTCGGACAGCTTTCCACGGTTTTCGAAACCGCCGGCCTTCCGGCTGTAGATCTCTTGTGAACCCGACAACACAAAGAGTTCTCGCTACACCACCACCGCCGTGCGAGTTCGTCGGAGAAAAATACAGGAGAGACCATGAAACTGTTTAAAGGGTTAGGAATCGGATTATGCCTCGCAGTGCTCTGCGCACTTGTAGTTCCAAGAGCCTCCGCGGATGACTGGAACCGGAAGACGACCATCACCTTCAGCGGCCCCGTTGAAGTTCCTGGCGTCGGCCTTCACACCCTGCCGGCCGGAACGTACGTTTTCAAGGTTCTCGATTCACAATCCGACCGTCACATCGTCCAGATCTTCAATCAGGATGAAACCCAGGTCCTCACCACCGTTCTGGCGATCCCGAACTATCGCCTGAAAACGACGGACAAGACGACCATCACGTTTCGCGAGCGTCCCGCCGGACAGCCGGAAGCTCTGCGAGCATGGTTTTACCCCGGACATGCATGGGGCGAGGAGTTTGTATACTCGAAGTCGCGCGCTCTCGAGATAGCGAAAGAAACCAATGAGCCCGTGCTCGAGACCTCGGACGAGATGGCAGCGGCTCCCGAAACCCTGAAAACGGCGCCCATCGAGGCCGTTGCCCCTACCGGCGAATCAGTCGAATTGGCCACGGTCGTCGAACCACCACCAGCTGAACCAGCTGCCGCCGCACCGGTCATGGTCGCTGCCGCCGATCCTCTGCCGAAGACAGCCAGTCCGCTGCCCCTGATTGCACTGTTTGGGTTGCTGACGATTGGCGCTGGCTTCGCTCTCTCAGCCTTCTCAAAGCGAAGCATTTGAACCAGGCCTTTGAAGCAGGCCAGGGATGGGATCTTCTTGAAAGACCGTCCCTGTAAGTTGACCGGATGCCGGACGACGCAAAGCATCGCGCTCGTCCGGTTGTTCCGGACTCGTTTATAGATACGCTGCAAAGATAACGACTCTCTGAAAGAAACACGGATGCCCCAACGTTCCCTATCCGCGCCGCGCCCACAGTTTTTTTCTTCTATCGCCGCACTTCTCTTTCTGATTTCACTGCCGATTGGGTTGTCGGGTTGGACTCAGGCCCAGGAACCTGCCGCAGCCCAAACCCGCCCGGGCGGCGAATACGCCATCAAAGTAGATGTAGACGTAGTGGTCTTGCGCGCCACCACGCAAGACCCCAGGAACATTCTGGTTTCCGGACTCCACAAAGACGATTTCCAGGTGTACGAAGACGGAGTGCTGCAGACCATCAAGTATTTCAGCCACGACGATGTCCCGGTCACGGTCGGACTGGTGGTCGATAACAGTGGAAGCATGACGCCGAAGCGTCATGACGTGATCGCCGCTGCTATGGCATTTGCCCGCTCCAGCAACCCGCAGGACCAGATGTTTGTAGTCAACTTCAACGAAAAAGTCTCGTTCGGACTTCCCGCCAGTACCGCGTTCACAGACCAGCCTGCTCAGTTGCAAGTTGCTCTGTCGAGAGTCGCGGCCGATGGCGAGACGGCGCTCTACGATGCGGTTGCCGTCGCTCTCGAACACCTGAAGATGGGGAATCGCGACAAGAAAGTGCTGATCATAGTCAGCGATGGCGGCGACAACGCCAGCCGACACAAGTTGGCGGAAATCACGGCCCTAGTAGCACAGTCAAGCGCAATCATCTACACCGTTGGCATTTTCGATGACGAGGATCCTGATCGCAACCCCGGCGTGCTCAAGCGCCTGGCGAAGGAAACCGGCGGTGAAGCCTTTCTGCCGGAGTCACTCAGTGACGTTACTCCCATCTGCGAACGGATCGCTCGCGATATCCGTAACCAGTACACCATCGCCTATAGCCCCACCAACAAGAAACGCGACGGAACCTATCGCGTCATACTCGTGAAAGCGAACGCCCCGGACCACAGACGCTTGACGGTGCGCACTCGAAGCGGTTACTTCGCGCCTTCATCGTCTCAGCCATCATCTCAGTCACCCCAGGCTGCGAAGGCAACCGGCGACCGGCCGTGAAGCTCACAATCAAATGGCATCACTCAGCGCGCAAGCCAGCGCTTCTTCGCTGGACTCAGCGTCTCTTGTTCATCACCGGCATTCTCCTGCTTGGCTACGTAGCTTTCACTCTGCTCGAAGCCAGGCTCTACCAGGTCTCCGCAAAACGCTCCCTGGAAAACGAAATCCTGCTCGAAAAAGAACGCCCGCAAACCCAGCCCAAGACACCAATCAAGAAAGGAGACGTTCTAGGCCGAATGGATATCCCGAGGCTGGGAATGTCAGTGGCAGTCCTGCAAGGCACCAGCTCGCGAGTTCTGCGCCTGGGAATCGGGCACATCGCGGGCACGCCACTTCCCGGCGAAGACGGGAACGTCGGAATCGCCGGGCACCGCGACACTTTTTTCCGCGGACTCAAAGACATTCGCAAGAATGACGACATTCAGCTCCAGACCGCGAGTGGCCTGTCGCGCTATGAAGTCGATTGGGCGAAAGTCGTCGCCAACGATGACCAGAGCGTTCTGGCTCACTCCACCGAATCCGCGCTTACGCTGGTGACGTGCTACCCGTTTTATTTTGTCGGTCCAGCGCCGAAGCGGTTCGTCGTCCGAGCGCATAGGTACTAACGCCCTCCGCCGCACCCAGTAAGCATCGATCCCGTTTCAGCCGCCGACGTTGACTTGCCCTCAGTCTAAGCCTACGATTTTTCCAAGCGCGAAGGAGTATTCTCCCGTGTCTAGCCAACCACCGTCAGAGATTCGCCCGTCCACCAGAGACTGGGGCATAACGGCGAAAACTGTTCTCACTGCCGTCATGAGTCTTCTGAGCATTTTTGTGACCGGGCTTGGAGGGATAGAGAAAGATGTGCTCTGGTTGTGGATAGGATTTGCCTGTTGCCTGGTATCGGGGGTCTTTATTCAGCTCTTTATCAACCGCATAAAGAATGACGTTGCAGCGGGTCGCAGGTAAGGAAACGCCTCGCGACGATCACTGCTGTAAAATCTGGCCCGCCTGCGGACGAACCCGCTGGTCCTTGATTTCGCTGGCGTCCCATCCACCGCCGAGGGCTTTCACCAGATACACGGAGCTGACCATCCGCTGGCCGAGCAACTGCGTCTCCAGGCGTTCGCTGGCCAGCAGCGTAGTCTGTGCGGTGATGACGTCGAGGTAGCTGGTGACCCCGCCGATGTAACGATTGTTGGCGATAGTCAGGGCGCGGCGCGCATCCTCCACCGCCGCACCCTGCGTGGTGAGAGCCTGCGAAAGCGTACTCAGATTGCTGATGCCGTCTTCCACTTCCTGAAACGCGGTGAGCACCGATTGCCGGTAGTTGGCCACAGACTGTTCATAGGCGGATCGTGCGGCGGCGAGGTTGGCGCGGTTCCGCCCACCCTGCAGAATCGGTTGCAGGGCATCCGCGCCCAGCGACCAGAAAAGGCTGGGCGCGCTCAACAGCGACGTAATGTCCGTACTCTGCCATCCTCCGGAACCGCTTAGAGTGATGTGCGGATAGAACGCCGCGCGGGCGATGCCGACCTGAGCGTTCTGGTAAGCCATCAAGCGTTCAGCGGAGGAAATATCGGGCCGGCGCTCGAGCACGTCCGAGGGAACTCCTAGCGGGACCGGCGGCGGCATGGCTGGCAACGTCGCGGCCGGCACGCTCAGGCTGGAAGCCGACTGCCCCACCAGCACGGCGATGGCGTGCTCGTATTGCGCGCGCGATTGTTGCACCAGCGCCAGCTGCGACAAAGTGGAATCGAGCAACGCGGCTTGCTGCGCAACTTCCAGTCCGCTGGCAATACCGCCCTGGTGACGGTTATTCACCAGATCCAGCCCCTTGCGCTCGAAGCCCACGGATTCCTGCACCACCTGATATTCGGCATCGAGCTCACGCAGCGTGAAGTAGTCGGCGGCAAGTTCAGCGGTCAGCACCAACTGCACGTTCGCCAGATCGGCCGCCGTGGATTGCAAAGTTGCGTTGGCCGCTTCCACGTTGTGCCGCACTCGTCCGAAAAGATCGGCTTCATAGCTCAGCGAGAACGGAATTGTATAAACGCTCTGCGTGTAAGGAGAAACTGGCTGCGGAACGCCATTTACGATGGTGGGCTGCTCGCCGTTCAGCGGACGATTGGCGGAGCCGCGCTCTCGGACTGCGTTGGGGTCCGCCGAAAGTTGCGGGAACATGTCTGCAGTGGCTACCCGCGCTAACGAACGCGCCTGCTCCAGACGATCGCGCGCGGCCACCAGAGACTGGTTCGCCTGCAGCAATTGTTGCTCGTAGCCGTCGAGCGCGGAATCGTTGAAGATTTTCCACCACTCGCCTTTGGGGATTGAGTCCTTGGGCGCGGCTTCTTGCCATGGCGGTTGCGTCTTCCACGCATCCGGCGGCGGAACGGGAGGCGCGGGCCGGCTGTAACGCGGACCTACCGTGCATCCGGCGGCGAGGCCGAGCAGCGCAACCGCGGCCGAGATTGCGACCCGCTTCACTTCGCGCCGCCCTCCTGCTTCTGACCCGGCGACGGTTGACCTTGTTGCGGTTGGTCTGGCGCAGGCTGCGCCACATTCACCTGCTGCCCGTCTTCCAGCGAATCTGCCGGGTTCACCACCACCTGGTCACCGGGAGAAACACCGCCAAGAATTTCCAGCGTGGCACCGTAATCGCGTCCAATATTGATCGGGCGCAACTGCACCTTCTCATCGGAACCGATGACCGCAAGGCGCGGGCCCTCGGCACGAAACAGCATCGTGTTAACCGGAACCGTAACCTTGTTCACATCCGAGCCCACCTTGAAGTGAACTTCTCCGAACGAACCGGGGTAGAGACGCCCATCCTTGTTAGGCACATCGACCTCGGTTAGCAACGTCCGCGTGACCGGATCGATGGATTCCGCGGTCCGTGCCACCTTCGCAGAGAACTTCTGCCCGGGAAATTCCTGAAGTGTAATGGTCGCTCCGGCGCCAACCTTTATGTACGGCGCATAAGCCTGAGGAACGCTGGTGTAAACGCGCAGCGGATCGACGCGCGCCAGGTCAAACAGTTCCCTGCCGGCCGCACCCGCTCCGGCGTTGATGAGCGCGCCGGGATCCACGTTCCGCCGCGTGAGCACGCCGGAAAATGGCGCATAAACGTCCTTGAAGCCCTCCAACTGTTCGAGCCGCCGCACATTCGCATCCGCGGCCGCGAGGTTCGCCTGGCTCTGCTTGTATGCGCTCGCATATTGGTCAGCCTCCTGCGCCGAGACGGAATCGGTCTTGCGCAGGTTCTCCCAGCGATCGGAGCTGATTTTCGCCAGATCCATCGCCGCCACGATTTGCTCCCGCGCGGCGCGGCTCTGGTTTAATTCCTGATCCACTTCCGGGGTGTCGATCTTGGCCAACAACTCTCCTTCGGTCACTCGGCTGCCAATATCCTTGTACCAGCGCAAAAGGTAGCCGCTGGTGCGGGCGTAGATGGGAGATTCCTCGTAGGCTAGCAGCGAGCCCGGCAAAACCAAATCCTCGTCGGGCTTCTCGGCCAGAGGGTGGACAATGGCCACAGTCGGCACCGTACTGCGTTCGGTTTCCTTCGCCAGCGCACTTTCATGACTCGCGCGGCTCCACAGGGTAAGCGCTCCAGCAAGCAGCAGTATCAGTAACAGCACCCCCACGATCGTGAGAGCTTTGCCCGGCGGCGCAGGCGGAACATCAGGCGGTTTCTGGATCCCCGGCGGCTGGTGCCGGGCATGCTGCTGGATCGCCGCAATTTCCTCGTCACGTTGGGCCTGCGCACTCAACGCATGTTGCGGCTCGCCCTCGCCTTGCTGTGACGGTTGGGCGTTACCGCTCGGCTCGCTCCGCGGCACATCTGGCGACTTTGGTTTGGATTCGTTTTCTGCGCTCATGCTCCACTCCGATTTCTGCGAAACCCTATTACGTTTCCGGGGCCTGTTCCTGGCGGGCCAGCCTGGATTCCCGCCGTCCATGGAATATGGCAAACACGCTCGGAACGAAAAATAAAGTTGCAACCGTAGCAAACAACAATCCGCCAATCACCGCGCGGCCCAGCGGCGCGTTCTGCTCGCCGCCTTCCCCAAAACCCAAAGCCATCGGCACCATTCCTATAATCATGGCCAGCGCGGTCATGAGCACCGGGCGGATGCGCGTGTAACCGGCCGCAACCGCGGCCTGCAAGGCCGGAATCCCTTCGTCCATCTGTTCTCGCGCGAAGCTGACCATCAAAATCGAATTGGCCGTAGCCACGCCCATGCACATGACCGCGCCGGTCAACGACGGCACGCTTAACGTTGTGCGGGTCAACAGCAGGAACCAGCAAATTCCCGCCAACGCCCCCGGCAAGGCCGCAATGATGATGAACGGATCGAGCCACGACTGGAAATTGATCACGATCAATAAATAGACCAGCAGAATGGCGCCGGCCAGCCCTACGCCTAAGCCAAAGAACGACGACCTCATGGTCGCAACCTGCCCGCGCACCACGATATGCGTGCCGCGAGGCAATTTTCCGTCGAAGGTCTTGAGCACTTTGTCGGTTTCCGCTGCCACAGCGCCCAAGTCCCGATCCTGCGTACTGGCGTAAACGTCGATGACCGATTGCACATTGTAGTGATTCACGGTTGCGGCTCGCGCGACCGGAGTCAACTGCACCAGGTTGCTCATTAATTGCGAGCCCTGCGGTGAGTTTACCGGGATGGTCATCAGGTCCTGCATGCTGGTCATGCGGTATTGCGGCGACTGCACCGCCATCGAGTAAGTAACTCCGTTGCGCGGGTTCAGCCAGAAATTCGGCGAGGTCTGAAAGCTGCCGCTCAGCGAAACCAGCACGCTCTGTGCCACGTCGCGCGCCGTCAGCCCAACCTGAGTGACTCGGGTGCGGTCAATATCCAAGTGCAGCGTGGGCAGGGAAAGCAACTGCTGCACGTGCACATCAGCCGCTCCGGGAATGTGCCGCATCTTGTTTGCGATCTGCTGCGCAATCGCATAACTGCTTTGCACGTCGGTGCCGACAACCTGCACATCGATGGGGGCAGGCAGACCAAAGTTCAGAATCTGCGTAACAATATCGGCCGGCTGGAAGAAAAACTCTACTCCGGGAAAGCGTTGGGGCAGCACCTCGCGCAGACGCCGGATGTACCCAGCCGTCGGATGGTGATGCTCGGGGTCGAGCCCGATCAGGATCTCGACATCGCTGCTGCCAATGGTTCCGTTCGAGCTGTAGGACTGGTTGATTCCAGAGTTGGGCAGGCCGATGTTGTCAAGGATTGTCTGCAATTCATTCCCGGGAATCTCCTCTCGCAGAACCGCTTCGATTTGATCACTGAGCCGTGCTGTCTCCTCCACCCGCAACCCAGGGCGCGCTCGCACATGCAGGCGCAGAAGTCCTGCATCTACCTGGGGGAAGAAGTCTTCTCCCAGAAACGAAAATAACCCGAGCGACAATAAGCAGAAGGCCAGAAAACAGATTACGAAGCCCCCTCGATGTTCAAGAGTGGTTTCCAGCAGCTGTTCATAGCTGCGGCGGAAGTCTTCAAATTTCCGTTCGAAGCCGCGCTGAAAGCGGCCCAGAAACGACTTGGGAGCCTCCGCGCGGTGCTCGTGTCCGCGCATGATGTACATAACAAGGGTGGGAATGAGTGTGCGCGAAAGCAGGTAACTGGCCAGCATGGCGAAGCTGACTGCCTCAGCCAGCGGCACGAACAGAAACTTCGCCACGCCCGTCAGAAAAAACATGGGCACGAACACGATGCAGATGCTGAGCGTCGAGACGAGGGCGGGCACCGCGATCTGTTGCGCACCATCCAGAATCGCTTGCCTCATCTCCTTGCCCATGGCAAGATTGCGCTCAATGTTTTCAATCTCCACGGTCGCATCGTCAACCAGGATGCCCACCGCGAGCGCCAACCCTCCCAGGGTCATGATGTTGATAGTCTGGCCAATAGCGCCCAGCACGATGATCGAAACAAAAATGGAGAGCGGAATGGAAATGGAAATAACGATGGTCGGGCGCCAATCGCCCAGGAAGATCAGGATCATCACCGCAGTGAGAGCTGCAGCAATCAACCCTTCGCGCAACACGCCCTGAATGGAGGCGCGCACAAATAAAGATTGGTCAAACAGCGCAGTGATCTTCAGTTCCGGCGGAAGGCTCTGTGCCGCCTGCGCGACGATGTTCTTGACGCCTGCGACAATCTGCAGGGTCGACGCGCTGCCGTTCTTGTAGATCGACATCAGCGCGCCGCGATTCCCATCCTGCCGCACAATATTGGTCTGTGGAGCGAAACCGTCGCGGATATGCGCTACGTCGCGCATGTAAAGCGTAGAACCGTTGACGGTCTTGACGGGCAAGTCGTTCAATTCCGCGATGGTCTGCGGCGTTCCGTTCATCTCGACGTTATATTCCAGCGGACCCAGCTTGATCGTGCCCGTGGGAAGAATCAGGTTCTGCGCGTTGACCGCGTTGACGATGTCATTGGGCGAAAGCCCGTAGGACTGGAGCTTCGGCAAATCCAGGTCCACCTGAATCTGGCGAAGTTTGCCTCCGTAGGGATAAGGCGTCGCTGCACCCGGGACCGTCGCTAAAAAATTACGCAGGAAGTTTTGACCAAGATCGAAGAGTTGCTGTTCGGGCAAGGTCTTGCTGCTCAATCCCAGCTGAATGATGGGCGTGGTAGAAGCGCTGTAGGAGATGATCAGCGGCGGCGTGGTGCCGACCGGCAATTGGCGCACGGTCGTCTGCCCGATGGCCGTGATTTGCGCGATGGCTCCCTGCACGTTCGTGCCCGGGCGGAAAAATACTTTGATCACGCCCAGCCCGTACACCGACTGGGATTCCATGTGCTCGATGTCGTTGACCGTGGTCGTGATCCCGCGTTCGGAATTGGCCACGATGCGGTCGGCCATATCCTGGGGCGACATCCCAGCATAGAACCAAACCACCGAGACCACCGGGATATCGATATCGGGAAAAATATCCGTGGGCGTACGCAGGATCGTGATCGGCGTCAGAAGAATGATGACGAGCGCCATCACAACAAATGTGTAGGGACGCCGGAGAGCTAAAGCAACAATCCACATCGGCTAGGCACCGCTTCAGATTCGAATACAGAGTTCGGATAAAAAAGAAGATCCCTGCACAGATGCTGAAGGGACCCTGCGAACTTGATTTTAGATTCGATACTGATCGTATTGGATTCTAAAGTCTAACTTAATTATTATATGGTAGGGTGGGAACATGCGCCAGAAGCCCGCGGCTCGTGGCATACGCAGTGGAGGCAGTCGCAAGCGTTCCCCTGGTCGTCCGCGTAGTGAACACGCCCGCCTGGCTATCCTGCGCAGCACTCTGAAACTTCTGGGTGAAAATGGCTTTTCCGACCTCACCATAGAAGCCGTGGCGGCAAATGCGGGCGTTGGCAAGGCAACGGTTTATCGTTGGTGGCCGAACAAGGCCGTTCTTATCGCCGACGCGTTCGCCAGCAGTGCCACCCGCAAACTCCACTTCCCTGATACCGGCTTCGTTCTTACGGACATGAGCCAGCAAATGCGTCAGCTCATCAAGATTTTTCGCAGCCCACGTGGACGCATTGTTTCCGCCATTCTTGGCGGAGGCCAGAGCGACCGTGATCTTATCGCCGCTTTCCGCGAACGCTTCCTCTGGCCACGCCGGCGAGAGGCTTACGCCACGCTCCGCCGCGGGATTCTACGCGGCGAACTCCGACCAGACCAGGACCTGGACCTGCTCCTCGATTCGCTCTACGGACCTATCTACATGCGCTTCCTCATACGGCACGACAGTTTGACTCCTGACTTTGTCGACCGTCTTTGCGAACTGGTGCTCGGCGGAGCGAGTCCACGCCGAAACCAGTCGAGCAGAAATTTGTCAGCGCCAAAGCGCCCGAAGCTAAAGTCTTCTGCGTTATAAATCTTTCGGACACCGGTTGCCCAGTGGGACACTTTCTTCCCGCTGGCTCACTTCCCTGGCGTAATCGTGATATTCCGAAAAGTGACGTGCCCGGCCTCGGTGCCCTGCAAATAGATCGGCCCCGGCAGTCCTTCGTGACTATCCAAAGCCCCGCCTGTGATGCCCGGGATTTCCTGCCGGTCAATAATGGTCTGACCATTTTGTACAACCGTCACCACTCGCCCCACGAGCGTGATGTCGTAGGTCTGCCATTCTCCCGGCCTGCGCGGCTGTTCCGGCGTGGGAGCCAGAAAGCCATACACGCCGCCAGTGCGCATAGTTGGCCCCTCCGGCTCGGGATCGTCTTCGATCTGAAGTTCATACCGACCACGAAGGTAGACACCGCTATTCGATCCCGGTGCGCTATTGAATTCGACGTGTAACTTGAAATCCTCGAACTTGGCTTCAGTGATCAGTTCCGCCCCGTGTCCGGGACTCACCAGCGTTCCGTTCTCCACCTTCCATTTTGCCGTTGCCGCCGGATCGCTTGTCGTCCACCCGCTCAGATCTTTTCCGTTGAACAACTGCATCGGCTTCCCCCACTTCGGATCGCTCTTTCTCTTGAGGGATGGCGCTCTCTCGCCAGTCCACTGCCACGCAGCCCCGTCGGGCCCGGTCGTTGTCCCTACCAGCATCTTCCCCGAGCGCTTACCCTGAAAGACCATGTCGTCTTTCCTGTCTTCCTCTTCTTTGGGAGAAACGAACGTGATCGTACCATTCGAGATTTCGATTTTCGGAAGCGGCCGGGCATTTCCCCAACGGCTCACGAAGCGAGCTTTGAGCTGCCCATTTTCCTGGGTGATCTCCAGCCACGAGGGATATTCGCGGAGCGGAGTCTTCAGGGTCAAATCCCACCGTCCCAGAAAAGACTGAACCGACGCAGCTTTGTCCGCAGAGTTCTTCTGTTCGGAATACGCAAGTGTAGAAAGCATTAGCATCAATATCGTTAGCGCGAATACTCTTCCCCCGGTCATTAGCTCCGGCACCGCCCACGCCCATCCCCTTAGATTTTTCATGAATTGCTCCTCAGCAAGGGATTGTAACTGCGATGCCGTCGCAAGGCGCCACAAAGATTGGCACGCGGCGACAGTCGCCCGCTTTGCAGAAAGTCCGCTGCTCGAATCACGGGCTGCTAAGCTGTATGGCTATGGAGCTAAATCGGCGCAGGCATCTGCCGAATCTCAAGCGGGAAGCTATCGCGAGCATCCCCGGCGCCCATTCGAGAAGCGCCGCGCGCGGAATCGTTCTCGCTTGGCTCTCCCTTAGCCTGCTATGCAGCGTTCCCAGTCTGCGCTCCCAAACGCCGCCGCCGGCGCCGGTTCCTCTGCCCCATCAGGCAATCCAGCCCCGCCGGGCCGCTCCCGGCAAAGAGCCAGCGGATAAGGCAGTGCCGGCCGTTGCCGCAATCCAATTCGAGAACACCATCGAACAATCGAAAATCAAGTTCAAACTCAAGAACAGCGTCAGCCCCCAGCGCTACACGTTCGAAACCATGACCGGCGGAGTCGCTCTCTTCGATTACAACAACGACGGTTTGCTGGACATCTTCTTTACCAACGGCGCAGCCATCCCTTCGCTGGAGAAGAGCGATCCCAGTTACTCAAACCGCCTCTTCCGCAACAACGGAGACGGCACCTTCTCCGATGTAACCGAGAAAGCCGGCCTGCAGGGTATCGGTTATTCGATGGGAGTAGCCGCCGGCGACTACGACAACGACGGATTTGTGGATCTCTACGTGACCGGCGTCAACCGTAACCAGCTTTTCCACAACAACGGCGACGGCACCTTCACCGACGTGACCGAAAAAGCAGGAGTCGAAGGCATCGTCCCCAAGCTCGGCAAGGCGTGGTCTGTCGCTGCGGGATGGTTCGATTACAACAACGATGGGCGGCTCGATCTTTTTGTGGTGAACTACCTCAATTACAACATCAAGGCTGCAACTCCCTGCATGCAGCAGGGCCTTCCTGCCTACTGCTCTCCAGTCGATTTTCTGGGAATGCCGAACATTCTCTACCGCAACAATGGTGACGGAACTTTTACGGACGTCTCCGAACAGTCCGGCATTTCCAAATACGTTGGCAAAGGCATGGGCTTAGCGTTTGCCGATTACGACAACGATGGATTTACCGATATCTTCGTCTCCAACGACACTTTCGAGAATTATCTCCTTCACAACAACGGAGATGGGACTTTCACCAACGTCGCCTTGCTGGCCGGGGTTGCCTACAACGTATACGGCAACGCGATTGCTGGAATGGGTGCGGATTTCCGCGACATCGACAACGACGGCAAGCCAGACATTTTTGAGACTGCGATGTTCCGGGAAGGCTTTCCGCTCTATAGGAATCTTGGAGGAGGTCAGTTTCAGGATGTCAGCAGCGCGGCAGGACTGAGCGCGTTGACCAGCCGCTCAACAGCATGGGGAGTGGGGATTTTTGATTTCGACAATGACGGAAACAAAGACTTGTTCACTGCCAACGCCGATATTCTGGACAACGCGATGGCGCTGGCGCACCGGCCCTTTGCGCTTCCCAATCAGGTGTTTCGCAACAAGGGTGGCCTGACTTTCGAGGATCTGAGCGCAAATGCCGGAGCGTCCTTCTCCGTTCCGGCTGCGCATCGCGGCGCTGCCTTCGGCGATCTCAACAACGACGGCATGATCGACGTGGTCGTGACGGTTCTCAATGGCCCGCCAGAGATATGGATGAACCGTTCCGGCACTCAGAACACCAGCAGCCACAACCACTGGATCCTTCTGAAACTGGTCGGAGTCAAATCCAACCGCGACGGTCTGGGCACAAAGGTGAAAGTTACAACTTCTCTGGGCACACAGTATAACCAGGCGACAACCGCGGTGAGCTACAACTCTTCGAGCGATAAGCGCGTTCACTTCGGGCTGGGCTCCGCCGCCGTCGTAGAAACCATCGAACTCACATGGCCAAGCGGTATCAGGCAGATTTTGAAAAACGTGAAACCAGATCAGATCCTCACCGTGATAGAAAGCGCCTCACCATGAATCGTGCCAAATTTATTTTTGCGCAAGATTGGCCGACAGACGCTGCGCCAGCTCCCTTTGCCCATTGTGGAGAAGAAGTTCGATCAGTTCCTTCATGACCTCAGGCCTGTTTCTCCCGTACGCCGCCAGGGTCTCGGCAGTCAAATCGGCATCCGACACGTTTCCCGTGCGAAAGTAAGAATCGCAAAGCATGTAAAGCAACTCCGGAGTCGTGGTTTTGGACTTCGCCAGTTCTTCCGCAGCATCCGAATAGAGCCCCTGGTGATAACGGACCTCGCCCATCTCCGCGATCGCCAGCTGATAGTTCGGATCGTTTCCGAGTTCCGCTTTAAACTCATTCTCTGCCCGGCTCAGGTCGCCCAATTTCAGCGCCAGGATTCCCTCATAAGTATGAGCGCCGCGAACGGTCGGCTGAAGCTCGAGCGCGTGATGAAGACTGCGCAGCCCATCGTCAGTGTCTCCCATGAACAGATATAGTTTCCCCACAAACACGTACGCATCCGCTGCAGTAGCAGCGGATCCCTTGAAGTGCTCGCGATAGAGTTGCAACGCGTCCTTTTCGCGATGCCCTGCCAGCAATTGACGGGCCTCAGCCTTGATGGGGGCTTCCCGTTCCTCGCTCTCGACCGACCGGACGAACGTCATCTGTTCCATCATCAACTGATGCAGTGCCGCCTCATGCTGCGCGTCCTCGGTCTTGCCCATCGCGGCAAACGCCCGTGACAGGTAGAAATGCGCCAACAGCCGCGTGGGGTCGAGCCTCAACGCTGATTGCAAATTATCGACGGCGGCCGGATAGTTCTTCAGCTCCAGTTCACATTGGCCAACACCCAACAGCGACTCCGCGTCGTCAGCATTGAGCGCGAGGATGCGCTCAAACGCGTGCTTGCCATCTTGCCACTGGCCGAGCTTCACATCCGCCGTAGCCAGCAGCCGCAAGCTGGTCGCATCGTTGGGCTGGGATTCCACCGCGCGGGCGGCATATTGCGAGGCGCCGGCAAGATCCATCAATTTGAAATCGGTCGCCGCAATGTCGTAATCAATCCGCGGCAGCGTAGCATCAGCGTGCTGTGCCTTGAGCAGCCACTTCAGCCCCGCGTCGCAATCTCCCGTGCCGCATAGCAGTTCGCCGTACTTCTGCCACACCGAGGCATTGTCGGGCTCAGCTTTCAAACTCAGCCGGATAGCACGGAGCGCCAAACCGTCCTGACCATTCAGGTGATAGGCCTGGGCAAGATAGAACTGTGCGTCCCCGTCGCCAGGAAGAATCCGGACGCAATGCTCGAGCAGCCGGATGGCATCTTCTTTTTGTCCCGAGGTCAGCTTCGCGATCCCGACCTTCAACAGCAGGTCGCCATCGTTCGGCGCAAGCTTCAGAGCCTGTTCATAGGCCCCCGCCGCCTCGGAGGTGTGGCCTGACTCCTCCAGCAACATGCCTTTCAGCTTGAGCCCTGGCGAAAAATCCGGATGCAGCGCAAGCAAGCGGAGAACAACATTCATTGCCCCCGTCCGGTCGCCCTGTTTTGCCAAGCCGAGCGCCTGGTGAAATTGTTGCATCACAGGCGATTCGGCGGGATGGCCCGTGTTCTGCGCGCAAACAGCAGCCACTCCGACAGCAAACAGCGCCGCCGCAAGCAGGATCACACGCAGACGACTTGGGGTTGCTTCGATTGCCATACTCATGAGGGGCGCACCGGGGCGCATTCAAGGCCGGATGGTTGGATTTCAACCTGCCTTGCTCATCTCCTACCGGTCGTCCTGGTCATCCTGTTCGGCGGCGCCGATTTCCGCGGGCTGAACCTGCAATTCCTTATACAGCGCACGCAGCTTCTCTTTCATGTCCTTGAATTTCTGGTAGAGCTCCAGTTCGTGCTTCGCATCGTCCACACGCCCGATCTTCCGGTAGAGCGTCGCCAGGCGGAAGTGCGCGGTGGCATTGGTAGGTTCCAGTCTCACGGCATCTTCAAGCAGCGGCAGCGCCTTGTCCGCTTGATTCATGTCAGTCAAGGCCTTGGCTAATCCCAGCTTCGCATCCGCATCGGCGGGTTGCAGCTTGACGGCTTCGGCGTATTCCTCGTATGACCGCTCGGTGTTTCCTTTTCGCCAGTCAATCTCCGCCAGCCTGAGAATCGGCTTCTCGCCCTGCGGATTTTCCAGCAACGCAGCGTGGTATTCCTTTTCGGCTTCTTTCTTTACGGTCTCGTCTGCCGAAGTATGGAGCAGCTCCGCCAATTCGAAATGAACTCCCGGAAGATGCGAATCGATGGCAATCGCCTTCCGATATTGCGCAATCGCAGCGTTTGTATTTCCCTGCCGGATATCCTCATGAGCCAACAACTGATGCATTTGCGCGGAGTCCGGCACAGCCAGTGACAGCGCAAGCATCGATTCGCCCGCCAGATCGGAATAAGTGCGGTAAGCCGCATAGAGGACTTCCGCGTTGTCGGGGTCTGCCTTCCGCAACTGCGCGATCACAGCCGCGGCCTTGTCCAGGTCGCCGCTTTCGGTATCGAGCCCGACCAGCTCCAGACCAAGTTGCAGCTGAAAGCGCGGGTCGCTCAGCAAGGGGAAAGCGGCTTCCATGTCATTGCGCGCATCGGCAAAATCCAGCGTCCGGCTCTCGGCCATTCCCAACAGCCCTTGAATCTTCGCCAGTCCAGGTTGCCGCTCTTCTTGAGCTCCAGCAAGTTTGAGCCCGGCAAGTTTGCGCGCAGCCAATGCGGCGCGAAAGTGAGGAATAGAATCAGCTGCCTTCCCCTGGAAGAACAACAGAACGCCAAGGTTGGCCTGCACATCCACATTTTCAGGATCGATGGCCACCGCGGCCTCAAACTCCGGAATCGCCAGCGCCGGCTTCTTCTCCCGGAGGTAGCCGTTTGCCTTTTCGATGTGCATCGCAAACTCCTGCTGCTTGTCCCCCTGCTTGGCTTCCTGTTCGTGCCCGGTCGCCTGAGAGAAACACAACGCAACGCCCAGCATCAATACGAACCCGGCGCAGATAATTCCAAGCTTCGCAATCATTCGGGGCCATCCAGACTGAACCATCCAGATTCTATCGCTGGCAAATCATAGAGTATGAAGCAAAAAAGAAGAGACGGCGAAAATCGCCGTCTCTTCAAGGGAGGCCACCAATCGACCAAAGCTAGAACGTGAGCCGAAGCCCAAGCTGCACGTTTCGACCGCTAACGGTCGTTGAGTTGATCACGGTGTTACCAGTCGTATAAGGCGTGCCGGGGCCGTTAGAACCGCCAAGGCTGGCATCGCTCGGCACTCCGAAGCTGGGATGGTTGAATGCGTTCTGGGCATCGCAGCGAAACTGGATTTTGACGCGCTCCCACGGCAAAGAGAAAGTCTTGCTGCCGGAGAGGTTAAACACGTTCAATCCCGGCCCATAAAGGCTGTTTCTTCTTACATCGCCGAAGGTTCCATTCGCCGGCTGAGAAAACGCCTCAGGGAGAAACCAGTTGGAGATGCTCCGGTCGACCGGCTTGTAGCCGGCTCCCGGAACCCAATTGGGAAACGACGTGCCCGCCTGCGCATAGGTGTTGTTTTGGCCATTCGTCACGCTAAACGGATTTCCGGTAGAGATAACCATCGTGCCGGAAATTTGCCAGCCGCCAATCACTGCGTCCAGCGCCCGGCTGCCGTTCAGGAATTTCTGGCCCCTGCCGACGGGAAGCACGTAGACCGCATAACCCTTGAAGGCGTGTCGGACATCGAAGTTGGAGTTGCTGTAATTCGCCGCGGGGTCGTTGGCGATTTGGAAATCCTGCGGTCCAGCGCGACTTCCCCATCCCGACGAATCCATGTCGTCCAGCATGTGCGACCAGACATAGTTGAAGCTGAAGCTCACGCCGTTGGTCATGCGCTTGGTGATGGACGCCTGCAGCGAGTTGTAATTGGAGATGGCGTTGTTGGTGCTGCCGGAGAGGCTCTGGAAGTTTGGATAGGGGCGTCCCGTCGGTGCATCGTTGGGCGATAGCAAAGCCTGGGGTACTTGATTTAAATCGGTAGCGAAGTTCAGACCAGATCCGTGGCTGGCCACGTAGGCAAGCTCGACCACAACATTCGTGTTGAGCGAGCGCTGCCCCGAGACGTTCCATTGCATAATTCTGGGGACCGGAGTGTGGTATTGGATATAGCCAACTCCCTGGCCGTTGTAGGCAGCGGGAGACGTAGACGCCTGCGTGAAAGGCAGGGGGGTCGTGGTCCCAAAGACGTTGCCGGTTCCGTCGAGTTTGGTGATCGGAGTGATGCCATTGGTCTGGTCGGAGTCGTTGCCTGAAGAACTGATTTCCGCGCCCATTCCGTAGCTGGTATTGTTTCCGCCGTAGGTATCCAGACTCCAGGTATAGGAATAGAGCCCAAACCCGCCACGCAACACGGTCTTGGGATCGCGCGCCCAAGAGAAGCCTACGCGCGGCTGCCAGGTATTGAAAGTATTGGCTTGCAGGGACGTGCGACCATTCGCGTGGGTGGTGCCGAACCAATAAGCGCCTGGCGTATTGGTAGCCGGGTTATTCACAGTCGGGTCGAAGCTGGACTCATTGTTGTGGATTTCATTCCAGCCATGCATGATCTGGTAGCGGAGACCCAGGTTCAGCGTGAGATTCGGGCGCACCTTCCAATCGTCCTGAACAAACACCTGCGGCGTCTTCAGGCGCGCACCATACTCGGGCGAGATACCCGCGTTCCAACTTTGTGCATAGCCCAGCAGGAAGTCTGCGTACTCCATGCCCGTTCCGGCAACCGGCGCGGCGACGCCGGTCTTGGGATCGACGGCCCATTGCTGCGTGTACTGCCCGGTGAAGGACAAGGTACCGGCGTTGGTGTTGCCCCAGGCCGTGGAGTTGTTCTGGTACATCAAAAGTTCTCCGCCGAAGTGCAAAATGTGTTTGCCGCGGATCATGGTCACCACGTCGGAGGGATCCCACGTGAACTCTTTGTACACGGAGTTGGAACTGGGATCGATCCACGCGTACGGATACGAGCCGCCGGTGAAGTTGATCGCCGGGAAGTCATCAGCCTTGGCAAACTGCCAACCCAATTGCGCCGCATAGCCGTGGTTCAGGGCGCGGTCCTGAAAAAAGTTCAACTGGCTGGTGAAGCCCATTCTGGCTTCGTTGATGGTACTCGCGCTGATGTTCCACACGTCGGTGACCTGGGCGTTGTTATTGTCCACGTCGCCGGACTGGCAACCGACGGGGCAGACCGTCACCGTGCTCGGGTAAATCTGCGGAGTATCGCTCTGCGTATCGGACATCGTTATACGGTTGTTGGCCGTAACGTCATAGTCCAACCTGCCAAAAAACTTCCGATACGGCGAGGATTGCTGCTGGCTGTCGTAGAAGTTATTTTGCGGCACTCCCTCAGAGTTCGTACCGTTGGGCGAAACAAACGCGCCTCCGATAACATGGCTGGTCGGCGTCGGATAAAACTGCTGAAACTTTGACGCGACCGCATCGAACAGACCGCTGGGGATCGCGTTTCCCAGCGCAGGATATTCACTGGCAAAGCTCTGCCGGATCGGGTAAGGGTTTCCCTTGGAATCGATCGCCATGACCTGCGTGGTTGGATCGTAGATAGTCTGCGCCTGGGTGTTAAAATTTCCGGCCATCACACCGGTGGTTGGAACGCTACTGAAACCGCTATCGTTGCCGTGGTCGACAATCTGATCGTAGTCGAAGTAGAAGAACATCTTCTTCTTCAGAATCGGGCCGCCAACCGAAAAGCCGAAGTTGTTGTAACGCAGAAACGGGATCGGCCCCAGTTGCTGGGGAGTAGCGCCGAACGCGTAATTGTATGCGGTCAAAGCGTTGTTCTGGAGGTAGTCGTAGGCCGTTCCGTGGAGCTGGCTGGTGCCGCCCTTGGAGATCTGGTTGAAGATGACTCCGCCGACGCCATACTGCGCAGAAAAATTATTGGTGTTGATCTGGAGCTCGGAGACAGTCTCAAACACCGCGGGATTCGCATTCTGGCTATGCGAGAGCGTCGTCGACGCTCCATCCGCAAGGATGTTGCTGTAAGGCAGGTTGCCGTTGATCGCCACTTCCTGCCCCGGATTCGACGATCCCTGGGATCCGCCCACCGTGCCGCTGGCGCCCGGCAGCAGGATCATGAAGTTTTCCCAATCCTGCGTGACCTGGGGTAGCTGCGACATCGACTTGGAATCCAGGGTCGTGCTCTGTTCGCTCGTCTCCGTCTGCAACAGTGGCACATCCGAGGTAACCGTCACCTGTTGCTTGGTAGACCCCACCTGCAACTGGGCGTTGACCGTGGTGAAGCCCACCTGCAAGCTGATGGGGCCGCGCACCAGCTCCTCGAAGCCTTCCTTCGCGAACGTGAGCCGGTAGCTTCCGGTCACGATCGAGGACGTATCGTAAAGCCCGTCCTGATTGGTCGGATAATCCTTCGATACGCCGGTATCAACATTCAGGACCGTGACCGTCACTCCGGGAATCAGCGCCCCCGTTGGATCAGTCACGCTACCGCGAATGTCCCCGGAGTTTGTGCTCTGCGCAAAGCATGTTACGCTTCCGAAAACCAGAAGTAGGGCTGAGACCCACCGTTGCAAGTTCGTCATGGAACTGCCTCCCCGAATACTACCTTCCCTATCCAATGTTCGATCTTTTCAGCTAGAGACCGCGTTTCGATTTTTTCAACCGGAGACCGCTCGTCATGTCATGCTCCCCAGCAATGACATAAACGATTTACTGGCGCATCAGATGCGTTGGCTTAATGCAAACATACTAATAGAGAATAATTAGGGAGGGGTGTCAATACTACTTTCGTACAGCTGGAGGTTCGCGCCTTGATCTTGGGAAAACTCCAGCGCAAATCGGTCGGGCACAAATCAGTCGAGCGAGATAATTCCCCGTTGCAGTGCAACCGTCGCCGCCTGTGTCCGATCCTTCACGTTAAGCTTTTCCAGCACGTGACTCACGTGCAGCTTCACGGTGACTTCGGCGATGTTCAGTTCACTCGCGATCTCTTTGTTTCCCAACCCCTTGGCCACCATCCGCAGCACTTCGAGTTCGCGACTGGTCAGGGACCGGTGGGAGAGCCGCTCGGTCAGCAGCGAAGCCACGACGGGGTCGAGGTAGCGCCCGCCCGCGTGAACTTCGCGGATCGCACGCAGCAGTTCTTCGCGGATGATGCTCTTCACAATGTATCCGCGGGCACCGGCCTGCATCGCGCGGTAGATTTCTTCTTCGCCCGAGTGGGTGGACAGCATGAGGATACATGCGTCCGGAAACTCGTGAACAATCGCGACTGTGCAATCAATACCGCTCATGCCCGGCAGCCGCAGGTCCATCATCACCAGGTTGGGACGGTGTTTGCGATAAGCTTCCAGCGCAATCTTGCCGTTTCCCGCCTCGGCCACCACCTCCATGTCCGGCTCCACGTTCAACGACGCGGAGAGACCCATCCGGACCATGAAGTGATCGTCAACCACCAGAATGCGTATTGGTTTTGAGCTCTTCATCAATCGCGTCCGCAGAGTGCACGGGAACCTCCACGGTAATGCGGGCTCCGCGTCCGGGCTCGCTCTCCACTCGCAAATGGCTGCCCATCGATTGCGCGCGCTCTCGCATGTCGAGGAGCCCGAAATGTCCCGTGGGAGACGCCTGCGCGGCTACAAAACCTTGACCGTCATCGCTCACCGTCAGGCACACGGACGCTGGAGCATACCTCAATTCAATCGCAACATGCTGGGCTCGCCCATGCTTTACCGCGTTGGCAACGGCTTCCTGGCCAATCCGCAGCAGGTTCATCTCCACGGGCCCCGGCAGGCGCACCGGGCTGCCCTGAACCTTGAACTCGAATTTCGTTTGCTCACGCGGCACCAGCGGCTCCACAATCTGCGCCAATGCAGAAACAAGATCTCCGTTTTCCAGAAGTTGGCAGCGTAAATCCCACACCGAACGCCGCGCTTCCACCATGCTGTGGCGGCTCATATCGCGCGCAGTTTCGAGAGCGTGCTGGGCCACGCCCGGCACCTGCTGAAAACAATCGACCGCCAGATCCAATTGCATGGTGATCCCCGCCAGTTCCTGTTCCAGCGTGTCATGCAACTCGCGGGCAATCCGGTTGCGCTCTTCGAGCACCGCGCTGCTTCTCAACTTCTGGCGAATAATGTCCATTTGCTCTTGCAGCCTCCGTCCCAATACCACCACCCACACGATCACTGCCAGAAGCACGCCCCCGGTAATGCCCAGCAGCCAGAGAGTATGCCGCAGATTCCACCACGACGGCGCCGTAAGCACCACAACATCCTGCGGCAAGCGCAGCAGCATCCGGAACGACTGTGGCGTCTGCCACAAGCCCCCGCTCCGCACTAAACAAATGCCGGTGACTTGCACTTCACTATTCAGCGGGATCGACAGCAGCCGCTCCGCGGGGACGCTCGCCGGCAGCGCCGCATCGAAAAACACGTCGCCATCCTGCAGCATCAGCCGCAAACCATCCGGCTGCGCCTGGCGGTTCAGCAACTTCGCATTGGTGGTCACGACCGCGCCGTCGAATTGCTCCCAAGGTACACCGAGATTAAGCTTCACCGGTTCGGGCGCTTTCTCGTGGCCTAAACGATGAAACAGAGCGTCCTCTAAAATCGGTGCGGAATCTCCCATCGCGGGAAACCCCAGCACGTCCACGAGATCGCCGATCTCAAGCGCCGTGTTCTGCTGCGTGAGCACGCGCAATCCCTTCCCTTGACTCTGAAGAAACAGCGCGTTGCCCTGCTGCTGGTAGCCAACAATGCCGCGCACGCGAACCCGGTGCCGCGTTCCCTCCGCCGGCGAAAACCGCAACAACGCCGACAATGGAACCTCCGTCGCGGGAGCTTCCACCTTAATGAAACTCAGCCGAGGAACGTAGAACAGAATGCCCGTCAGCTGCCGGTTGGCGTTGTAGAGACTGCCGCACACGCCTTCGATCAGGACTTCACTGTCGACCCACGAAGACAAATCCTTGTCGCGAGCCATCTGGTCGTGCGCAATCTGGTCGTGGCCAATCGGCACGCGAACATTGAACTCGCCTCCTTCGGACGCGATGCGCATGGCCAGCGTCAATTCCTGCCACGAAGTGCGATCGACGGCCGCAGACCGCACAATACCTCGCACCTGCGCCCATTGACTATCGTGTTGCCCGTTGGCGAGTTCGGAGAAAGGAAAAAGCTGTGGCTTGGGCAACGCTCCCTGGCCCAACACTCGCAGCTTGGTCTCGCGAATAACCGGAGCAAATTTGCCCGGCCCCGTCACTCCTTCAACTTCGACGACCTGGCTGAGCAGATGGGGAAACCTCGGAGCGGCGCTTCCCTCCACATAGATGCCGGCCGTCGCATCCTGAACAAAGAAGTCCGGCGCCGGAGCATCCATCGTGATCACGCCCCGCACCAGCACGGGATAGCCCTGAGACGCTTGTTCAGGACTCAGACTCCGTATCTGATCGACATGGGTGAGCGTAGGGAGTGGTTTCGCGGCGGGCACAACTTGCGCCCGAACCCCGGCGCTCCAAGCCCCCGCCACTAAAGCCAACACTGCAACTCGCATCAACACTCGCACCGATGCCGCGCCAACACTATGTGCTCGCATAGTCCCCTTGCGCGTAACTAAGAATTGTAGAGTCAAGTTGAGGGCGGCCTTCACAACGCGTCCACCAGTCCGTGCTCGCATTAGGGTAGTCCAAACCGGCTGCGGGGGAAAGTCAGGACCGCTGAGCAACTCCGACGAGTTCTACTCTGTTTGCGGCGAAACGACCACAACGCGATTTGACACGCATGAGATTCTTGTCGGCAACGTTTACTTCGGAAAGTGACCGGCAACCAGAGGCCAAAATGTCGGAACACGAACCCACGATTCTTCCCGATGTTCTAACGAATCTTCGGCCTTGTCTTTTAACTGACATTCGAAACCGTCTGCGCAAGGTTGCAACACTCTTCCAGTTTTTCTTGCTAGGCGCGGCCTGTCTTTCCGCGACCAGCTGCCCCCACTCGACCGGAACCGCGCAGACCCCATCCGGCCACAGCGTGCAGATCGTCGAAACCACCGGCGACCGCACGATGCTGCTACAACCCCAGCCCAGCGTCTCCTTCGGAACAGCAGGAAATCCCGGTGCTCTCGTCATCACTGTCGACAACACGACCCACTATCAGCAAATGGATGGGTTCGGCGGTTCACTGACCGATTCTTCCGCATGGTTGATTTGGAACAAGCTCAGCGCTTCGCAGCAGACGACGTTGATGCAACAGCTCTTCAGTGCACGCAGTGGCATCGGCATCAGTTTTCTGCGCCAGCCCATGGGCGCATCCGACTTCTCGGCAACTGGCAACTATAGTTACGACGACATGCCCTCGGGACAGACGGATCTCAACCTCGCAAACTTCTCCGTCGCACACGATGTCCCCTATATCATCCCTCTGGTCAAGCAGGCTCTCTCGATCAATCCGAATGTGAAGGTGGTTGCGTTACCCTGGAGCCCGCCCGCTTGGATGAAATCGACTGGACCTCTGAACGTCGGAACAATGAATGGCGGAAAAATGAATGGCGGGACCGTGAACCCTTCCTACTTCCCAAGCCTGGCAAAGTATTTCGTCGATTTCGTGCACTCTTACCAGCAACAGGGGGTTCCCATTTATGCCCTGTCCGTGCAGAACGAGCCCCTCTACTCTACTGCAGGCTACCCTTCCGAATCCCTTCCCGCGGCCGACGAATCCACCTTCATCGCGACTAATCTCGGACCCGCCCTGCGCAACGCCGGACTCGGCAACGTGAAGGTCCTCGGCTACGAACACAATTGGGATAACACCGCTTATCCGGAATCGGTGCTCGGCACCTCCGCCGCAGAGTATCTCGCCGGCAGTTCTTTTCATTGCTACGCGGGCGATCCCGACGCGCAATCCACCGTAAAGACGGCCTTCCCCGCCAAAGACATTTGGTTCACCGAATGTTCCGGCATTACTTCAACCACCTTTGCCGGCGACCTGGTGTGGAACGCCGAGCACCTGCTGATCGGCGCCACGCGCAACTGGGCCCGGAGTGTCTCCCTTTGGAATCTCGCCCTCGATCAGAACTCCGGCCCCAGGAACGGCACTTGTTCCAACTGCCGTGGAGTCGTGACGATCGACGACAGTGTTTCCCCAGCCAATGTCACTTTCAATGTGGAGTATTACATCCTCGGACATCTGGGAAAGTTTGTCGTCCCGGGCGCGCACCGGATCGATTCGAATACTTTCGGCGCCGGAAGCATCGAAGACGTCGCCTTCCAGAATCCCGATGGGTCGATCGTTCTGCTGGTGCTGAACTCCGCCCGCAACTCTGCAACATTCACCGTGACTTTCAAAGGGCAGTCCTTCAATCACACACTCCCGGCCGGAGCTCTCGCCACCTATAGCTGGAAGTAATTTAAGTTCTCGTCACCCGCGTGAGATCTAGCGCGCCGGTGTAAACTTGCGCCGCAGTTAGTTAAATGTTATCCGAAGAACCGCCAACCAGAACTGACTCGACCTTTTCCGTTTGACACCGGAAACCGCAGGCTGATTAACTGCATGCGTTGTAAAGCTACACCTGAATTCTCCCATGTCTTCTCGCCGAAACTTTCTGACCGGCTCCATCGGTGCCGTGGCCGGAGCGCTCGTCGCCTCCAACTCCGGGGCCGCCGCAATGGCCAACCAGCCGTCCCCCGCGGAAGTAGTCGGCCTCTGCGGGAAATGGTTTTTTCGTACCGACCCCGGCAATCGCGGTACAAAAAATAATTGGTCTTCCGAAAATGCTCCCGGCGAAGGTTGGCGAACCGTTACCGTACCTCACACTTGGCAAGTGGAAACCCCGCTTGCCGACTATCGCGGAGTTGCCTGGTATTGGCGCCCCTTTGATTTGCCCTCAAGTCATATACCAGGCAGTCGGCCGGAATGCGCCGTGCGTGTGGAGTTTGAGGCGGTCTTCCACTCCGCCACGGTTTGGGTCAATGGCCAGCTCGCCGGAGAACACTTGCGCAAGGGTTACACCGCCTTCACTCTCGACATCACGAACCTGGTGCAGTGGAATCGCACGAATACCATCGCAGTCCGCGTGGATAGTGCCTTCAACAATCGCATGCTTCCCCGCGGCCAGTCGAGCGACTGGGCCAATGACGGAGGCATTTTCCGTCCAGTGCGCCTCCTGGTTACGCCAAAAACTTTCATAGAACGCGTCGATGTCGATGCCGAACCCGACCTTGCCAGCGGCGATGGAATCCTGAAGATCACCGCGTACATCCGCAACACAGGTCCGGTGCCCTCGACCAGCAACGCCTCCTTCCGCATCATTGAAGAAGAAGTAGTAGTAGAAGATGAGTCTCTGACGCTTTTCCCCGGCCCGCCAGCCAAGTCTTTTTCCGTCAAGCCGGGAGCAGTCGAAGCCCTCACCCTCAAAGTGACTTTGCCGAAAGCTAAGCTGTGGCACTTCGATCATCCCCATCTGTATCGCCTGGACTTTTCCATCTCAGACGGAAGCTCCAACCACCGCTTCACCACCAATTTCGGTGTGCGCAAGTTTGAGATTCAAGATGGCAAGTTCCACCTGAACGGCGAGCCCGTGCGGTTAATGGGCGTGGAACGCATGGCCGGCAGCAATCCCGAGTTCGGCATGGCCGAACCAGCAGAGTGGATCGCCCACGACCATGCGGAAATGAAACATCTGAATTGCGTTTTTACGCGAGTCCATTGGCCCCAGGACAAGCGCGTTCTGGATTACTGCGACCGCCACGGCATTCTCATGCAGACCGAGATCCCCGCCTGGGGGCCGGACACATTCAACGGCATGACCGCCGAGCCTGACGCGGACATACTGGAAAACGGAGTCGAGCAACTGCGCGAAATGATTGCTCGCGATTTCAATCACCCATCGGTCGTGGTCTGGGGACTGTGCAACGAAATCGGAGGACAGAATCCTCCCGCGTACCAATTTGCTAAGCACATGTTGAAGGAAGCCAAGCGCCTCGATCCCGGCCGCCTATGTTCCTACGCTTCGAATTCCCTGGACAGCACTCCGGAACGCGATGCAGCCGGCCTGATGGACTTTATCGAAGCCAATGAATATTTCGGAACCTGGGCGCCAGGTTCGGCGGCCGACGCCGCAAACTATCTCGACAAAATTCACGCCGCATTCCCCGATAAGCCCATCGTCGTCTCCGAATACGGATATTGCTCTTGCACGCCCGACCGGCCTGAAGGCGATGAAAAAAGAATGGAGATTCTGCGTTCGCACACCGCCGCATTTCGCTCGAAAGATTTCATAGGCGGCGCCATTTTCTTTTGTTACAACGACTACCGTACCCAGATGGGCGACCGCGGTGTCGGTCCGTTGCAGCAGCGGGTCCACGGAGTTGTCGATCTCTATGGCGCGCAAAAGCCGTCGTATGAACTTCTCCGCCGCGAGTCCAGCCCAATCGAATCGCTCGCGGTGCAACACCAGCGAAATAAATTCCAGGTGCTGATCCAGTTGCTGATCAAAGTTCGGCACGACCTCCCTGCCTACACGCTCAGAGGCTACAAGCTGCGAGGCTTGTTTTTCGGCGAAGGCAATATCCCGGTAGAGCGCCAGGAAGTGGACGTGCCAGACGCCGCGCCCGGCAGCGAGACGAAGTTGGAACTGTTATTCACCCAGCCCGCGGCGCCACTTCACATCCAGATTGACGTGCTGCGCCCCACTTCCTTCTCGGCTTACTCCTGGGATTCGAAATTGGATTGGAAACCCTAGGGTCTCGTATCCCCCTCAGCTCATTCGACGCACCACAAAAACCGTGCACCTTCATTATTCGCCGTTAGCAACCACCGGGGCACTGCGCGTGACGCGGAGCCCTCCGGGCCACCAGTTCCAATCGCCTGCAACGCGAAGCAGCGCAGGTCCAATCACAATGCGAACCAGGGTTGCGTCAATCAACACCGCAACCGCCAGCGTAAATCCAAGCATCTTCACCACCAGGAAGCTCCCAAACGTAAATGCCGCGAATACAACAATCATGATCGCGGCCGCGCTCGTAATCAGTCCCGCAGTCCTAGCCATCCCCTCGGGGATCGCCTCCTCTTCACTCAACCCGGCCCTCCTCTCTTCGAGCACTCGCGCGACCAGGAACACTTCATAATCCATGCTCAGTCCAAAAACAATCGCAAAGGCGACGATCGGGACAATGGGAAATATGCTGCCCGTTCCCTCAGGAACTCCGAAAAGGCGAATTCCGTGTCCGTCCTGAAACACCAGCACCAATGCTCCAAAGGACGCCGCAACCGAGAGCAAGTTCAAAGCAATGGCCTTCACCGCGGCGAAAAGCGATCGGAACCCGCCCAGCAGCGCGATGAGTGTCCCCGCCACCACCAGCGCCATGACCGAACCGAACCGGTCCCTCACAATCGTCTGATAATCGGCGGTTAGCGCCGGGATGCCTCCAATGCGTAGTGTGGCATCGGGTATTCCCGTGAGTGTTGCCCCGCCGTCTTTCCTCAGCTCTCGCACCCACTGGACCTGATTGTTCAGGGAAACACCGGCCGCGGGTAACACTTCAATCAGCGCCGCCAGGCCGTCGCGACTCAGGAACGTTCGCTGCGTCTCACGCGAGAGGCTGCCCAGGGCACTCCGGTCACTCCCCGCCATCGTTGTGATGGAGATCACGCGGCCGGCACGTGGATCGCTCGCCAGCCGCTTGGTGAAACGATCGACTGCATTCCACCCCGCGTCCGTTTGCGCAATAGAATCGCTTGGAAGTTCGAGCATCACGCGCAACGAGTAAACAATGCCAACCCGATCCATGTGTTCAAGACTATGCAACGCGCGCACCGATTCCGCCGCCGCCGGAAGCCAATCCCCTCTGGGGACTTTGGTATCGAGCCGCGCGGCCTGCGAGGCGAGCACAAGCAATGGCACGCCTGCCACAAAAATAGCCAGCCAGGGATGCGCGACAATCACCTTCCCCCATCGCCTCCAGCGGTTTCCCGTGCGTGCTGCTCGGTGCGCATCCAACTTCGCAAGAAAGGGCAAGCGCCCAGCGTTAATTCGCGTCCCGAGAACTCCCAGCAGTGCCGGAACGAGCGTGCTTGACAGCAACAAGCTCGTTCCCGCCACCAGGAATCCAGACACACCAATGGAACGGACTTCGCTGATCGGGACAGTCAAGAGCGCTAGAAATCCGATGGCCACAGTCGAGGCCGAAATCAGAAGAGTATGACCCGCCTGACGTGCCGCGATGGCCGAGGCTTTGAGCCCGTTTGGCTCGACCGCAATCGCTTCCCGGAAGCGGCTCACCATCAGGAGCGCGTAGTCGATTCCCAACCCTAGCCCAAGCATTGTGGCCAAATTCTGAACCAGAATCGACAAGTGCCAGCGCAGGGCCAGGAAACCCGCAATCGCCAGAGCCGTCGCGATGGCAAGCTGACCAACGGCTAATGGAATCAGGGCCGCCACCAGGCTTCCGAAGGCCACCAGCAGAAGTACGAGTGTGGCAGGAATCACGAGCGTTTCCGCGTGTCGTACGTCGTCGGCGCTGGCTTTCCGAATGTCGAAATTAAGTGGCGTCTCTCCCGTCAGTTCGAGCTTCACCGCCGGATAACGGCCCCGCAATTGGTCCTGCAGAGACTTCGCCAGCTCGTGAAGTTTCGGGACGAGCGACTCCACGGGACCCTCGGTCGAGGCCAGCCCTACCAGAATAAAAGTTCCTCCGCCCTTGCCCAGGAAAATCGGATCGCGAAAATCAAGATGCGAAACTACTCCCGACACGCCCGGTTCCTTGCCCAGTCTCTCCTCAATCGTCCCTAAGACTTGCTCGCCCTCTAACGAATCGACAGGGGGAAGCCCTTGCACCACCAGAACCACGCGGTCAACGAATGGCGAACGAAAGCGCGTGGCCAAATCCTGCGTCACAATTTGTGCTTCGCTGCCCTCGATGCGTGTTGCAGTCTCCAGATGGTGCTCGGCGTGAAAAGAGAATGGAAGCAGCGCAAGCACAGCTACAAGCACCACCCCGGCGAGCCAGAAACGGCGCACATACATGAGATTCGTCATGTCACGCAAAATCAGATAGTAGGCGAATTCTTCTTTTCTTGGTTTGTTCGGAACCCTACTTGTTTGGAATCCTAGAGGATCGGCAGAAAGATGGGCAACACGGAATTAGCCCACTACCCAAAATCGTTAAGGTTAAGGAAATTCACATCCGCGCGGAGCCCGTTTCGGGCTTCCGGACTTATCTGCATTTGCCGGCTCCGTTTCCGCCCAATCCGGTCCACGCGGGTTCGCATTGCGGACGGATTCGTATTATCGTGTGGTAAGGATACACGGGTTCCATGTGGACAAAGCAGGAGGGTCAATGCAGGAGGACCAATGCGCAAACTCGCGTTGCTCGGGCTAGTTGTCGCCCTTCAAATTGGTGGGGCAGACCCCCGCATCGGTTCCTGGACGCTCACCTCTGCGGAATCTACCCTGAATCCCCCCAACAAACTCACCGTCACGTCCCTCCACCATGAGGTGCACGTCGTGAGTTCAGGCGAATCCCGCTTCGATTTCACCGCGAAGTTGGACGGCCACGAAGCGCCCGTACAAGGCAATCCCGCAATCAATCAAATCGAAGTACGGAGGATCGATAAACATCAAGTCGAAGTCAAAGAGAAGAAAGATGGAGCCGTAGTAGCAACGGTTCGGGATAAACTTTCGAGCAATGGTAACGAGTTAACCAGCACCACTTCACGGGAAGGCCACGCCGACCGGATCACCGTGTGGACACGGACCGGGGGAACGAAGTCTCCCGATGACTTATTCGGTGGTGAGTGGACCGAGGATTTGGGCAAGACTCGATTGCGCCAAGGGATGACGCTCAAGATCGAGGCAGACGGAAGTGGCGGGGTCCGTTTCCTGGGCGACTTCACCTACAGCGCCCGCTTTGACGGCAAGGAATACGATCTGAAAAATTCCAGCAACGATACCGTGGTTCTCCAACTCGTCGACGCTCACACCGTCGATTCGATTTACCACCGGGATGATCAAATCTCTCAAAAAGATCGCTGGGTGGTTTCCGCCGACGGTGCAAAGATGACGCTAACCACGACTGGCACGTTGGAAACCGGTCAGCAAGTAAAAGAGACACTGGTATTTCGGAAGCAGTAACGTCGCTGTGCCATTCCCGCTGCGTCCAGGCGAGTGAATCGCCTAGCGGCAGGTTCCCACACCATTGAACTCACGAGCCGCAACCGAAATGATTCCTTTTCGCTGCATGAATCGCAGGATGCCATTCACCGTATCTTCGAGCGACGGATCCGGCTTGCCCCATTTGGAAGCATCCCGAGCCGCCTGATAGCTCGAACTGTCGTAGCGTTTGAACTCCATCGCCGAGATGTTGTCCACCGACCCCACCAGAAAGTCCAGCAGCGGAAACAGTAAATCTTCTTTCCTGCATCTCCGGATCAGCTCGGGAACGAAGTCAGGAAGACTAAACACTTCAAATTGCCGGCCGGTCGCCTTTGTGATTAAGCCGGTAATATCCAGCATGTTCGCGTAGTCGTCTCTCACTACGTGATATGTCTTATTCTCCGTGCCGGGGGTGGTGGAAATCGCAACAATATTGTTCGCCGTAAGGTCTGCGGGAACGAAACTCACCTGGTTCAGAGCGTCGACTCCAATGCCGTGATTCACCATGAATGCCACGAGACGCACAGCAATGTCGAAGTTGTTGCCTCCGCCGGTAATCGAAGGACTCACCAGAGCGGGCCGGAAGATCCGCGTCGTAAGTCCCCGGCGGCACGCGTCCATCACCACTTGCTCCGATACCCACTTGGACTGGCTGTACCCAAAATCGAGAAGCTCCATATTCTCGTTCAAGTCAGTCTCATACAGAACGCTCTTGACCGCCCAGCCAAACACAAACGTAGTCGAGACGTAATTGAAGCTTTTCGGCCGTCCTTCAAATGCCAGTCTCAAAACCTCATTCGTCCCCCGCACATTCGCGTCGCGCATCCGGTCGTAGTTGAGCAGATAATTTACGGTGGCGCCGTTATGGAACACCGTATCGATTTCATTCTCCAGGAAATCCCACACCCCCTGCGTCAATCCCAGCTCCCTCTGGCCAAGATCTCCGCAAACCGGACTCACGCGCGTCTCGAACATCTGCATCAGTTCGTCCGGGCAAGGCCCCATCGATTCCATCGCCGCCCGCAGCCTTTGCTTGCCCTGATCCTCGTCGGAAGACCTCACCAGAACATGGATTTTCGCCTGCGTTTGTTCCAGCAGACTTTTCACCAGAAACGGTCCGATGAAGCCCGTACCGCCGGTGAGCAGAACATTATTCACGATTGGTGCTTCCGGCAACACCGCCGGCCCTGAAGGCTCGAAGATGAGCTTCCTGTCGCTGCGCATCATGCGCTGTTCCGCCGCCCGCTGTTCGTCCCGGAAAGCCGCCAGCGAATGCCGCAGCGGAGCCAGCGCTTCTTCCGGAGCCCGCTCCAATTGCTCGGCCAGTCGAAACAATTCAGCAACGCTCACCCGCTGCACGAGGCCAATATCCACCTGCCTCGCCAGCATATCGGCGCCTTTATCTTTTAAAAGTTCCTTGATCTCGTGCATGAACACAACTAGATCCAGCGAATCCAACCCCGCCTCGACCAGGTTGTACGATTCCGTGCCCGTCAGACTGTAACGCGCTTTCAAAACGTCAAAAGGTGACTGCCCGACACATGCGGATGGTCCATCGTCCTTCTCCCGCGAAAACTCCGAGAGAACGGTAAATTGACCTTGCAGCCACATGTGCTTGGTCTTATGGCGCATGATCTTGCCCGAACTGGTTCTCGGTATCGCCCGGGGCGCGATAAAAGAAATCAGCGCCACTTCCACGTTGAGGTAATTCCGCACGGCAGCTGCAATCTTCAGCGCATCCGGCAGCGCTTTTGGATTTTTCACCTCGGCGACGATCGCCAGTGCCGGCTCGCTCTCTTCATTAATCTGGAACGCGGCCACGCAATTCGTCCGGATCAGCCCAGACGCCTTCTCCACCACAGCCTCGATATCCTGCGGGTAATAGTTTTGCCCGCGCAGAATAATCATGTCCTTGATGCGGCCGCAGACAAAGAGTTCCCCGTCGTGGAAAAATCCCATATCGCCGGTCCGGAGGTAGCCATCGTCGTAGGGACTATCGTCCACCAATCGCGCGCGAAACAGCTTCAGCGTCAGTTCCGGATTATTCCAGAAACCCAGGCACTTACTCCCTCCAGCAATCCAGATCTCGCCGATTCGCCCCGGCTCCAGCTCGACGTGCTTCTCCGCATCCACGATCTTTACCGTGATCCCCGGCAGAGGACTTCCGCAACTCACAATCTGCGTGGCCGCGCCGATTTCGGAAACCTCCGTGGTCATGCGGGCCTTCCCCAGCGCGATGCCGTTCTTGTTGACTGAAACAATGTTGCGGCCACCGAGTGAAACCGCCAGAGTATTCTCCGCCAGCCCGTACGCCACAAAAAAGCTTTCTGACTTTAGCCCATGGGGCTGAAAGGCCTGCAGAAACCGTTTAAAAGTGTCCGGTTTCACCGGCTCCGCGGCTACCATCAGCAACCTGAGCGTGCTAAGATCGCAACTCTCCAAACTCTCCTTCGAAAGCCGCCCGGCCCGCAGGCAATAGTCGTAAGCAAAGTTTGGAGCCGCTGAGGCGCTCGCCCCGTAAGTCTTGATCGCGTCGAACCACAGGGTCGGACGTTGAATGAAATCCGTAGGTGCGAAGCCGTAGGTGGTGCCGCCTGTAAGCGCGGGATAGAGGTAGCACCCGATAAGTCCCATATCGTGATACTGCGGAAGCCACGATACGACGATCGGCGCGTCATGGTCGATCACCAGTGGGCAGTTATGCAGTATGTTTTCGTGCGTCACCATCACGCCTTTAGGATCCCGAGTCGACCCCGACGTGTACTGCAGAAACAGAATCTTCGATGCGCCGTTGGAAGCCCCGTTGGATCCGCCGTTCGAAGAACCATTGAAAGTTTCGCCCGAAACCGTATCGACGAAGTCTTCCGTCACAACCCAGGGCAGCCCGGAAACGTAGTCGACGTCTACTCCAGATGCCGACACTCCGCTTCGGGCAAGATTTGTCTTCAACGATCCCAGATAGTCTTTGCTGGTTAGAATCCCACTCGCCTGGCAATCCTTGGCAATGTGGACCATTTTGTACAGAGCGCCCTGGAAGCCATGAGAACTGGGGGGATAGACGGGCACGGGGATTAATCCCGCGCGCACGCAGCCAAAAAACGCACAAATCATTTCCAGCCCAGGAGGGTAGGCAAGCAGAAGACGGTCCTGCGCCGCGAAACCATGCTCCTTGCGCAGATGTCCGGCAATCACCTTCGTCCGGTGGAGAAACGACTCGTAAGAGTAGCCTCCAATCTGGTTGCCGTTCAGGTCAATGTACGAATACAGAAGTCGGTGTGGGTGCTGATCCCCTAGACTATCCAGCTTGTCTAAAATCGAAGCCATCATAGATTCGAATCTGTACTCATGGCGGTGGCACCGCCATTTGCTAACCTCCTGCGTGGAATGACAAAACTCCGTATCAGAAAACCAAAGTCGCACCCCGTGCACAGGGGCCAGGCCGACTTCGGAAACTGCGCCACAAGAATTCTTAAAACCATGCGTCTCCCGGTCCGGTCAAGACCTGATCCGGTCAAGACTAGCCCCTTCCGGGCGTCGGCGCCCCACTCAAAGTTCTTGGTCCCATTGTCCTGAGCGGTTGATGTTAACAGAGATTAGCATAGCTGTGAAGCAGCGACACGCGTTATCACCTCCAGGAAGCTGCGCCGTTACGATGGCTCCGCGTGATCCGAAATTCCCTTGATCTTCCTTAAGTTTTCGGGCTAACATCAACTTTCCCCTATTTGCGCCCAAAGGCGGTGTCTTGGGCAACTAAATCCGCCGCTGGCCTGCCTGGTCTGAAGGTGGATCTGAAGGATGACCCTCGGCAAACCGGGCCGGGGTGCATCGGGCCAGCCTGACATTATTGCGCCGGTAAGCTCCGAAACGAGGCGGTTATTAGTTTGAAGCCCGACATTGATGACCTTGTACCCGCGGAGGCCTCGCTGCGGGACTCCGTTTCCGCCTCGGCCCCCGAGTCTTCCTTCCCCAAAGTCTTGCGCCGCCGCCTCGACGATTTCTTTTCCGAAGGGAACATTTCTCCCAAAGCCGACCTCGCCATGTGGTTCAAAATCGCAGTAGGGATGGCAGTGCTCGCAGGCAGTTGGGTCGCTCTCTACGCATTCAAGCCGGACTCATGGAGATTCGTCGGCCTCTACCTTTTGAATGCGGTCGCGCAAACATTCCTCTTGTTGAACATCGCCCACGACAGCAACCACAACGCCATCTCCTCGTCGCGGTCGGTAAACAAAGCCCTGAACTATGTTTTCGATGTTTGTGGAATCAATTCATATATGTGGCGCATCCTCCATCATCGCGGCCACCACTCCTGCATCAATCTCCACGGCGAAGACGACGCGCTTACCGGACGCGGCGTCTTACGGTTTACGCCCCACGAACCTCGCACGCGCCTCCAGCGCTTCCAGCACATTTATGCGCTGCTCATGTACGCCCTGTTCTCTCTCGATTATGTCTTCCTGAGAGACTTCGAGTGCTTCTTCTTCCCGTCCCACGATTATCTGAAACGCGCGAAGCACCCGGTGCGGGAATACATCATTCTCTTTGCCGGCAAAGCGTTTTATCTCACCTACATGCTGATTTTACCCGTGGTGTTGTTGCGGAAATCGCCCTGGCTGGTCGCTTTGGCTTTCTTGCTCTCCCATCTGATTATCGGCTTGAGCGTAGCGCTCGTGTTCCAGACGACGCATGTGATCGACAGCACATACTTCCCCGCAGACCGCAATGAGTTCGATAACTGGATCCATCACATCTTCGCGACCACGGCCGACTACGCCACCGAGACCCCGCTGGTCGGTTGGCTCGTCGGCGGCCTCAA
>JBEKDY010000009.1:0-50223 GCA_050014115.1 Candidatus Sulfotelmatobacter sp. | reverse complement strand
ATGGCTGGTCGAACGCTTTTCGCTGTGGATGACCACGATGCTGCACCGGATTGCCGGGAGCGACAGGTTCGAGGAGCGTAGGCAGTTGGCCGAACTGGATTACCTGACAAGCTCGCGTGCTGCGGCTCAAACGTTCGCCGAAAACTACGTTGGGCTCCCCATGAGCTGAATCAACGTACAATCTGTAACGACAAAGTGCGAGTGAGGTTTTGGATTGTGAGATGAGCATGTCTTCTTCACTGATTCCAAGCAAGAGCAAGAATCCAAGGGGATCGGTCGCGCCTTTTCGGCGGCACGAGGCGGGGACCCAGCCGGACGATTTCTATCCCCCGTATCGCGCGACGACTCTCCGGGCACCCTCTCAGCCGTTGATTTTCCTGCCGCACACTCTTTCTGAAGTCACGGGGCCAGTCTTTGGCCATTCCGACATTCATGCCAACGAGCAAGACCTTACGATTCAGCATGCGGGCGAACCACTGGGACAGCGCATTATTGTTCGCGGGCGAGTGGTGGATGGCGACGGCCGTTCCGTGTCGAACAGTTTGATCGAGGTCTGGCAGGCGAATGCCGCTGGGCGATATGCGCACGCAAAAGACGACCACGCGGCGCCGCTCGATCCGAATTTTACCGGGACCGGACGAACGCTGACCGACAAGGACGGATTCTACAGCTTTGTGACCATCAAGCCGGGTGCCTATCCCTGGCGCAATCACGACAATGCGTGGCGTCCGGCGCATATTCACTTCTCTTTGTTTGGGCCCGCCTTCGTCACACGGCTGATAACCCAGATGTATTTTCCTGGCGATCCGCTCTTCGCTTACGATCCCATTCTGCAATCGATTCCGGACGAAAGGGCACGACAGCGTTTGGTTTCAAAATTTGACCTGGAAACGACAAAGCCGGAATGGGCTCTGGGCTATCGCTTCGATATTGTGCTGCGGGGCCGTGAATCAACGCCGTTTGAAAAGTAGAGAAAGGTCACCATGGACCTCACGCCGACTCCTTCCCAGACCGTTGGTCCCTATCTGCATCTGGGTCTCACAGACGCACGAAGCATTTCGTGTGTCGCCGGCGATGAAGCGAAGGGCGAACGAGTATGGATCAGCTTTCGGGTGCTGGATGGAGGAGGAATACCTGTTCCCGACGCCATGATCGAACTGTGGCAGGCAGATTCCGAAGGGAACTATGTGCCAGAGAACGGCGGTGCGGACGGCTCAGCGTTCCGCGGCTTTGGACGATTGGCGACGACGGAAGATGGCTCGTGCACATTTGAAACGATCAGGCCAGGATGCGTGCCGGGGCCAGGCGCAACCGTTCAGGCGCCGCACATAAACGTATCGATTCTTGGCCGAGGCATTCTCAGCAGATTGTCGACACGACTGTACTTTGGGGGAGAGCAGGCAAACGCTGCAGATCCCGTGCTGGCTTTGGTACCAGAAAATCGACGCGCCACGTTGTTGGCCCGGCCTGACCCGGCTCACACCAGCAATTGGATTTTCGATGTCCACCTGCGCGGAGAGGGCGAGACGGTATTTTTCGATGTTTAATCATGATGTTTAATCATTCCGAACGGAACGGCAAATCCGAATCGAAGCAACCAGCGATGCGGAGCCCAGCATGAGTGGACGCTTGATTGAAAGCCTGGCGACGACGCCCGCCTTGGCCGCGCTGTTTTCCGATGAGTTGGTTCTTCAGGCGATGTTGGATTTTGAAACGGCATTGGCGCGCGCAGAAGCACGCAGTGGGGTGATCCCGTCTCAGGCTGCGGATGCGATCATGGCTGCCGCAAAGACCGGCAGTTTCGACATCTCGGCCCTCGCCGACGCCACATTTCGCGCTGGCACACCAGCCATCCCACTCGTGAAAATCCTCACCGCCCAGGTACGAAAGGCGGACGCGGAGTCGGCGCGATTCGTTCACTGGGGAGCCACCAGCCAAGACGTCGCCGACACCGCGATGTCTATTCTTCTGAAACGAGCAGAGCCGATTTTGATCGGCGATTTAGAGCGATTGGAAAAATCGCTGGCAGATTTGTCGGAGCGGCACAAAGACAGCGTCATGCTCGGGCGGACTCTGCTTCAGGCAGCGCCACCTGTAACCTTCGGACTCAAAGCCGCGGGCTGGCTGGCTGCAGTACGACGGGGCAGGAGGCGTTTTCAGAAGGCATTGCAGGCCGCGGCCGTATTGCAGTTTGGCGGAGCCACTGGCACATTGGCGTCGCTTGGTGACCGAGGAATTCTCGTATCTAAATCCCTGTCTGCGGAGCTTGGATTGGGGAACTGTCCCGCAGCCCCCTGGCACACGCAGCGCGACGAGCTGGCGACTCTGATCTGCGCTTGCGGAGTGCTGACCGGATCTCTCGGCAAAATGGCGCGAGACATCAGTCTGCTCATGCAAAACGAAGTGGAAGAGGCAAACGAGCCTGGGGGCGAGGGCCGCGGCGGTTCGTCAACCATGCCCAACAAACGCAACCCGACAGCCTGTTCCCTCACGCTCGCGGCTGCGCATCGGGTACCGGGACTGGTTGCGTCCTTTCTCTCTGCGATGCTTCAGGAGCACGAGCGTGGCGTCGGAGGCTGGCAGGCGGAGTGGCCGATCGTTGCCGCTGTGGTCCAGTCGACCGGCGTAGCCATCGCCTCGATGGCCGAAGCAGCCGACGGGCTATCCGTCCACACGCAGAAGATGCGCCGCAACATCGAGAATACGAATGGAGCGATTTTTGCAGAACGAGCCATGATGCTGCTTGGAGCCAAGCTGGGGCGCGATGTCGCTCATAAAATTCTCGACGCCGCGGTGCGGAAAAGCGCAGAGCAGGGCAGGAATCTCTCTGCGGTTCTTGCCGAGATTCCTGAAGTGACAATCCACGTGGGTCTCGCGGAACTCAAGCAGGTGGAAGCGCCCGGGCAATATCTTGGGTCCGCTGAAGCCTTCCGACGCGCCCTGATTTCAAGTTTCGATCGGGACGACAACGACCCCGATAACGACAAGGAGCGATGATTTGCCCTTCGCCACCATTCAAAACACGCGTATGTTCTACCGGCTGCAGGGCAATGCAGGACGGCCGGTCCTGATTTTGTCACACTCGATCAGTACGGACCACGCGATGTGGGACCTCCAGGTAGAAGGCCTGCTTCCCCATTTCCAGATTTTGCGGTACGACATTCGAGGCCACGGCGCCACGGAAGCAACCGCCGGAGAGTATTCGATCGAAATGTTGGGCCAGGATATTCTCGCCCTCGCCGACACTTTGGAGATTTCGCGATTCGCCTTTTGCGGCTTGTCGCTTGGCGGAGCCATCGGACAGTGGGTCGCGGTTCACGCACCCGAGCGAGTCACGCATCTTGTGCTGGCCAACACGTCGCCCCAGTTCGTACCGCGCACGAATTGGGAAACAAGAATTGCAGCAGTGCGCAAAGGCGGAATGCCGGCGGTCGTCGACATTGCCATGCAGCGGTTCTTCTCACCGGATGCGCTGGCCAAGCAAAGTCCATATGTCGCTTCGATGCGCTCAGTTTTCTTGGGCACGGATCCGGTGGGATACCTGGGATGTTGCGCGGCCCTCCGCGATGTGAATCACGGAGATATCCTCAAGCTGATTAAGACTCCAACCCTGGTGATTTCCGGCGACCGCGACGTTGCCACTCCGTGGACCGGACATGGCGAGCGGCTGGCGCGGGAGATTCCCGGAGCGAAAGCCCTTCACCTGGCGGCAGCCCATCTTTCCAATCTCGAGCGGCCGCACTCGTTTACCACAGCCTTGCTTGAGTTCTTGCTACCGCAACCAGATTCCAGCGCGGACCCCCTACAAGCAGGATTCGCGATGCGCCGCGCGGTCCTCGGCGACGCCCATGTCGATAAGGCGATCGCCGACACCACAGAATTTACGCGCGAGTTTCAGGAGTTGATAACCCGTTATGCCTGGGGAACGATCTGGTCTCGTCCGCAACTCGACCAGCGGACTCGAAGGCTCCTGGTGCTAGCTCTAACGGCGTCGCTTGGAAGGTGGGAAGAGTTTAGACTGCACCTGCGAGCCGGTTTGGCCGGTGAACTTGAATTATGCGATTTGAAGGAAGTCCTCTTGCAGACCTCCGTGTACGCGGGCGTTCCGGCAGCGAATACTGGATTTCAAATTGTGGCGGAACAGATCAAAAAGGACGACGGATGATTGAGCGCAAAGGGTCTGATCTGGTCGGCGCCCGCTGCCTGCGCAAAGTCTGAGGCGCCCAGAGGATCCCCGAGGCTAGGACGCACCCACCGTTTTTCATACTAGGGGCGACCTGATGTCGATGGCAGGAATTGCGCGACCGAATGCAGGTTTCTGTAATCTAACCCACTGGACCAGTTAGCGAAGAACTGTGTAATCATCTGTTTGCCTGGAACGGGACCGAGTATGGCCAAACCAATTCTGTTAAGCGTGGATGACGACTCTGATGTTTTGCGGGCCATCGAGCGCGATCTTCGTTCGCAGTACGGCGCTGAATACCGGGTAATTGGCAGCGATTCGCCGGAAGGTGCACTCGATCTGCTAAAGCAGCTGAAGATACGCAATGACAGTGTGGCCTTGCTGCTGGCTGACCAGCGCATGCCGCGGATGGACGGGGTGGAATTCCTGGAGCAGGCCATGGGCATCTTTCCCGGTGCGAAGCGGGCCTTGCTTACCGCGTACGCGGACACCAACGCCGCGATCAGCGCGATCAATCAGGCCAGCATCAACTATTTTTTCCTCAAGCCGTGGGACCCTCCCGCCGAGCACCTGTACCCGCAACTGGATGATTTGCTCGATGACTGGCAGGCTTCTTACCGTCCAACATTTCAAGGGATCCGCCTGCTCGGCACCCGATGGTCGCCGCGATCCTACGAGCTGCGGGACTTCCTGGCGCGCAACCACGTTCCCTATCAATGGATTGACGTCGAGCTTTCCGCCAACGATCCGGAAACCAAGCTCCTTTTGGAAGCTCTCGGTCCGGAGGCGGCCAATCTCCCCGTGGTGCTGTTCCCCGACGGGACGAAGCTGCTTGAGGGTGTACCGGCGGAAGTCGCGCAGAAGGTGGGGCTGCGCACGCGCGCCCAAACCAGCTTCTACGATTTGGCGATTGTAGGCGGCGGACCGGCCGGTCTGGCCGCCGCCGTTTATGGGGCTTCCGAAGGCCTGCATACAGTGATGATTGAACGGGAAGCTCCTGGCGGTCAGGCTGGTATGAGTTCCCGCATCGAGAACTATCTCGGATTTCCGGCCGGGCTCAGTGGTGCCGATCTGGCGCGGCGAGCCGTGGTGCAAGCCCAGCGTTTCGGAGTGGAAATTCTGGCGCCCCAGGAAGTGGTTGGCGTCCGCGCCGAAGGGCCTTACCGAATCCTCAAGCTGGCGGACGGAAACGAGATATCTTGTCACGCGCTGATGGTCGCGACGGGCGTGCAGTGGCGGCGGCTGAATGCTCCGGGAATAGACAGGTTGCAGGGTGCGGGGATTTACTATGGCGGCGGCGCTACGGAGGCTCTCTCCTGTAAAGGTGAGGTCGTCTACGTGGTGGGCGGCGCGAACTCGGCGGGTCAAGCGGCCATGAACTTCGCCAGATACGCAGAGCGCGTGATTATTCTTGTGCGCGGCGAATCGCTGGCCAGCACCATGTCACGATACTTGATCGACCAGATTCAAGAGACGCCCAACATTCAGCTGTGGACCCATGCCGGCGTGGCTGAGGCCCATGGCGAAACCCATCTGGAAGAGATTTCGGTGCTTTGTTCTGATACCGACAAGATTGAGCGCGTGCCGGCGACTTCGATGTTTATCTTTATTGGAGCATTGCCGCGGACCGATTGGCTGGGCGACGTCGTCGAACGCGATGAGCGCGGTTTCTTGTTAACGGGTCCTGACCTTATCCGTGACGGGCAACGTCCGAAAGGCTGGGCGCTCGATCGCGATCCGTTTTTACTCGAGACTAACGTTCCCGGCATCTTTGCCGTGGGCGATGTGCGCCACGGTTCCATCAAACGGGTGGCGTCCGGCGTGGGTGAAGGGTCGGTGGCGGTGCAGTTTATTCATCAATATCTGAGCAAGGTGTAAATGGTCGAAAAATCCGAACTACTTCGCGTTCCCGCATTCCTCGATTTACCAGACGATCAGATCGCCTGGTTTATCAGCCAATCGCAAGAGCTTCATCTCAAGGCGGGCGACGTCTACGCACGCCAGGGCGATCCAGCCGATTCCATGTTCGTGATTCTCGAGGGGCGGCTTCAAGGACGGGGCGAGCTGGCCGGTGAAAACGTCGTCTTTGACCTCGAGCCGGGCGATGTTACCGGAGTGCTTCCATTTTCGAGAATGAAGCAGTTCACCGTAGGCGGGCGAGCCGAAACCGACAGCCGCGCCCTGCAGTTTCCTGCCTCGCTGTTTCCGGAGCTGGTACAGAAAATGCCGGAACTGACCAAGCGCCTGGTGGGATTAATGTCCGACCGGATCCGTGAAACCACACGCCGCGAACAGCAGCGAGACCGATTGGCGTCGTTGGGGAAACTTTCGGCGGGACTTGCGCACGAACTCAACAACCCTGCCTCTGCCGCGAAACGCGCCGCCAGCCAATTGCGGCACATGCTGACGAAAATCAGGAACGCGAGCCTCGAGTTAGGCCGACGCGATCTCTCGCCCGCCCAGAAATCGGAGATCGAAAAACTGGAAGCTTCATTCACACAACAGGATATAGTTCCACCCGACGCGCTGACCATCAGCGACCTGGAGGACCAGATCGATTCTTTGTTGCGCAGTCATGGACATAACGACTTGTGGCTGCTGGCGGCTGGCCTGGCGCGACGGAACATCCAGCCGGAGGTGGTTGAATCGTTGTTTGCCAGTCTCGGGGGGGACACCGCTCGAGCTGCTTTGGTCCGGATCGCCGCCTCGGTGGAGATCGCAAGTCTGGTTCACGAAATCGAGAGCAGCACCTCGCGGATATCGGATTTGGTCGGCGCAATCAAGGAATACACCTACATGGACCAGGCGCCGGTCCAAAACGTAGACGTGGTAAAGAGCCTGGAGACCACGCTCACGATCCTGAATCACAAGCTGAAACAGGGAGTCGTGGTGCAGCGCGACTACCAACGCATGCCCCTCCTCGTAAATTCGTTTGGCAGCGAACTCAACCAGGTCTGGACCAACATTATCGATAATGCGATTGACGCGATGCACGGCAAGGGCGAACTTCGCGTCCGAACCTATCGCGATGACGGTTGCGTAGTAGTCGAGATCGGCGACAACGGTCCAGGAATTCCTGAAGAGGTACAGGCCCACGTCTTTGAACCTTTTTTCACGACCAAAGGAGTGGGGGAAGGCACGGGCCTGGGCCTGGACACGGTCCAGCGAATTGTTAAGAAGCACCGCGGAAATATTCAGCTGAGTTCGAAGCCCGGCGACACGCGTTTCCAGGTCTGGCTCCCCGTGGCTGAGGCCCTGCCGTAACGGCATTCCATGACCCGTTCGTCATGAACGGAGATTCAGTCAGGCCGGGTGTTTACCCGCCGCGAGGAGCGCAAAACGATGTTTGAGAGTATTCTCTGCCAGGTAACGGAATACGATCCGGACGTTCTTGAGTCTCTGATCGGCCTTGCCGTCGAAATTGCTCGCGAGGGTCGCGAGGGGAGACGTGTTGGCACCCTGTTTACCCTGGGGGATGAAGATGCCGTGCTGGCCAGGTCCCGAGCGTTGATTTTGGATCCGTTGTTAGGACATCCCGAGTCTTCACGCCACGTTACCAATCTCAACCTTCGCGGAACCATCAAAGAGTTGGCGCAGTTGGATGGCGGGTTCGTGGTGAGTCACGCCGGAATTGTCCTCTCCGCGTGCCGCTACCTGGACGCCGTGGCGGCACAAGTGGATGTACCGCTGGGACTGGGCAGCCGTCACATTGCCGCCGCCAACATGAGCGCCGTGACCAAAGCGGTGGGTATCGTGGTTTCTGAAAGTTCCGTGGTACGACTTTTCTGTCACGGGCAGCTGGTCGCGGAAATCATTCCCGAGCTTTGGATGATGGATCATGCCGCCCATCTTCGCGGTACCGTCAAAAGAGAGCAAATCGGCGATTTGACGGTGCTGACGCCGAATCTGCGACAGGCCTCCACCGCAAAGTAACGATGAACGGCCTTCGGTTATTTGATCTAACCTCGAAAAGCCGCGGCGGTGGGAATCAAGAAGTTCCCGAGCTTAGCGCGGCAAGATCTCCTTCAACGCCCACTCAATCCTGTCCACCTCTTCGCGGATGACTCGGATCGACTGCTGGTTTTTCGCCGGATGGGCGGTGGGGGCAATCCCTTCCAGGGCGCCGCGGATTTGATGATTGCGAGCCCAAATGAAATTAAGTCGGGCGCGCCTCTCCTTGCGGTTTCGGTAAACATCCCCAACGAACTTAGTAGCCAGCCAGGCAAAGACCAAGCCGAATAAAGCTTCGATTGGAATGCGATCCTTCGCGCCGTCAAATTCCGAGAACAGAATTCGGTAAACCGCTTCGCCCATCCCAAACGAGGCGAACAGCACGATCGCACCGAACAGATAAACTTTCACGCGCTCGATCAGTTGAAAGCGAATGGAATCGTCGCTTCCGTCGGGTGATTGCATAATCTTGATGACCATACTGCCCCCAAAACGATTAGTCACGGTTCGCGGCCACGAGCCGGCGGCACAGCGCAGATCTCATCAAATAATAACTTGAAATTGCTTTCAGCGGCAGGCGCTCCGCCAAGAAGTTCCCCCAGGCCAAAGCGCGTTCAAAACCATTCGCCCTTCTTGGCATCCGCTCAGCATTTTAGCTGCCCGCTACGGTACAATTGCCGCCAATCGCTCCTGTTTGGGTTGACCCGCTCCCGCGGGATTAGATCGAAGCGAAAAGGACAGGTTCCCATGAACGTCCTGTTGCTTTCCATGCCGGATTCCTTCGAGCATATGCCGCCGGTGGCGATTCGCATGCCCAATGGTGCGCTTACGTCACTGGCGGGAAATGTTGATCCGCAGCACCGCGTGGCCGTAGCTGATTTGATCCTGGTTCATCGCCACGTTCGCGAGACCGTCACCCGGCTGGTCCGCGAACTCGATCCGGAAGTTGTCGGACTTTCCATCATGACGTTTCAGCGCCGCACCGCCGGTCGCATTATCGACCTCGTGCGCTCTCTCCGGCCGGGAGTGAAGATCGTGGTGGGAGGATACGACCCCAGCCTTGCCCCTGAAGCCTACGCGGAACTGGGAGTCGATTATCTTGTGCGCAGCGAGGGAGAAGTCACATTCCGCGAATTGTTGCGCGCCATCGAGCAGAACTCGGGTGTCGACCAGATCGGCGGCCTCTCCTATCGAGACGGCAACAGGTGGATGCACAACCTCGACCGGCCGCCGCACCGGCTGGAAGACAGCGAAATCCGCCCGCCGAACCGCGATGCGCGCGTGCTCCGGGGATACACGTTGCTGGGCCGGCAGGTGGACGTAATCGAGACTTCCCGCGGCTGCACCTACGATTGCAGCTTTTGTTCCATCATCGAAATGAGGGGACGCAATTTCCACACCTACTCCTTCGACCGCGTGCTCGCCGACATTCGCGACGCCCGCGACCACGGCGCTCGAACCATTTTCCTGGTCGACGACAACATTACGCTGAACGTTCGGCGCTTCGAAGCCTTGTGCGAAGCTATTATCGAGGCCGGACTGCACAAGCTGGATTACTTCGTGCAGGCTATGACCTCCGCCGTTGCCAATCACGGCGAAACCCTTGCGCCGCTCATGCGACGTGCCGGATTTCGCTATGTTTTTCTCGGCATTGAGAACATCCTCGAGAACGACTTGGAATTTCTGAAGGCCTCCGCCAAGAATACCGAGCGTACCAACGGCCAAAACACGGGAAACGCCACCCTCAAAGCCATCGATTACCTGCACCGCAACCAGATGTTTGTGGTCGGCGGATTGATCGTTGGCAGCCCCAGTGACACCCGCGAGTCGATCGAAGCCAATCTCGAATTCGCGCGCCGCTACGTGGACTGGCCCTACATTCAACATCCCACCCCGTACCCACGTACGCCCATGACGAAAGACTTCCGGGATCAAGGGTTGATCATGAATGAGCGGCTAGAGGAATACGACGGCACTACGGCAGTGGTGCGCACGGAGCACCTGCCGGCCGAGGAAGTGGAGTTCATGCGCTGGAAAGCGGAGCGGTGGATGAAGGTTCACCACATACCGGCTGCGTTTCGACATGACCCTGGTTTCGTCCTGTTCCAGGGATGGAAGATGTTTGCCCATACTTTCCGCGGAAGCTCGATCCGCTCAGCGCTCGGGCTCGAAAGCGAGAAGAAAGTGTTTGAACGCTATCGGGCGATTCGAAGGATGGAGCGCGAGTACGTGTGAAGGCGTATTTTCCTGGGCCTTTTCGTTCCGCGCTCGTATTCAGTGGCTGGACGTGCGTCGGACAGCGATGAACGATACCTGTTCCAGGTCGGGGTAGTGATCTTCCCGATCCGCTTTGCGCTCGGCGGGAGCGATTTGTTGAATGGTGGTTCGTGCCGGAACCAACGCGCCAAAATACTGGGCGTAAACCTCGTCAAAAGCCGCCGTGTCCGACAGATCGTCGAGGTAGACATTTGTGTCCACGACCTGGTCGAAATTCATCTCAGCTTCTTCGAGATTGTCGAGAAGATTCCGCATGGTCTGCCGGAGTTGAACTGGCGTGGTCGAGGCATAGACGCCACCATGCGGCCCCGGAATAAAGCCGCTTTTGGCGGAGCAGTATAGAGTGTCCCCGGCAAAAACGCAGGGGCTTGCGGTCGGGCTGGGCGGCATGTTCTTCGGACGGATAGCTCTTCGCTGATTGAGATCGCGCACGGCCACGCCGGTGTACTCGATGTGGGCGCCACCGGGCAGACTGGTCACGTCGATTGTGGCGCGCGCCGGGGTATTGCCGAACTCAAACCGGCGAGCGTAATGCTGATTCATAATCCGCATCGGAATGTCGCCCGTCAGGTAAGGATTGACGAAAACCATGTGGCTGAGATCGAGGCCGGCTGCCTTCACGACGGCCTCTACTCGGTCCAGCGCCAGATCGACCTGCGCTGCCGGATCATCGGGAACTTTGCCGCTCACCGGATCACTGCCCGGCATACTTGAAACGAAAAGCCGGTCGTGAGTGAGGATGCCCGGCGAAGCGGGATCCTCTGAGTTGTAGTTCGGAGGATGGACAGCTCGCTTGTCCGCTAAATTGCGCACCGCCACCGCACTGATCTGTACCGGAGGCTCGGGAATGCCGGCCACACCCAGCACTGCGCGAGCCGGTGGAGTCCTGGCGAAATATTCTCTGAAGATTTTATTCATTTCGGCGTACTGGTTGATGTCCTGGAGATAGACCTGGGTGTAGACCACGTGCTCCATGGTCAAGCCCGCAGATTCGACGATCGCCTTGACGTTATCCAGCGCCTGGCGAAACTGAGCCTCAAAACTCGAAGGCAAACTGCCGTCCGGCCGACGTGGTCCCTGGCCGGAGATGTAGACGTAGTCTCCCGCATCCATACCGGGCGAGTAGAAACGATTCCCGTGAGCGGACATCCCCGTGGGAACGACGGCGTGCGCCTGAGCCTGCGGTGAGGACGCTTGCGCTACGATCGTTTGCGCTAAGAGCGTCAAGGAAAACAGAAGTCCGACCAACAGCAATCGCACATGCACCTTCCTATGAATTGTCCTTGACACGACAGACCCTTTCTACGCTGCAGCCTTCTTTTGCGCCGCCCCCAGAATCGTGCGAAGTCTTTGTCCGACAATGACTTCCTCGCCGGGCTTGATGGTCATCGAAACCAACTCGATGTGGTCGGGCCCCTTGTGTTCTTTGCGATTCGGCTGCCCCTCGCGCACGGCCCTGACCAGGCTTGGATTGTCCGCCCCGAGCACTTCGATGACGGGCTCGCCCGCCCGCAACTCCTGTACGCAATCGGAAATGCTGTATCGCCAGGCCTGCTGATCCCAGGAAATCTTCAGTGTCGGATAGCGGTTCCCATCGTCGGGAACGTAGGTGTCGGTCTTCACGCCGGGCACCGTCTCCACCAGCTTCCGAATGCGATCCACGCGACCATTCCATTCGTCGTAGAGTTTTTTTTCGTCGAGATTCAGCCAGGTCTCGAGCGCCGTAAGGCAGCCGATCACTTCTTCCTTCCCCACCTTCATCGGGCGGCACACAGCCCCTTCGCGCGGACTGGAATTCAGCAGGGCCGCTTCGATCAGATCTTTGCGGCCCAGAAGTAAGCCGCTGCACTGCGGCCCGCAAAGCCCCTTCCCGCCCGAGAAGCAATAAAGGTCGATGCCCATCCGAGCGTAGAGCTTGGCGTTGTCCGCTGGCGGTATGCCTGCGGCGTCATCGAGCAGGAGGGGAATCTTGTGTTCTTTGGCGATCGCCAATACTCGCTGCAGCTTTTCACCCAGATCCGTCGTGTAGATCATCGCGGTGTTTTCATTGATGGCGTTGGCGAGTTCTTCCGGCGAATACGTGAGAACCAACTTCGCGCCGGTGAGGCGGATCGCGCTATCGAAAGCGCTCCGGCCTCCCACCATGATCACTTCGTGTTTCAGTCCGGTGGTATCGGGAAGTTGCCAGATATACTTGTCATCAGTGCCCGCCATACATGCGGCCGTTGCCGCCGCCATCGCACCCGCTGAACCGGAGGTAACGATGCCCGATTCCGCGCCGGTCAACTCCGACAAGCGCCTGCCCACCGCCCGCTGCAGGTCCAGCATGTTGACGAAATATTCCGACGCTTCCAGCTGCGCCTGGCGGACTTCCGGGAATTCGAGAGACCCGCTCAAATAGGTCCACGTGCCTCGACAATTGATGACTGTTTTCACTCCCAGCCGGGTGTATACATTCTGGCGTGGATCTTTGCCAATGGCGGTGGCCGCTTGCGCGTAAAGGCCTCGGACCGCAATCTGACTAAGCAGCGGGGCAGCCGCCAAAAGTTTCACGAACGATCGCCGGTTAGAATTCCGGATGCGCATTACGATATCTCCCTAGTCCCAACTACGCGTTAACGGCCACTCTCCGTCGCGAAGTCGGTATAGCACAGATTATGCTTGACGCAAATCGAAATCTTTCGTTTTATTGGGTTTCATTCCGTTTGGGGTAACGGGAGAGAGGCGTTTGAATACCCGCTCGCACGCTGTCGGCGACGGGATGCTTTCTGAAAGGCGCGATCATGACACTGCACCCACTCCGGGCGAATCAGAATCGATGGGTCACCGTATTATTGTTTCTTCTGGGCGCGATCGGGCTGACGCTAACTGCGGTCCCGGCGCGCAGTCAGGCAAATCCGCCGAAAAGCGCAGATTGCCGCGTCGAAGCCGTGGATTACAAGGGCTGGCACGCGCAACAGCTCTCCAATCGATGGGTGCAGTTGATCGTGGTGCCGCAGAATGGCGGGCGCCTCATGCAGGTGAGTTTCGCTGGACATCCCTATCTGTTCGTGAATCCCCAGTTTGCGGGCAAGTATTTGCCGCCGAGCTCGGGCCAGTGGTTCAACTATGGCGGCGACAAGCTCTGGCTTTTGCCCGAAGGAAACAACGACGAACAGCATTGGGTGGGCGACTCCGACGTGCTTGACGACGGGCCGTTTTCGTTTCGAAAACTTTCGGAAGGACAACGTTGCGAAATCGAACTCACGGGGCCGGCCGATCCCCAGACCGGAATCCAATTTGTTCGGACGATTGCTCTGGATTCCGATACCCCGGGCATCCACTTTCACGCCTCGATGAAGAACGTGACTGGGCATACGCTCGAATGGTCGATGCAATCGGTCTCGCAATACGATACGGGCGAGCCCAACTCCTCAAAACCAGGCTCGCCAGCACAAGGCTCGTCAAGTCCCGGCCCATCCGCGCGTTTTAACCACGATTTCTGGACGTTCACTCCCGCGAATCCATCCAGCAGTTATCTCAACCGTTATCATGTTCGCTTCGGTCCGGCGGAGAATTCGGCAGTCTCGGTGAGGGACGATGGCCTCTATGCCGTGCACTACGTGCACATGGCCGCCGAATTGTGGTTGGACTCGACCGCAGGCTGGCTGGCAGTCGTGGATGGCGGAAGTCGGTATGCGATGGTCGAACGCTTCCAATACGAAGAGGGCAAGACCTATCCGGGCAAAGCATCGGTCATTTTTTGGACCAACGGTCCCGAACTACGGCTGAATCGCGACGGAACACCCTCCCTAAGCGCAGATCCAGATGCGAGCCCTTACTACCTGGAAGCCGAAATCAACAGTCCGATGTGCCGACTGCGTGCCGGCGAAAGCTGCGCTTTCGAGACGGAATGGTTCCCCACGCGATCCGGAACAGAATTCCACGGTGTGACGGATGCGGGCATTTTGATTCGCCCGCTTCGAGCGACTGGTCTCGACAACGGGAAGGTTAAGCTTTCCGGCTCTTTCGGAGTGTTTTTCCCGGGGCGCCTGGTCGCGCGCTTCTACGATGAACATGGTCAGAACCTCGGAACCCTGCCGATCGCGGATGTGAATCCGACAGAAGCGGTGTCTCTCGAAATGGAGATTGTCCCGCCCGGCAAACCCGTGCGACTCTCCCTTCACCTCGAAGATGAGCAGAGGGTGGACCGCGGCTCTCTGCAAGAGGTGCAAATCAGCCACGGGGATAATCGCTGACATGAAACGGCGTGGCGCAACATTCATCCTGTTCTTGCTGGCGTTCTGCACCGGACTGCGAACGACGGGGCAGCAGCGGCAATCTCCGGTCACAGCCGCTACCAACGTTACCGCTGAGGATCTGCTGACACGACCGGTGGGCGCGAACTGGACGTCTTATAACGGAGACTACAGCGGGCGCCGCTTCAGTAGTTTGCAGGAAATCACCACCGCGAACGTCGCGCAACTGCGTGCGGCGTGGGTTTTCCATCCGGGCAACTCGCAGAGGCTGGAAGCGACTCCCGTGGTGATTCGCGGCATGATGTATGTCACTTCCTCGAACGATGTATTTGCGCTGGATGCGCGCACGGGACGAGTCGTGTGGCACCATCAACGGCCCTTGAGTTCAGGCTTGCTCGACGATGCCGCGGCTCACAAAAACCGCGGCGTGGCGGTGTGGGACCATTTCGTTTACGCGGAAACCGATGACGCACACCTGCTCTGTCTCGATGCTCGCTCGGGAAACGTCTTATGGGATGTTCAGTACGCCGATAAGGCCGAGCACTACGGCGCGACCAGCGCTCCTCTCGTCGTGAAAGGCGAAGTGATTGTCGGCACCTCCGGAGGCGACTCCGGAGTGCGCGGATTCGTGGCCGCCTACGATGCAGTGAGCGGCAAACTGAAGTGGCACTTATGGACGATTCCCGGGCCCGGAGAATTCGGCTCCTCGAGTTGGCCGGGAGATTCTTATCTGTATGGCGGTGCCACAACCTGGATGCCGGGCACCTTTGATCCGGACCTCGACACGTTGTATTGGACCACCAGCAATGCGGCGCCCGATTTCGTTGGCGATTCCCGCCCGGGCGACGACCTCTACACTTCCTGTGTTCTGGCGATCGACCCGGACACGGGAAAATTGAAATGGTATTTCCAGTTCACCCCGCATGACGTGTATGACTTTGACGCGAATGAAACGCCGGTGCTGGTGGACGCCGAAGAGAATGGCTCAGTCCGTCACCTTTTGGTGCAGGCCGACCGCAACGGTTTTTTCTATGTTCTTGATCGCACCAGCGGCAAGTTTCTGCATGCGAGTTCCTTTGTCGAGAAGTTGAACTGGGCCACGGGTGTGGACGCTTCCGGCCGCCCTATCCTCTCGGGTCGAATTCCAACCGCGGGAGGCACGCTGATTTGCCCCGGCATTAACGGCGCCACCAATTGGTTTTCGCCTTCCTATAATCCCAACACCGGGCTGTTCTACGTGATGGCGCTTGAGAACTGCAATCTCGCTTTCGCGATACCGAAACCGTTTGTCAAAGGTGAGACCTACTACAACACCGGCACGAAGGTTCCACCCGATGAACACTCGCAAAAGATTCTGCTCGCACTCTCCGTGGCGGACGGAAAAACCGTGTGGCGTTATCCTCAGATAGGCGATGGCAACTCCTGGGGGGGGACGCTCACTACCGCCGGCGGATTGGTGTTCTTTGCCGATGATGCCGGTTCTCTGGAGGCGGCGGATGCAACCACCGGCCACGCGCTCTGGCACTTCAATACTGGCCAAAGAATCAGCGCGTCCCCCATGACCTATGCGGTCGACGGCGTGCAGTATGTGGCCATCTCCGCCGGGAGCGACATTTTCATTTTCTCGCTTCCCCACTGACGGACACCGCGGTCGAGGTTGGTTTCAGTGCGCGAGATAGGGCACAAAACCTTGCGTTTTCATTTCGAGGCGATACACCGAAGTGGTTGCCGTGATGTAAAGGGTTCGGTAGTCCTTGTCGCCCCAGGTCAGGTTCGCAGGTTGTTCTGGCATGGCAATCGTTCCCAGGTGATTGCCATCGGCATCCCAGACCCAGATGCCTTTCGGTCCGGTGACAAACAGATTGCCGCTTTTGTCGACCTTGATACCGTCGGGAACGCCGTCGTGCTTGCCTCCCGGCTCCTCCCCGAAAATGCGGCCGTTGTTAAGCGTGCCGTCTGAGGCAACGTCATAGACGCGAATGTTTCTTTTTTCACTGTCATCGATGTAGAAGTGCTTGCCGTCGGGAGAAAAGGCCAATCCGGTAGGTTGGGTCAGATCTTTGGTCAGCAATCGCACGTTGCCCGCGTCATCCAGGCGATAAACGCCCTGAAACGGAATCTCCTGTTTTTCCCCTGCGACCAGGTCGAGCGTGGGATCGGTGAAATAGAGTGCGCCGTCCGGTCCCACGATTACGTCGTTCGGGCTGTTGAGTTTCTTTCCGTCGTAATGATCCGCGAGAATTTTGTACTTTCCATCCGCCGTCAGCGCAATGATCGCGCGCAGCACGCTCGCACAATCAATCAACCGGTGTTGGCGGTCGAAGGTGTTTCCGTCCGGGTCGCCCAGCGCAATGACTTCTTCTTTTTTGCCATTAGGATAAACACGAAAAATCTTGTTGATGGTCTCGTCGCTGACATAGAGGAATCCGGCCGCATCCCACATCGGACCCTCCGTAAAACCAAAGCCAGTCGCAACGGTTTCCAGTTTTGCCTGGTGATCGACGATATCCCAAAACTTCGGAGACAACGGCTCTAGCGCAAAAGAGCGCGGGTTCTGGGCGGAAGCTGTGAGCAGCAAGCCGAGCACAGTCATCCAATGCAGCAAGATGGTGCGTCCAAATTTCATGGGGCAGGGTCCTCGAGGTTGTGAGAGCTCCGTGTCCGGGCCGGAGCCGGAGCGGCGGTCATTAAATAGCTCACCAGATCGTTGAGTTCGTCGGCACTGAGCCGCTCGCTATAATTTGTCGGCATCAGAGGCTGGCTGAGAGGTTCGAGGGCCCGCAGTTGGGATTTCTCAAAGAAATGGAAGCTGCCGTCCTTCGCCTCGAGTTGCACGGAGAAATTGTCTTCATTACGAATGATTCCCTCTAGGCGATCACCGGCGCCTGTCGTCAGCACCGCGGACCGGTAGCCTGCCGGGACGTTCCTCGCGAGCCGGACGATCTGGTCCCGAACCGCCTTCGCCGACATGCCGGATCCATACGCAGAAAGCTCGGGCCCAAGGAATCCGCCTTCGCCCGAAATCGTGTGGCAACTGGAGCATTCTCCCTTGCCGAAGAATATTTCCCTGCCGCGTGTCGCATCGCCGGGGGGTGTCCGTGCTTCCACCTTGCCCTGCAGAATTCGCAGATAGCCGACCAACGCCCCAATCTGCCGCGCATTAAGACTGTGGAACGCAGGCATGCCAGTGCCTGCGACGCCGTTCGAAATGATCCCGGATACCTGTGGGTCAGAAAGATGCCGCACCTTGTCGCTTCCGGCGATGTTCGCGCCCTTGTCAGTTCCGCGGCCATCCAATCCGTGACATCCGGCACAGGTGGAGTTGAAAGTGCGTGCGCCGGGTACCGGGGCTTTTTCGAAGTCGTCATCCGCATCATCCTGCTGCGCAAGCGAGAACGACGCATGAAAGACAGCCGCCCACAGCGGGAGTGAGAGCCACAGCAACAGCTGCGAAGATTTGCGACTTGAGAGCATAGGCTATGCTTCGCTCTTCCAACCGGGGTACCAACGGTGTTAGAGTCCGCGAACATATATACAACCAGGAGGATGGAATGGACAAATCTCACGGGCACGCGAAACGCCGAACCCTCGCGTTCGGGTTGGGGGTAGGCTTGCTCGTCATCCTCGCGACTGCCAGCAAGGTGGGGATGGTTCGGGCGCAATCCAGTCCACCGGCCTCTTTGTCCGACAGCGAGCTGATTGCAGAGTTTCGGCGTGTCGAAGTTGCTTCGGTCTCGGATGCGATCGAGCAGCTCACCGGTAAGCGGATGTACATGAGTCATCGCATGCAGCCGATTTTCACGGCCAAGTTTGCCGGCTTTGCGCGCACCGTACAGCTCAAGAAGGACGAAGGCAACAACGATCCCGAGGCCCTCACCGGAATGCTCGAAGCCATTGACCAGGGATCGACCAATTCGGTCTATGTGATGGCGCTTGAGGATGGAGAAGACATTGCAGGAATGGGAGGATTGATGGGCACCGCGATGGCCGCGCGCGGCTATGCCGGAGCGGTCATTGATGGCGGGGTACGCGACGTGGCGTACTTGCGCAAGATCGGCTTTCCCGTCTTCGCCACCGGAATTGTGCCCTCTACGTCGGTCCACCACTATCGCTTCGCGGGAGCGCAGATTCCTCTGGTGTGCAATGGAGTGCCCGTCAACCCGGGCGATATCGTGGTGGCTGACAGCGATGGCGTGGCGGTTGTGCCCAGAGCGCAGGCGCAGCCGGTGCTCCGCATGGCACAGCAGATGGATTTCAAGGAGCACTCCATGTACGCCGTCATCGAGCAACTGAAGTCGATCGTGGAGGCAGTGAAAAAGTTCGGCCGGCTATAGTCCAGCCCGAGGTTGCAGGAAACTGCCTTTTCGTCAGATAATTCGCACTCTCATTTCTTACACTCAGCCGGATTTTCTCGACCCGGATTTCCCGACGGGGTGTTCCGGTTGTTTTGTACCGTACAGCTGGCATCGTAGCGGCGGAGCTTTCTCGCCGTTCGCAGATTTAACTCGAAAGGGGAACGTATATGAATCTCAATTTCACTCGCAGGATGTTTGCGCAGCGGTTTGCTTCGGTGCTTTCGGCCTTGGGCATTACTGCCGCAGTGTTGCCCACGCCTGGATTCGCGCAGAGTTCCTCCCCGCAGGATGCCAGCGGCATTCGTAAGCTGAACGGCGACGGCAAGCCCGGGGGGGAGAAGGACATCATCATGCCGGTGATCGTCCACAACGGGGTGTTGTATGTCTCGGGACAGGGCGCGCACGATACGCGAGATCAGAAAGAATGGACCATTGAATCTCACACCACCATGGTCATGGACAAAGTAAAAAAGCTTGTAGAAGTCGGCGGAGGGTCGATGGACAGTGTTCTTCAGGCCAATGTGTTTCTGGTGAAGATTGAACACTGGGATGGCATGCACAAAGTATTCTCAACGTATTTTCCGCATGGCGGCCCGTCGCGCACAACGGTCGCAGTCGCCGCCCTGCCGGGAGATTCTCTGGTGGAGATCAATTGCATCGCCGCCGTAACTCGTAAGTGAAAACACCCGGGAGCACACGCATGGGAATTAACTCAAAGTGGAATCGACGCGGGTTTCTCGGCACGGCGGCAGCCATTGCTGCGTCCATCGTTGCGCCTCGTAAGCTTTTCTCAACCGCTGGCGCCGCGGCTGCGGGAAGCGCCGAGGTTAGCGGCTTCGGACAGACCGGCAATCCCTACGAGGAACTTGGCGTGCCCACCGTGATCAACTGCGAGGGGACGATGACGGTACTTGGCGGCTCTATTCTTCGTCCCGAGCTCGAGGCGGTCATGGCGATGGCCGGCCGCCATTTTGTGAGCGTCACGGATCTCGAAGTCGCGGCGGGCAAGCGCATCGCAGAAATGCTCAAGCTTCCGGCGGGATATACAGCGCTCGTAACCTCCGGCGCGGCCGCGGCGATTCAGTCCGGGCTGGCCGGCATTCTCACCGGCGACAACGAAGCGCTGATTCGACAACTCCCGGATGTCACCGGCATGAAGTCGGAAGTCATCATCCAGAAATCGCACCGCAATCCGTTTGATCATCAATTGCGATCGACGGGCGTCAAATTGGTTGAAATTGAAACCCGTGAACAACTGCATAGCGCGGTCAACGATCGCACCGCGATGATGCACTTTTCGAATTTTGCCAATGCCCAAGGTCAGATCAAAGTAGACGAATGGGCGAAGCTCGCCAAGCAATACAACGTGCCTTGCATGAATGATGCCGCAGCCGACACGCCACCGGTCTCGCACCTTTGGGATTACACCAACCTGGGATACGACCTCGTAACTTTCAGCGGCGGAAAGGCAATGCGCGGGCCGCAGTGCGCGGGATTGCTGGTTGGGCGCAAAGATCTCGTTGCTTACGCTCTTCTGAACAACAGCCCGCACGAAGACACGCTTGGCCGCAGCCAGAAAGTCGGCAAGGAAGAAATTATTGGAATGGTGAAGGCGCTTGAGATTTATCTCAACGAAGACCACGATGCTCTGGCGAAAGAGTGGCAGGGCCGGCTGGAGGGGATATCCAAAGAGCTCTCGAAAATTCCGGGCGTGAGCACCTCGTTCTTCACGCCCGATATCGCGAATCACGTGCCCCACATGCAGATTGCATGGGACTCCCAAATCTCCGTAACTCCTCAACAGATCTCAAAGTTGCTGCGCAATTCCAAGCCTGCGATCGTTATCGGCGGCGGAGAAGGCCGGCCAGGACTGGTGATGTGTTCCTTCATGCTGCAACCTGGCGAGGACAAAATCGTCGCCGAACAACTGTCGCGCATCCTGCGGGAACACTCAGCCTAGACTGGATCGCGCGCTTTGCGGAATGGAATGACATGCCGCTCTCTTCAAATCGCCGGTGCCGTAGCACTCTCGCGTTCTTTGCCCGAGAATGGGGATTAGCAGGAGCGCTGCGTTCATGGCATAGGCATGCGGAGCTTCGATCCTTTCTTTTCCAGCCACGCATTGAATTCCTCGATCATCTTCGTCGTCCACTTTTCATCAATTTGTCCGGGCGTGTACTTTCCTTCCCGCAACATCATGTGACCCCATTCGTCGATCAGGTGATCCATCTCTGTTTCGTCGGCGAGCTTTTCGGCCAGTTGAGGTGGAACGAACGTTACCCCCTCGGGATCCCCAATCGCAATGTCGCCGGGCATCACCGTCACATCTCCAATCCGAATGGGGACGTTGATTCCGGTAAGCATCACGTGCTCGAGAGCAGAGGGATCGACGCCGCGCGTGTAGACCTGGAAACCCGGCATCTCTTGGATCCCGGTGACGTCGCGAACTGCACCATTCACGATCAGGCCGTTATGGCTCTTGGAATAGATCGCGGTCGCGAGATTGTCGCCAATGATGGTTCCATAGCGGACTTTTCCGAAAAGGTCGACGACCAAAACATCGCCGGGCTTGAGAATGTCGATAATCCAGGAGTTTTCGTCGCCAATCCGACTCTCCTTTTTGCCGTTGGCTTGAATCACCGAGTCCACATCCGGACGACGCGGCATAAACACGGCCGTCACGACGCGGCCGACCAATCGTGGCCCGGGATTGATCACTTTCCAGCCGCCTTCAAACTGATTGCGATACTGGGCGTCCTGCAGAACATCCCATGCTTCGTCTGCAGTGACGTCTTTCAGGCGAACCAGCACAGAATCCGGCACGTTCGGACGACCATCGGGAAACCGGTCGCCGTGCCAATCCGGCGTGAACTCGATTCGTTGTTCTGTGGAGAAAAGATCGAGCTGAGCATATCCGGGAGTTGCCAGAGCGAACACGCCCAGCAGAATAATCGCTGCGCAAAGCGGCTTCATTTTCGTCATCGGATTCGATCCAGGTTGGGGCCATGCAAGATTGATTACGAACCGCTGGCGAAGTTATCACACCGCAGGCAATGGGACAATTGCGACGATTGCTCCTCGGCGCGTCACCAAAGAGTCGCGTGCGTGTCGGAGCGCCAATGGTGACTTCCGGAAGCACAAGCCACGTGCGCTGGTTTCTGGTGTTCTGGCTGTTCGTACTCAGTGCCGTGTCTTATCTCGACCGCGTCAACATTTCGATCGCCGGCGGAGCGATTGTCGACGCCTATCACCTGACCGATGTGCAACTGGGAAAAGTTTTCAGCGCGATGGTGGCTGGTTACGCCCTGTTTCAAACTGTTGGCGGCCACCTCGCCGATCGTTACGGTCCGCGACGCGTCCTGACCGGCGGTGTTGTCTGGTGGGGAATTTTCACCGCCCTCACGGCCCTGGTCCCTGCTGACATCGCGCACGCCATCTGGCTATTTGTGGCCGTCCGGTTTCTGCTCGGTGCCGGCGAAGCGGTCATCTATCCCGCCGCCAATAAGTTCGTCGCGAGCTGGATTCCCGTGCGCGAGCGCGGCATCGCCAATGGCTGGATCTTTGCCGGTGTCGGCGCTGGCGCTGGCCTTACACCGCCGCTTATTACGTACCTCATGGTTCATTATGGGTGGCGTTCGTCGTTCTGGGTTTGTGCAGTGATCGGGTTACTGGCCGGGGGAGTCTGGTTCATCGCGGCTCGCGATACTCCGGCAGAACACCCGCGAGTGTCGGCCGCTGAACTCGCTGCGATTCAATCCGGACTCACGTTGGACATAGCGAATGACCAATCGTCTTCGGCGGCGGAAGATAGGACGAAGGTCCTTGTGCCTTGGCGTCGAGTAGTTCGAAGCCGCGAGGTTTGGGCAGTGACCATCAGCTATTTTTGCTACGGGTATGTTGCGTGGATTTTTTTCAGCTGGTTCTATCGCTATCTCGCAAAAGTGCGCGGACTTGATCTGAAGACAAGCGCCTTCTATTCCATGCTGCCGTTTCTGGCGATGCTTGTGTGCTGCCTGTTAGGAGGAACGCTCAATGACCGGCTCACCAAGTGGCGTGGGCCGCGCCTTGGCCGCTGCGGCCTGGCGGCATTCGCAATGGCGGTCGCAGGCATTTTTATCGCCTTTGGCTCGCGCGTTCATAGCGCTCAGCTGGCCAGCGTTGTGTTGGCCGGCGGCGCCGGAGCGCTGTATTTGTCCCAAAGTTCTTTCTGGTCGCTCACGGCGGACATTGCAGGCGGCTCCGCCGGATCGGTTTCGGGATTCATGAATATGGGCGGTCAAATTGGCGGAGCCGTGACGGGCTCGCTCACGCCCTGGATCGCAGTACGCTACGGCTGGACCGCTTCTTTCCTGGTGGCAGCTGCCTTATGTCTGCTGGGAGCAGTCAGCTGGCTTGCAGTGAATCCGCTAAACACACTGACCGAGCCTGTAAACGCCGATCCACTCGCGCAACGATAGACAAGGACTTCCAGGCAGTCGCGATCGACGATGAAGCGACGGCAGGTGGTTGCTGACGGACAATGATCGTCAGGAGCGATTAGCCAAGACGAATAACCCCTTTATTTAGAGAGAATTGCATGCGCGTGGAGTAATCCGCGGGCGAATCTCCAGGAGGAAAATGCCAAGAATCCGAATAGCGAGATAGAGAGTCTAATCCATCATGCGTGTTCGAAAAGGCGTAATCGGTTTTATCGTGGTGATTCAGTCCGTTCTTTTCTTGACCCATTATTTCCTCTATAAAACGTGGACCTTTTCGCCCGGAGAAAGCGAAGCCTTCGGCGCGTTCTGGATCAAACTCGTCCTCGGATTTTTGTCGGTCAGCTTTGTTGCCGCTTCGCTGCTTGCCTTTCGACATACCAATGCTGCGCTCCGCGTGTTTTACCGCGCCGCTGCGGTTTGGATTGGCCTCGTGAGCTTCCTTTTTCTCGCGGCCGTTTCCTCCTGGATAATTTTCGGGGTGGCGCGGCTGGTGGGGCTGAACGTGAACTTCCATCGGACCGTGGAATTGCTGTTCGGCGCTGCGGCTATGGCCGGACTCTACGGGGTTTTCAACGCCAGCTGGACGCGGATCACGCGAACCACGGTGCGGCTCGCGAACTTGCCGGCCGCGTGGCGCGGGCGAACGGCGGCGCTGATCAGCGATGTGCACCTGGGGCACGTGCGAAATCGCAGTTTTCTGCGGCGCCTGGTTGCGAGGATTTTGAGGGAAGAGCCGGACGCGATTTTTGTTGCTGGTGATTTGTACGATGGAACTGCCATTGACGCCGGGCGAGCAGCGGAGCCACTGAACAAGCTGGTGGCGCCGCAGGGCGTGTATTTCGTCGCGGGAAATCATGAGCAATTTGGAGACGACAGCAAATATCTGAACGCCATCGCGGCGGCCGGAGTACGCGTGCTCAGCAATGAGAAGGTGGAAGTGGACGGCTTGCAGATTATTGGCGTTCCCTACCGAAACGCGACGCAGAACGGGCAACTTGCGTCGGTGCTGCGTGGCATCGGCTTGGATCGCGACCGCGCGAGCATTCTGTTGACGCATGCGCCTGACCATCCGGAGATCGCAGAAGCGGCCGGCGTCTCCCTGCAGCTCTCCGGGCATACGCACCTTGGGCAATTCTTCCCCTGGAGTTGGATGGCGCGCCGGATTTACCGGCAGTTTGTGTATGGCTTAAGCCGGATCGGCAAAATGCAGGTCTTTACTTCGAGTGGAGCAGGAACCTGGGGACCGCCGCTGCGGCTGGGGTCGAATCCCGAGATTGTAATGCTTCAGTTCGAATAAGATTTACAGCACTAATCCTGGAATCGGCTCGATCCTCCAACCGCCAATGCCCGGTCGAGCAAGTAGTACCACGGAAAACCCTTCCAAAGGATGATACCCTCGCAGTCAGTGAGGGCTTATGTCTGGTATGCGCGCACTTCGGCTTCTAACACGGTGGGGCTTCGCGACCGGGCTGCTGGCAGCAGCTCTACCCGCGCTTGCAGCGAAGAGCGCGAAGCCGGTGTTCGGGCCGAATGTGGTGATCTTCGATACGTCGATGTCATCGCAGGTGATCCAGAAACAGATCGATGCGGTGTATGCGATACAGCAGCACAATGAGTTTGGGCCGCAGCGGAATGCACTGCTGTTTTTGCCCGGAAGCTATTCGGTGGACGTGCCCGTGGGCTTCTACACAGAGGTGATGGGCTTGGGCGCGTCGCCCGATTCGACACGGATTGCAGGCAACATGCATGCAGATGCGAATCACGAGCACAATAATGCGACGACGACCTTCTGGAGAGCTGCAGAGGGACTCTCCATAGAACCGGCGGGCGGCACGATGCAGTGGGCTGTCTCGCAGGCGGTGTCGCTGCGGCGGATGCATGTGCGCGGCGGCCTGGTGTTGCACCAGAATCACGGCTGGGCAAGCGGCGGCTGGATGTCAGATTCGCTGGTGGACGGGAATGTCGACTCCGGCAGCCAGCAGCAGTGGATCTCGCGCAACTGCGATTGGAAGAGCTGGACCGGCTCGAACTGGAACATGGTGTTTGTCGGCGTGGTGCACCCGCCGGAAGGCGCATGGCCTTCGCCGCCATATACGAAGGTGGCGCAGACGCCCGTGGTCCGCGAGAAGCCGTTCCTGCAGGTCGATGCTGCGGGCAAGTTCAGCGTGCGGGTTCCTGAGCTGCGCAACGAGAGCGTCGGGATTACGTGGCGTGGAGGAGAAACGGCCGGCGAGCGAATTCCGATTGAACGGTTTTACATTGCGCACTCGGATGTGGATACGGCGGAAACGATCAACGCGCAGCTGGCCAAGGGCAAGAACCTGATTCTGACGCCGGGGATCTACGAGCTCACCGCTCCGATTCGCGTGACGCGGCCGCATACGGTTGTGCTGGGGCTCGGCTTTGCGACGCTGCGTCCAGTGAAGGGCACGCCAGCGATGACAACCGCCGATGCGGACGGGATTGAGATTGCAGGGTTGCTCTTCGATGCGGGCCCGAAAGAATCTCCGGTGCTGCTGGACGTCGGACCGGAGGGAAGTCAGGAGCGCCACGCAAAGGACCCGATCACGCTGCACGATGTTTTTTTTCGCGTGGGCGGCGCCGCAGTGGGCCGTGCCAAGGTGAATTTGAGGATCAACAGCAACGACACGCTGGTGGACCATACGTGGATCTGGAGAGCGGATCACGGCGACGGAGTGGGCTGGAATCTGAATACCAGCGAGAACGGGCTGGTCGTGAATGGAAACGCGGTCACAATCTATGGCCTGTTTGTGGAGCATCACCAGCAATTCCAGGTTCTGTGGAATGGCAACGGCGGGCGGACGTACTTTTATCAGTCCGAGATTCCCTACGATCCTCCGAACCAGCCGAGCTACACAAGCGCGCCAGGGGTGAACGGCTGGGCCTCGTACAAGGTGGCGGATGGTGTCACGAGTCATGAGGCATGGGGGCTAGGCGTGTACAGCGTCTTTATTTATCCGGACGTAGTGCTGACCCGCGCAATCGAGACGCCGAAGAAGGCGTCGGTACGGTTCCACGACATGATCACCGTGGCGCTGGGCGATCACGGCGCGATCAGCCATGTGATCGACGACACGGGCGACGCGACCTCGATGCATCCTCGCGTTACACCGAAAGTGACGAATTTCCCTTGAGCGACTGTGCTGAATCCATGCAAGGGACGAGCGCTGGCTGGAGGCGTCGTTGGCTCATTTTCTGAAAATCTCTCCTGTCCTTAAGAAGCGTGCCGCGCAAATCCAATTGCTTCTTATGGATGTGGACGGCACGATGACGGACGGTAGCGTCACGCTGCTCTCGCAAATCGACGGCACCGCCCTCGAAATCAAGACCTTCGACGCGCACGACGGCCAAGGCTTAACTCTGGCCCGCACTGCGGGCCTGCGGACGGGCTGTATTACGGGTCGAGAAAGTGCCGCACTCCTCCGCCGCGCCAACGAAATGAAGATGGAATTTATCTACATGAAACAGCCCGTGAAAATGCCTGCCTACGAAGAAATTCTTCACAAAGCCGGCCTCTCCGATTCCGCCGTCGCCTACATCGGCGATGATCTTCCGGATATTCCCATAATGCGGCGCGCGGGCCTGGCCGTCGCGGTGGGCAATGCCGTCCCCGAGGTAAAACACGCCGCGCACTACACAACCAAAGCCCTCGCGGGGCACGGCGCGGTTCGCGAGGCTGTCGAACTGGTTCTCAAGTCCAAAGGAATCTGGGAAGCGATGATCGACAAAGCGCTTGCTTGACGCCATCGTTTCCGTCTTGCCCTGATAACCAACTCTTGCAAGTGAATCGGCTGCTCGTATCTATATCCGGAGCGCGCTCATCATCCAAAGCACGCTCATCGCGATGCGGCTAGGACGCGTTTCTCAACGATGGCGTCGTAAAGGTTCTTCTCCACCGTTGAGAGGTCTGCATTGCTTTCCAGCACGAGATCGGCGTAGCGCTTGCTGGGCAGCAAGTACTGCCGCGCTGCAGGTAAAACTGCATTCTCGTATTGCCACAAGATAAAAGCCGAGGGCCGCTGGCGCTCGGTGATGTCCCTCACCTTACGGCGATGGAAGCAGACCTCGTCGGGAGCATCCAGGTAAATTGAGAGATCAAAGAGAGCGCGGAGCTCTGCGAAATGTAAAGCCAGTATCCCTTCCACTATCAGCAGCGCATCGACGGGAATATGTTCGCGCCTGCCACTGACGCGCAGGTGCCGCGCAAAGTCATAGACGGGAGCTTCGATGGCATGGCCTGAGGCGTACGAGCGGATATCCTTTTCAAGCAGATCCGCGTCGGTTGCAGCCGGCGCATCGTAGTCCAGCTTCGCTCGTTCCTCCAGTGGAAGATGATTCATCTCCACGGCGTAGCTTTCCATCGAGATTACGTGTCCGCCGAGACGGGAAGCCACACGCCTGGCCACGGTCGATTTGCCGCTGCCGGAAGGTCCCGCTATTCCGACGATGAAGATGTCTCCCACCCTCGGCATTGTGCTCTTCATTAGCGTTCGCGGCGATTTCCTCCGGCCCCAGGCAGCGCCAGTAGCCTCTCCAGCTCCAGCAAGTGACCTCGATTACGAGTAGAGCCGCCGAGGACGAAGGCCCGCTGGAGTCATAGATCGGCAGCACCACAGGCTTGAAACAGCTCATCAGAGCCTTCTTATATCCAAAGTAACGAACGTCAGATTCGGACGAACGTACGTCGCTCGCCTTGTGGGACAAAATGAAACCGTACGCTCGCCAGGATTTGACGCTCAGGATTTTTTGAGCCAGCCGGTTCGCCGAAATCGAGTCGGTCACCAAAGGGGCGACCAACGGTCTCGGTCCGGCTTCAACTCCAACCAATGTTTCTCTTGCCACTCGCAGCCCAATGCGGGTGGCTCCAGCCCGGCGCCCCCCCCAATTAGCGGTTGCCCACCTGAACGGCGCGAAAAACACGATGCCATGGTTCATCGTCGGCGCAAACCATGGCAATTCCGATTTCACCGTCTCCGTTGAGCGGGGAGAGCATCATGCGTGCGTTACTTTGCACTCTTCGCTGGTCGCGCGGCGCGTGGAACTCGCGCATTTCACAGCAGAGGCAGACATGGTTTATTACTACTGCACACAACTCGTCATGTCGCGAAGTGTCGAGCTGTTAGAACTTGAACCAGTCGACAGCGATCAAGGCAAACATCTGGTTGCCTCCGTTCCGCGGAGTGTTTCAAGCCCCAAGAGGTAGTGAAATGGGGGCAATTCAACGGCATGTGGCTTGGCTGACAGGCGCGCCACGCACTACATGGCCGCGTTTGCAGAACTGCCCTGCCCTGAATTAAATACTTCCGGCGTGCCGCGTAATCTCAGACATCACTGCTCGATATTGCCCGTCCGAATGTAAGCTTTCGACGGCCTTGCGCAGCGCGGCATTGACGCTTGGGTCTTTAGAGTATCGGTCCGCGGCATCCAGCAAGACTCGCCCCTTGTCTCCGTCCGAGGAAATACCTGTCGCAGACTGGATCGCCCCGATAGCCATCGCGCTCGAAGTCCCCGGCCGGTCCAGTATGGCCAGCAGAACCCGGCTGTGATCGCCGTCCGAATGGATGCTGTCGGCAGCGGCAAAGAAAGCATCGCGAACCGGTTCGATATCCTTTCCGGCCAGTTCCACAAGGACGCGAGCTTTATCTCCATCCGACGAAATTCGCTGCGCGGAATTTGCGATTGCGCCGAGCGCAGCCGCCCCAATCCCCTGTCCGTGGACGAGTGTCACCAGCACCTGCTGATGATCGCCGTCGCTCGATATCGAGTTAGCCGCGTCAAAGAATGCCTTTCGTATGGGCTCCTCATCACGATACTGGGACGCTACTTCCTCCAGCACGCGAGCCTTGTCGCCGTCTGAGGATATTCTCTGGGCCGACCGCAGCAGGCGAGCCACGGTGTCGCCATCGTCACCATGTTTGGCCAGCAGTTTCGAGAGAACGCGCGCGTGGTCCCCATCCGACGAAATCGAATTCACCGCCTGGAAATATGCCGCGCGAAGTTCATCCGTAGCGCGGTACGGTTCGGCAACCTCGATCAGAACTTCCGCCTTATCGCCGTCCGAAGAAATATGCTTCGCGGCCTTGGCGACGCTCACCAGCGTGTCGCCGCTATTCCCATCCTTGCTGACGAAATCGGAAAGCACTCTTCGTTTGTCGCCATCGGAACTAATGCTTTCGGTTGCCTCAAAAAGGTACGAGCGTAGTTCACTGGTGAAATATTTATCATCCACAGCCATAATGACATGCGCTTTATCGCCATCCGACGAGATCCCTCGAATCAGTTTCGCCGCATCCTTGAGCTGCGCCGTGTTCAAGGTCGTTTGCGAGAAAAGCAGCTCCAGGTAAACGCGCCTCGATCCATCGCCGTGAATCAACCCAATCTCGGTTATCACCGCTTGCGGACCTCCTTGCCGGAGTATCCTTGCGACGCGCGGTCCCGCTCCAATCCCGGTGTCTCGAATGACCTGGGGAAGCACCCGTCCCAGCCATGCCCGCGCTTCATCGTCCAGCGGCTTCGTGGTCCAACCCACCGAGTAGGTTTTCGTAAGGTTCCCTGCCGAATCTGCTTTCACGTCATACGAGCGCGAAGAGAACCAGCGCCCCTCTTCCAGCCGGAAGTGTCCGTCCGGCGAAAGCGTCTTGATGTCGCGATCGTCATCTGTGAACTCGATTGTGCCTTCAATCTTGAGCGTGAGCGAGTTCCACCCGTTCCGGGTGACCATCTCCGTGTGCGTCTCGCCGCTTTGGTCCTGCAGTGCTGAAGCATTCGGCCGCGGTGGTTGTGCTGCCATGGGGGTAACCAGGACAGTCGCCGCGATCGGTTGCAGTAAAGACGGCGCCAGCAGTTGAGCCGAAGCGCTCTGCCGGCCGTTTTTCTCTGCCAGAGTCTGCGCCAGCGCGATCATTTGCGGTGCCCGCGCGCTCACACAAAGCAACGCGCAAATTGTGGCCACGGCTACACCCAGCGGACCGACGGCAAGCTTCGGCGTTGAATTCCGGGTGCAATCCAGCGCGTGGCGGACGCGCCGCAAAAGTTGCGATCTGTTGCCGCCCGCGCCCGCCGCGAGGATGCCCGCATCCTCCCATCGCGAGAGTTCCGCCACTTTTACAAGTGAACTCGCATAACGCCTTGCTGTACCCGTCACTGCGATCACCCAGTCATCGCATGCCATCTCGCGCTCAAGCGACATTCGGCGGCCGATCCAGTAAATCGCCGGCTGAATCGGCAGCACGGCTTCTATGAATTTCTGGGCGAGGTTGGTCCAATCATCCCACCGCTTCAGGTGGGAAAGTTCGTGCAGAACGATGTGTTCAAGCTCTGAATCAGAAAGAGCATCGAGCAATTCTTGAGGAATCAGGACAGCCGGTTCGACGAATCCCAGCGATATCGGCGCTGGGACGTGACTGGAAACCAGTAGCTGCACTTGCCTGTGGACGCCGTTCCCTGCACACAAGCCTTTCAGCCACAGCTGCATTTCTTCCGGAGCCGCAGTGGCTGCCGACTTCAACCGTCGCAACTCCCGATATCCAGATCCGAGACGCGCCAGCATTGCCAAGGACAAAAGCGCCCATATAATTTCGAACGCGCGCAAAACTTTTCCAGAGCGAATGCGAATCGGAGAGGACTCGACAGCCGCAATCGCAGTCGATGAGATCGAAGAAGCGGCTTTCCCTAGCTGCCGTGCCCATCCAGACTTTGCATTTGTCTGAGAACCAGATTCAACAGGCGTCTTGGCGGACGCTGCCTTCAATTCAACCTTCCGCGTTGCGCTCTGTGGAAAAGATGCTGTCGCAGGCGTGTTCCCCGCGGCAATCGCAACCGACTCCGCACGCAGTCCCGGGATGGACATGCCAGGCATTGCGAATCGAATCGGTAGAGCCACAACTCCGAGCAAGGTGAACCATAGAACCGTGAAACGCGTTGTTGGGTTCAATCGCGGCAGCAGCTTCAGCAGGAGCCACATCGCCACCGCCAGAATTCCGCCCTGCCAGATTCCGTTCAGAAGAGTTGTCATTGCAATGTCTAGGTGCGTCATCTTCACTCCTCTTAATTCTTTGTCCTACTCGCTGTCCGCGATCATCTTCTTGATGCGGCGCAATTCGGCTCGGCCGATGGTTTCTTCTCTCAAAAGATTGAGAACCAGCAATTCGCGCGAACCCCCAAAAAACCGGCTTACCAGGTGGCGCAGCGCCTTCGTGCTGGCTTCCTCCTGCGCTATCAGAGGTTCGTAGACGAAAGCTCGTCCTTTTTTTGTGTGCCGCAGGTACCCCTTGGCCTCCAGAATGCGCATCGTGGTCAGCACGGTGCTGTACGCAAGAGGTGGATTCTCCGGCAGAGAAGCCACGACATCGCCCACGGTCGCCTGCCGCTTCTTCCACAGCACATCCATCAGCCGCAGCTCGCCTTCCGTAAGATTCGTTGACTTTTTCCTGGCCAATGCTTTCTCCTCACCAACAATTAACTAATTAATAGTTTCAACTTTATAAGACATCGCAATCGCTCGTGTCAACTAATAAATTAATACTTAATTTTGATCAAGGCTTAGCGAAGTGTGGGGTCGGTTGCGAACGCCGGAAATATTAAGCGGCTTCGCCAGACAGGAAGTTTGCTGCTGCCGATCGAATCGGTTCGCGCACGGTTCGCAGCTCTAGCGCGACATCAGAAATTCCACTTCCTGTTCAATCTCCGAGATCGCGATCGGATCAAACTTTCCTTCCCGCAAGTTCTGATTCAGCTGGAGCAACTTCGTTTGTTTGAACGTGGCCCACTTCGCGATACCCTCTTTAACGCGTTCGCTGGATTCTTTGTAGAGAGCTATCGCCTGGGAAGGCGCAGAGCGATCCCCGCCCTCGACAACACGCAGGGCCGAGGCTAGTCCGCTGTATCCGTCTTGCAGTCCGCCAGCCTGCGGTCGAGAGTCCTGTTTGTCGGTAAGAATCTTTGCGATTTCCGATTGCGCATCCGCCAGGGCCGACTTGAGAGTCGGGTTTTGCTCGCCAAGTTTCTGTTCAACGTCATCCAGTTGTTTCTGTACGGAACCGATCTCGGCGAGAGCACGCTGGGCTTCGAGGGTTTCCGCATACGCTTCTTGACCGATTTGCAGTTGCTCCTGAAGTACTTCGGGAGTCGCTGGCGAGCGCGGATCCATAACGACTTTCAGACCCTGACTCTGCGTCTGTCCGTCAACCGTCAGCCGCACTTGGTAGATTCCCGGCACCACTTCGGGACCCCTGGGATTGCGGTATTCGGATTCCTCATCTGCAGCCGGCCCTCCGGAGCTGCCCCAGGTAAGATTCCAGAGAAAGCGATGCATCCCGGCATTTGTCTGGAGGCGTTCCGGCTTGGGGAACCAACGCTCCGCAATGGGAAGTGGCGGACGCTTCTCCGGACGCTTGTCTTCCGACGAGAATTTGCTAACAAGGTTTTTCTGCCCATCGAAAATTTCCAACGTGACGCTGCCGGCTGCAGACTTGAGAAAATAATCCACCACGCCGCCAGGGGGAGGATTCTCGGCCGTTGGTTCCTCGGGCGGAAGCGGCGTGCCCGGGAACGAATCGTTATCAATGCGAAATGCCGGCGCGGGATGGTAGAGCCAGAATGCCTTCGTCTTTGCCGCGTCAAACGCCTGGCGCAGCGGTGTGATGTTGTCGAGAATCCAGAAGGAGCGGCCGTGCGTGGCAATTACGAGATCTTCGCCGTGAATCCAAAGATCACGAACAGAAGTGACCGGTAGATTGAGTTGCAGGGATTGCCAGTGGTCACCATCGTCGAACGATACGTAAACGCCGAATTCCGTTCCCGCGAAAAGCAGTCCCTTATTCTCAGCATCCGCATCTTGCCGAATGCCGCGCAGGAAAGACCCGGCGGCAATGCCGTTCGTGATCAGTTGCCAGGTAGCTCCATAGTCGCGGGTTCGATAAAGATAGGGAGTCCGGTCATTGAGCCGGCTGCGATCCACCGCCGCATAAGCAACCGCAGGATCAAAATGCGACGCCTCGATAAACGATATTTTGCTCCATGCACTCAGGCCCGGGGGAGTCGCGTCTTTCCACGTTTTTCCTCCGTCGCGTGTGAGATGAATTAACCCCGTATCGCTTCCCGCCCATATCAGATCACGGTTCAGAGCGGACGGCGCAATCGTGAACACCACGCCGTACCCGCGTTGTTTCGCATTGTCGACGGTAGGCGGTCCTTGAGACTTGTTATCTCCCGACTGTAGCGTCGCTCCTGTCAGATCAGGGCTGATGATCTCCCAGTGCAGGCCGCCATCTACGGTTTTCATCACATATTGCGTCCCCAAATAAAGCGCAGTCGAGTCCGCCGGGGAAAATAGCAGGACCGGGGTCCAGGGATCTCTATATTTACGTTGATCAATCTCTGAACCAAATATCTGCACCGGCCACGGAGTGACATCCTGGCTAAGCCCGGTTCGCTTGTTGTAGCGGTCCACACTGCCGTACGTTCCACTCAGATACATGATGTTCGGATCCTTGGGATCGGGCGCCATGTATCCGCTTTCGCTTGCGCCTGCGGGGAACCAATCGCGCGGAGTAATTTGCCCGTGGTCGGTGCGACTCAAAACCGCAGCGCTTCCGCTATCTTGTTGTGCTCCGTAAACCACATAGGGAAACTGGTTGTCGGTAATCACGTGGTAGAGTTGCGCCGTGGGCTGGTTATACCAGGTACTCCAGGTGTGGCCACGGTCGAGGCTGACCGTCGTTCCCTGATCCGTCCCCAGAACCATGCTCGCGGAATTCTTGGGATCGATCCAGATCTGGTGGTAATCGTCGCCGCCGGGTGCACCGCGCACGATCGAAATTGTCTTTCCCCCGTCCTCGGATCGGTAAAGCGCGACATTCGGCACATAGATGACATCCGGATTGTGCGGGTCAATCGTGATGCCGTTGAAATACCACGCGCGGCTGGTGAGACGGGAATCCGCGTTCGCCAGAATCCACGTGCTCCCTCCGTCATTAGAACGATACAGGCCAGCCTTCTTCGCTTGAATCAGCGCGTAGACGCGCTTGCCGTCTGGCGCAACGTCAACACCAACGCGTCCCCAATCGCCCTCAGGTAATCCGCTGCCATTGACATTGAGGCGCGACCAGGTTTTACCGGCGTCCTGCGAGCGGAAGAGTCCACCGCGTGGCCCATCGATCGGAGCATATGTGCTCCAGGGTGGACGATGCGTATGCCATGTGCCAGCAAACAGAATCTGCGGATTACCGGAACAGATCGCCAGATCGGAAATGCCGATGTCAGGTCCCTCGTCGAGAACCTTCGTCCAATGCATTCCTCCGTCCACAGATTTGTAGACGCCGCGTTCCGCATTTGGACCATAAGCGTGACCGAGCGCTCCGACATAAACGACGTTCGCATTCTGTGGATCAACCACGATCCGGCTGATCTGCCGGGTATCGTCCAAACCCAGGTGCGTCCAGGTCGACCCGCCGTCTGATGATTTGTAGACACCGTTGCCGGAAGACAAATCCGAACGAATGTCGGACTCGCCGGTTCCCGCGTAGATGGTTTTGGGATCGGACGGCGCCACGGAGATCGCGCCGATTGAACCCACTGGCTGGCCGTCAAATATCGGAGACCACACCGTACCGGCATCCGTGGTCTTCCAGATGCCCCCGTTGACCGCGCCAAAGTAAAATGTAGTAGAGTCGCCCGGCACGCCGGTCACGGCGACCGCTCGCCCTCCGCGGAATGGCCCAATCAGGCGCCACTTCAGCCCGTTCACAAGTTCCGAAGGAACAGGCTGGGCAATCGCTGACACAACCAGCGAAAGAAGAAACAGCGTGACGACACTGCGGCGGAAACACGACCTGAGTTTTTGCAAATGGCCATCCTCCATCGGATAGCCAGTCTACTGGAAATGGGCGGCGTTCTTGAAGGGGTTGGACGGTCGACAAAACCACACCCCGGAACGCGATCTTCCGCGATGCTGATACGTCGTCTACAGGTTACGTGAACATTCTCCGCGGGGGAGCTTGCTAATCTCCATCCTGCTTGCAACCGCGGCCCACGGACTTCAAGATGTTATTCGCGGTCGTGATGTGGCAACTGTAGGATGCGCCTGCCAAATCAGAAAATGTGTAGGTTTGCGAACTCGACGCCGGACTCACATCCGTCGCGATCACCGAGTTCGTGACCGTCCTGAAGCCGACCACATTCCCATCCACCGAGACCTGCTTGCTATTCTTGTATTTCTGCGTAGTCGCCACGGTATAGCCAAACGGGGAACTGTTTACCGGGTATATGAAATCAAGGTTAATCGGGAAGCTGAAGTCGTCCTGGGTCACAACCGTTCCAGCATCGCTCGAAACCGTGGTCTTCGAGGAGACGCTCGTCGCTACCGCGGTGTTCTGATCCAGCACCGTGAAGTTGACGGTGTCGAAGTCGATAGTCTGCGTGCCAGAAAAATTCTGGTGCTGCGTCAGTGACGTGCTCACTTTTCCATGCGAGGTGTTAACGTACCCGGCAATCGTGAAATTGCGGTCAGAGGTCACATTGATCGTTCCCGTAACCGTCGATGTTCCCTGAAGATTTTCCGCCACGACCGGAGTCGGGCTCGTCAAAGTGTTCCTCGTGACCTTCCCCGTGATCTGCGTGGATCCCGCGTCGAGGTAGAGCAGGAGCGATGCCGTAGCCGAGAAGTAGCTATCGTCGTTGAACACGCTCAGCGCAATGGTGTGGGGTTGACCGTCACTCAATAAACTCGCGAACGGCGTAAGGTTCACTCGGTAAGGCACGAACTCAAGAGTTTGCGCGCCGGGAATCGGCACCCACTCATCCGGCAGGAATCCCGTGAACACCCACGGAGAAATTGGCGCGATTCCCGCAGGCTGCCCGTCAATGGTGATCTCACTCTCGCGGAAGTCCGTGTTCCCGCATCCGTAGACTTCATTGATGTTTGCCAGGTCGTTCGGGAAACAGGCATACCACTGCTCGTCCTCGGACTGACTCTGCGAAATCACGTCCAGGTAGGCCCGCTCGGTATTAGTGGGAAGCGTGAAGGTCGTCGAGAGCTGGTCGGTGGGCGACGACAGCGTAGCCGGCAGGTTCACGCCGCCGCTGCCGTTCGATTGCGTCAGCGGAAGCACCTGATCGGGCGTCCGCTCGTGACCATCCTCTCGCTTTTCCGTCCAGCCTGTTTCCGCGGGGTAAAACTCCAGGTCGGCGCTGACTGTAAACACTCCGTTCAAATAGGTATTGTAGGGCGGCGGGCAATCCGTAGTGCAATTCTGCAGCACCATCGTGCCCTGCTGCGGACCCGCGAGCAGCGCGCTGTAATCGGTGATGTCACGCTCCACATGCCAGGTGTTGGTCAGTACCGCCAGCGGTTCAGGGGTAGTTCCAAAATAGAGGTTTGCGTTCGCCAGATAAAGGCTTGCTGTACGGTCGAACTGGATTCCGCCGTTCTCGCTGAAGTCTGCCTCGAACACCACTTTCTCCCACGGACCGGAGCAGTTGCCCGGCGGCGCGAACTCGAAAGTCTGTGTCGACTCCGAAAAAAACGCGAACTGATAATTAGCAAAGAGCGGCACGACGCACGGCTGTGCGTGCGGACGCGGCACCAGCGGTTCGGCCGTTACTTCGAATTGTGTGCCAATCTGCCGGTTCGTACTCTGTGCGAAAACTGTTTTCGCAGAAACCGAAGATGCCGCTAGGGCTGCAATTAATGAGAGGCGCAGAAGCCAGGTGCCGCGTGCTTTCATGGCAAAACTCCTTGGGGGGTTAGCTGGGTTTTCTCTCGGGTGGAATCGTATATCTTCCTCCGAGAAACCGGGGTTCCGTTATCACACCAGCCCCGGAAACTTGTCAACCCCAAATTGCGCAACCGGTTTCATGCTCATTATGTTTGCGTCTTGTATGCAGAATCGTGCACACCCCCACCAAAGCATGAAGGGCATGGAGTTTAGAGGCCCCGGAAGAGCTCCGATCGAAGGGGTTTGGGAAGGGCGCGAGTTTACTCGTGCCACTAAGGAAATCGAAATCATGCGCGCTTCAGCGCCTGAGGCTGCCGCCGGCTTTTCAGGATCCGGCATACAACTGAAACGGCGCCCAGTAAAACGGCTTGCGGAATGCCGCGCCGGAGCGCAGCAGCGTGAGCTTGGCATGCCGCAAAGCGGCGTCGGGAGTTTCTCCCTTTTTCAGCTCGCCGTAAAGTTCGTCCATGAGCTGCGGAGTGGAAGCGTCGCTCACATCCCACAAAGCTCCGATCACATTGTGAGCGCCGGCGCGGACGAACGCCCACGAGAGCCCCACGAGTCCTTCGCCCGAATACGCACGCGTCCCGGCGCTGCGGCAGGTGGAGACGGTAACCAGTTCAGCCCGCAGAGAATGATGAATAATGTCGCGGGCGTAAAGCTTGAAAGAATCTTCTTCGGCGCCAGCTTTCGACGCATCAGTTTTTGACGTATTAGGCCTCGACAGCACAATGGCAGAGTCCAGAGGACTCAGGCTGCTCGCCGTTCCGTGCGCCACAAAATGAATGTAAGAGAAACGCTCTGGTTTGCTCGCCAGATAAGCTGGAGGATTCGCTTGCTCGCGCGAAAACACTTGTTCCTGGCTGGAAGGAAAATGCTTTCCGATGTTTGCCATTTCGATCGCAGCCTCCGGCAGCTGCGGAAAATCCTCGTTCGGCGAAATGGCATCACCGAAAAGGAGCAGGTTCCCCGCGCCCTTGCTGTGCGCGGCATGAAAGGCCCGCAGCATGCGCAGTGAACTGGCGCTGGAGAGCGTGACGTCCTCAATCCAGTAGTGGGGCTGAGACTCGGCCCGCGGCCCAGGCTGAGACTCGGGCTGCGCCGCGGAAACAATCAGCGTTTCGAAATTCAAGCTGTTCAAACTACCATCGGGAACGATGAACACTTTCCCGGTCTTTGCCAGGCTTTTCTTTTCTTCGTCCTTCGGCGCCAAGCTTCGTGGCAAGAGATATTTCGCCGGTTCCACCAGGATTCGATAGAGTTCAGCCCCGTCGTCGCTGGCAGTTTGCAGAGACTCGCGCTGATCGATAATCGCTTTGCGGTAGCGCTCCACTCTAGCCTTGATCTCCGTCGCCGGAGGAAGCGGAAACAACTTAATTTTCTGCGGCGTGATCGCCCACAGGTAAGACCGCTCCTCGCCCAGCCAATAGAAAAGAACGGTCCCCCCGGAGCGGCCAGCGACTTGCTGCGCATTCAGCGGTCAAGCTTGAACGAAGTCCCTTTCTGCAACAACCCCAAACCTTCCGTGAGCGTGCGCCCGCGACTGTATTCCGCAACTTGCAACGCTTCGTCACTTTTGCCCTGAGCGACCAGAAAGTGAATGTAGTCGTCATAGATGCGCGAAGCGTTCGTCAGAAACGGAAGCCGGGAATCTTCATGCTGCAATTCTGAACGAGCCGTCTCGAAAGTGCTGAGAGAAGCTCGATACTCGCGGTTCGCCGAATCGAACTGCTTTCCGTCTTCATAGAGCCGGGCCAAAGACCTCTCCGCCTCCCACTTCAGAAAAACCGGAGTGTCCTTCGCCCGCGCAACTTCGCGAAACGCGCTCTCCGCCCCCGCACTGTCATGCAGCCGCGCCGCAACCCGCCCCTGCACCAGTTGCGGATAAACCGCATCCCGCCCGTTGTTATCTTCACGCGCCTTGGCCAGCGCCTCGTCCGCATACCGTTTGGCATCATCAAGCTTGTTGGTCTGCTCAGAAACAAAAGCCAAGGCGATGAGTGAATTAATGATGTCTTCGCGGCTGTTCATCCCTTTCGCGAGATCGAGAGACTGCTGGAAAGATTGTTCGGCATCGCGGAACGTGCCGGCGTCAAGAAAAACATATCCTGTTGTCTGAAGCCACAGAGCTTGGTCGGCAGTGTTTCCCAGCTCCTCAGCATGTTTTCTCGCATCCGCGAACATGCTTTCAGCTTTTTCGGGGTCGCCGAGTTTGTAATAAGCCCAACCCATGTTCCCTAGCGCACCTTCGGCGGTGTCGGCAAAATCACTGGCTAGCGAGATTTGACGGGCGGCGTTAGCCCAATCGAGCGCCTCATCAAGATGAACCTGCTCCAACGCGGACCAACTGAGATTCAGCAGAGCAGTCGCCTCCAGAAACTGATCGCCGCTCGCGCGGGCCGAAGCCAAAGCTTGGGAAAAAAAGCGCTGTGCATCGCGGTAACGGCCACGCGCCATCTCCAGGACTGCCCGCCCGCTAGGTACATCCCCACAGGAAGGATAGAGGGAGGCCGAGCAAAGGCGGTCAGCCTCTGCCAGTTCCTGCTCCGCCTCGGAAAATCTGTGCGTTCTGGCGTAGGCAACGGCTTTGAGGCGTCGTCTCTGAACCGAAAGATCACCTGCGGGAACCGGCGGGGTTTCGGAGGACATCAGGTTCAGGACCTCGTCATACCTGCCTCGCCAGTACAACACTCTCGCCCCGAGGATCGTGAATTTCCATGTCCATTCGGGGCTAATAGCGTGGAAATCTTTGTAGCCCTTCTCCGCTTCTGAGGCTGCGGCCCCCATGTCACCATGACGATATTTCTGCCTAGCGTGGTCGAACGAGATCTGGGGATCACGATGAGCACACGCCGAAAGGCACGCGACGACCAGCAAGGACGCGGCTCGGATTCTCCGTGCACAGATCATCACTGATTCTTTGCCGACAAATTCTAGTCGAAAAGCAGGAACGCGTCCCGTCCATCGCAAATCGCGCTGGCGCGCGAGACTGGCGACGCATCGATCAAGAAATGACCAGAAATAACAGTCTGGCTTATGCAAAGACCAAACGCTCGGTCACCGTTGGATCCTGTGGATCCCCGCGTCACCTAAGCGTTGACCACCAACGCCGCCGGGGTGTCGTCTATCCGCCCCCGCCCCTGCCCGTCCCGTTCGTGTCCACAGGTGCGACTGCCGCGCTCCCTTGCGCCAGGCATCCCATCTCCAGCCGGATCATGGTCAGGTGGAACCTGTACTTGTCAGCAACCAACTTCGGATTCTTCGACGGCTCTCGGGTCACCTTCAGCTCAGCCAGAAATATTTTCCCGAAGTGCGGCACATCGATGACGTGTCCGAACGACGTTCCGCCGTACGAGACTCCAGGCGCTGTCTCTCCAGGCTTTGCCGGCACAGGCTCTGCCTCCACGCTATCGACGAGGGAGCATTGCAACTCGTCGCTCCCCATCGCTCCAGAGCGGCCCTTCGGGTATGCCGCAGCCGCTAACTCGGGATGGCCCTCCGCCGTGGCGATCTTGTCGTATTGCAGCGAAATGCGCGACTGCACGCCGGGGTCATCAAAGTACGACTTATCCCCGGCCGGCTTGGGCCCGAGGATGTCCAGATTCCGCCTCACCGTAATCTTGTGTCCACCAATTCGCAGATTCTCGAATCGCGTCCCCAAAAACGTCACCGACGGCACCTGACCGGAACCAAACGGCGGATGCACAGTCGAAATCTGCGCCACCACGCGGTCGGCAGTCACCACGTCGAGCACGTTCAGACCTTCCACAGCCGCAGTCGCGAGAGTGGCGAAGCCATCACTCTTCGAACTCGGATGCCCCGCAACCTGAGCGTAGCCGGAGTGGTAGGAAATAATGCCTTTGAACCGAAAGGGATGTGCCTTCTTGAACTGGTAGCGGCCGTTCTTCGGCAACGTCACGCGAGCCTGGGGTTTGATATCGTCTTCTAGCGGCTGCACCAGGTGCGCGCTCAAAATGCTGGCTTCCCCGTTGTACTCGTGAACCGGCCCCGGTGGTTTGTTCGATCGTGCTGCCATAAATTTGGCTCCACTCAGTTCAGTTTACTTTGAGATCCATCCCGAACCCGATTTACGAAATGGCAGCTTCCGATCGCTGCGAGCTTCTGATTTTCTGAGCCAGCGGCGTTACTTCTGACTTTGCAGCTCAATCGGATGTCGCCCCAAATCGTCACTCTTGCCGGCTTCGGTAATGCCGCTCACCACCAGAGTCCCAGGCTCGTGATCGATTTCAGGAACAACCACTGACAGGGAATCCTCCGCCGTGGCCGGAATTGAGTCCGACCATTCTAGCGTTCCCTGCGCGCTATACAAGTCCAATTTATAAGAAGAATAAGCGCGCTTGGGCGGAACGTTCAGCGACAGCACGAAGCCATGCTCACCGTGCGCCTGGACCGGGACCGGTTCCGAGCCTCTGACGTCGAGGTTGATGGTGGCCAACGGCAAAACTCGCGGAGTATTGGCGGCACGATGCAAGCGAGCGTTCGTCACTCCCTGATATCCAATCACCACCAGCAACAGCGCAAGAACCGGAGCGGCAAACGCAGGCCGCATCCAGCCGAACCATCCGGAAGGCGCTGGCACAGCGACATGCACTCGCGCCGGAACTGCTTCCGGCTTCTCGGACAAAACCACTTTGCTCTGTTCCACAAACATCGCCGCCGCGCGCAGATCGAGGGCGCAATCCTGGCAATCGAAAAGATGTTCTTCGAACTGGTCCCGCACGCTGGGATCGAGTTCGTTCAGAAGGTATCTCTCTGTCGCTTTCTCCCGAACCGCCTGATTGTGGTCCATCGCGCGATCTCCTCGGTGCCGGTTTCTCGGTGTCTCTTTCTTCGGTGCTATAGAGTAGTGACTTTCGCCGTCCCATCGTTTCAAAGTTTCCCGGCTGCCGCCACACCCGGGGGACGAGCCTCCATACTCTTCAAATACAAGGACTTAAACGATTGCTTGGCACGGTGCAGCAGCACCCGCAAATAGTCGCGATCCACCCCGAAATCGCGGCAGACGTCATCCTTGTCCCGTTCTTCAAGAAAAACCTCCCGCAGCAGGCGGCGGTCCTTTTCGGACAACTCTTCGAGAATCTCGCGGACCTTGCCTTCCATCTGCTTCGCCACCACGGCGCCGAAGATGTCCACGTTCGTCGCCGGAAAGTCCTTGTCTTCTTCATCTTCCAGCGAACTGTGGCGCGACGACGCACGGTAATGCTCCAGCAAAACGTTGTTGCAGATGGAGTTCACGAAAGCTCCCAGCCGCTCGGGCTGGCGAATGCCGCCCTCGCCGCGCAGCGCGACGAAAACCCGGGCAAACGTTTCCTGTCGCACATCGTCGATCGCCTGCGGAGAATTCAGGCGGGACCGCAGCTTCAGCTGGATGAGTTCGCTGAAGTAAGCCACAAAATGTTCCTGGACGCGGAAATCTCCAGCACGAAGGCGCTCGACGTAGGATTCATCGAAGGATTGGAATTGCAAAGACTGGCCCCGTGTCTGCTGAAGTGCCAGCTAGTTTAGCACCTTGTCTGCAGAAAATTGGAAGAGAGAAGTGAAGTGATCTTTCATTGCCCTAGTTTTCCCCGCGAATAGCTTAGCCCGTTGCGTAACGAACAAAGAACCATGTGGGACAGCCGTCCCAGGCTGCCCAGTCTGCTTGTGTCGGGACGGGCACTCTTGCCCGTCCAGTCGAGCAACGCTCGACTCGTTCCTCGCATACAGCTTCCCAACGCGGTTCCACACTCTTTGTAACGGTCGGGCCCGTCTCCGCACTATCCCTTCGTGGAAGTCGACGAGAACCTGGGGTCGACACACAGTTGCGCGATACGCGCGTGCGGCGATGCAGACACACACGATATACACGCACGCGATGCTCGCACATAAAGATCGCGGCCATAATCGGAATTTGCGCCGGCACGGCAACAGCGCTCCTGAAACGCGCTCGCCGTGAAATCCGGTGCACTGGGAATTCCGTCGCCCTGGAGCGTGCGTCATGACCGCTCTGGCGAATTCGCTTCGGCGAATCTGGTCCGCGAAGAGCCGGAGCCCCCGTCTAACCGGGCGGGGGCAGTCCGGTTCGATCAAGCCAGGTCGCAGTGCGGTTCTCGACTGACGATCCGGCGGCCACTCTCCGTCATTCCGATCTCAAAACTCTCGTCATTCCGAGCGAAGAAAGATCGTCCGCAAAGCGGATGATCTTTCGAAGTCGAGAGCCTGCCCTGAGCATAGTCGAAGGGAACCTGCTTTTTGCGTGCGCCACCATCAACCGTGGAGCGACGGACGCCTCGTCCGTTCGGCCAGAGCCCGCCCTGAGCAAAGTCGAAGGGGCGAAGCCCGGCGCGGTGCCCTGTCCCCCGGGACGAGGGCGTCCGTGGCTCCATGTTCTGAAATAGGTTCTGAAATAGGTTCCGCAACAGGCTTAGTCAGAGCTTGATTTTGTGGCCACGCTGGCCGCGAGGTCGAATGACGGGTTGAGGCAGATTGGGAATCCCGAAGAGCGCCGGAACCGACTTCCCCATTTCGGCTTCCCGAAGAGCGCCGGAACCGACTTCCCCATTTCGGCTCCGGCGATCTGAAGCACCCCAGCTTCCCCCCGGTTGCTATGGGCTCTTCTGTGTCGGGACTTGTGGACCTACTGCAGTCGCCTGCTGCGCGACCTCTTCCACTCATTGCCATAGTGTCAAGAGCGGGCAATTCGTTTCAGAGAAAACTAAACTCCTGCGCTAGCCCCGCGGGCCATTCCCACGGGACGCAGATACTCCGCCAGCCATCCGAAGTAGAGTCGGTAAGATCTGTGGATCACATACATGACCGGGGCCACCGCCAGCGCCAGCACCCAACCCGGATGATGGCTTACCGACTGGATCATCGATGTAACTCCAGCACTGACTACGTAATACGGGAACGAAAGGTGCGCCAGGTTCCACCAGATCCGGTGCATCGCTTCGCCCTTGCCGATTGCGACGATGGTGGCTACCGACACCGTCTGCCCCACAAACAGCGTGATAGTCGCAAACACCGGCAGCGTGGCGCTTGAAACCCATGCGGAACTGCTCAGCCACTGCGTTTTCAGCACCAGGCTGGCCATGCTGCTGGCCAACGCCATCATGCTGACGTTAAAGACCATCTGCTCGGGCTTGAACTTCGCATCCGGTTTCGGCCAGCACTGCACTGCCGTTGCCACGCTGGCGATGGTTACTGCCTCGATCGCGCTCAGGCTGACCACCGCGGTCAGCAGGAAGGGCAAGTTCACTGACATGTTGCCGTCGATTCCGGGCAGCTTGACCTTCATCCGCGAGGTCACTGCCGACAGCGCGAGCAGCGCCAGGGCGTAGTAGCTGTGCAGCGTGTGGCTCTTCCATCCCGCCCAGGCAGTGCCTGCAATTGCCGCCGCGAACATCAAGCCGATGAAAACTTGCGTCAGCCGTGTATTCCGATCCATTGTTCTCCTCCTTTCACTCGTTTCCCTCATTGTTCTCCTCCTTTCACTCGTTTCCCTGCACACGGCTACTGCTCATCGTCTCCGGCGTCGGAGAAGGCACCATCGGCGGTCGACACGGCCGCGCCCCAAACCACGCTTGTGGCTTGCGGCCCCGTGCCCGTGCTCGATCCCCAAACGACGCTAAAGGCGCTCGTCAAGGGGCTATTCCAGGGCACCGACGCTCCCCAGACCACCGAACTGCCGCTTACGTTTGCGCCCCAGACCACCGAAGCTCCCCACACCACCGAAGCCCCCCAAACCACCGAACCCGCGGCCACGCTGCCATTTCCTTCCACCAGCGTAACCACGCCCGTAGACGGGTTGTAGCTCACCGACGGAGACAGCGCTGAGCCCACCGTGGCGGGCGCCAGATTGGTGTTGACCAGCGCGTTCTGCATATCGAGCAGGCCAGAACCCACCGAGAACAGATCGTAGAAGTCAGTGAAGTTCTGCTGGAGATGCGGGACAAAAGCGACGGTGGAGGTTGGGAATAGTTTGTACGTGCCCGCCATCAGACGCGCTTTCACCTGGTCCGGAGTCAGCGCGCCGTTCTGCTGCAAGAGCAACGCAACCGCTCCGGCGACGGCCGGGGTTGCCATACTCGTGCCGCTCAACGTGAAGTAGTCGTTGTTCCCATCGTTGCCAGCGACCAGTTCCGTGGGATATAGCGCTTCCAGCGTGGCGCCCGGAGCCGACAGTGAAACGACGTCGTTGCCGGGAGCGACAAGGTCAGGCTTTACTACGAGATCATACGTCGTGGGACCCTTGGAACTATAGCTCGCCAGGGTCTCGGCCGACGGCGAGGAAGATCCGTTGCTCTTCGTTGCGCCCACGGTGATCACGTAGGGATCATTGCCCGGAGCCGTGATGGTTCCATACCCGTTGCTGCCGTTGATAGCCACACGTCCGTAATTGCCGGCCGCCACCACCACCACAATCCCAGCCTTCCACGCCGATTCCACAGCCTGGCAGAGAGGATCCTGGGTATAGCTGACGAAGATGCCGCGTCCGAGCGACAGGTTGATGACTCGGATGTTGTAGGTGCTCTGCAGCGCGATCGCTTCCTGAATCGCCGCGATCACCGTGCTGTCGGTCCCGGCGCCATTAAGATCAAGGGCGCGAAGGTCGACGAGATTTACATTGGACGCTGCCCCGGCGTAAGCTCCGCCCGAGAGGTAGCCGTTGCCGCCGATGATTCCGGCAACGTGCGTACCGTGACCGTAAAGGTCATATTGCGCCCCGTTCGAGTTCGTGGTCGCCGTGCCCGTGAAATCCTGGTGATAGACCACGCGCGATTGGGTCTCGCTCGAATTCCACAGGTCAGGATGACTATCGTTAATGCCGCTGTCAATCACGGCCACGCCAATCCCGGCTCCGTTGTAGCCGGAGCTCCAGGCAGTAGCGATGCCCGTCGCGATGTCCGTTGTGTCATCCAGCCCCGTCATGGGATGGTCGATGCTCACCGAAACCACGTCAGGATCGGCTTCGAGCGCAGCCAGCGCGCTCACCGGGATGGTAAAGGCTGCGCCCTTAACAACATGCAGCTGAGCATGCAGCTTTCCACCCAGGCTCTGCATTTTCGCGAAATGCGTCGGCCCCGGATCCTGTTTGTACTGCACAATCACTCTCACCATCTGGTTCCCGGCTTTACCCTGCTGCGCCTTCGCCAGGAGCTGGCGCAGCTCCGGCTGCACCCTGCTGGATGGCGAATTCGTGCTTCCGCCAGTCCCGCCGGCGAACGCCAACTCGGTTACCAGAACCAGCACGAGCACGCCGAAGCGCTTACCCCACGCCGCGCTGCGCCGTTCGCCTCGTCCCGCCGGTTTCTGAGCTTTTCGTGTATGCATGAATCTCACCCTTTCGTGTTCTTGGGGGCAAACTCGTGCTTCTGCAGTACAGCTGTTCTGTTGCACGGCCGCTGCCAATCAACTATCCGTAAGTGATTGCTATCATTGGGGATGCCATGCATCGCGAAGCCGGAGATGGGACACTCTGTCCCCTGACCGTGGGCATGGGACAGTTTGTCCCATGGGGAACCCCGCTGCCGGGTAACAAAATTGTCGTTGCGAGTTGCTCGCAGGTGACTTGAAGGCCAGCACTTACACCGCTTGCGGAAAAGCAGCGCTCAGGTGGTCAGACGGTCGTTTGAGATGGGAGTTACACCAGAGACGCTGAGACTCTTCAGCGCGTCGGTCGCCCCGGTCCACGCCAGATGTAAATCGCCCGAGTAGGGCGTGTAACAGCGTGCGGTCATCGCTACTTTGTTGTCGAAGAACGTTTCGATCACCGAGCCATCCAGCCACAGATTCAGAGTAGATATCCCGTCGCGGTCCGGGAAGAGTGGCAGCGTCTGGTCACCGATGGTGACGGAAGGATTGCCATTCGCACCGACGGGCTTTATCGCGATCGTGAACAGTGGCGCGTCCTGGCCGCTGTCTCTCAGTTCGAGTGCGGCGGCGCTATCTCCCGCTTTGAATTTGCATACGATCATGCCGGCACGATTTTGAATTGGCATCCTGGCGAGAGCGGCAGCGACTGTTTCAGAGTTTTGCGGTTTCAGCAGAGTCTGTACACTGTGACGCAGCGACCGGAACTCTGGCGGCACTTCCATGCGAAGCTCGTTGTCAGGTCCCAATGTAAGCACGCGTGGGAGCGCCATGACTCCGGCCCAACCGGCGGCTATGCACTCCTCGGGGGAACGGGTTTCCTCCACCCATCCCCAAAAAATGCGCCGGCCCTTGGCGTCCAGCATGGTCTTCGCCGCATAGTACGACCCGTGGTCGAGCAGTCCTCGGGTCTCGGCGTGAAACACCAAGTCACGCTTATCAAAGGTGCCCACTTCGCAGTGAACCTTGTGCCGGGCGGAGTAGAGCAGGACATGCTTATCGCCGAGCGGGAAGAAATCCGGACATTCCCACATTTCGCCGGTTTCGGCGGGACTGCTTCCTTGCGCAAGCGGATGCAGATACGTCCAATTGCGGCCGTCGGCTGAGCGATAGAGCAATACCGCGCCACCTACGTGCGGGAAGCCCGAACCTAAGCCCAGAAACCAGGTGTCGCCATCTTTCCACGGGCAGGGATCGCGAAATCCGGTGACCTTCAAACCTGGCGGAGGAGAATCGAGCACCGGTTTGTCCAGTTTTTTCCAGGTCCGCAGATCGGCATCGGTCGACGTGGCGAGGCACTGAACCTCTCGCAATCCCTGACTGCGAATTGTCGCCTGTTCAACCGGTGATTTCGACACGGCAGTGTAGAGAATGGTCGCGCCCTCGCCGCCGGGAAACACGCTTCCGGTGAAACATCCGTCTGCGTCATAGAAACCTGGGGTGGGCGACAAGGCCACGGGCATGTGCTTCCAGTGAATCAGGTCGGGGCTGATGGCATGGGACCAGTGCATGTCACCCCACACGGCCGCACCGGGGTTGAATTGAAAAAACATGTGGTAGCGGCCGCGAAAGAATCGGGGCGCGCAGGGATCGTTCATCCAGTTGGCCTTGGCCAGCAAATGAAATTGTGGGCGCAGGGGATCGTTGCGGAGTTTTTCCCGGAGCTGTTCCCCGGGCGCAGGAGACAGTTCTTCTTTCGGCACTGCCGTCTGCTGGGATTCTTCGAAGAGTCCAGAGTAAGCGCTACCACGCACGGCGCAGAGCGTGGACGTAGTCGCTGATACAAGAAGAAATCTTCGACGGTTCATTTTGGTCGGTCAATTCAAGGACTTTTACCACTAAGGACACAAAGTTGCACGAAGGAAATCCTCTCCAAAAGGGGCTGCGTGATGCTTCAGCGCCAGTCGTGCTAAATGATTCTTATCCTCCCTCGTCGAATTGACCCACAACTTTTGCTCCGGGTTGTTCTAGACCCTGGTCTCGGCTTTGAAAAGGGATGCTCCTGGTCCCAGGCGTTCGTTTGCAAAAGCCGTGACTTCGGCCAGGTTCGGCATGGAGGGCTGGGCTCCGTGACGGGTGACTGAAATCGCGGCCACGGCGGATGCGAGAACGGCGCTGCCTGCAGCCGTGAAGCCGCGCATCAATCCCACTGCAAATCCTGCATTGAATGCGTCTCCGGCTGCGGTAGTATCCACAGCATCCACGGCAAAGGCGGGGACACGCTCTTTTGCCAGCGTGCCTTGCGCGATGAGGCAACCACGCGGGCCCAGCTTCAGCAGGACGTTCTTGGCACCGCGGCCCAGGAGGCTCTCAGCGGCTGCATAACATCCCCGGTCGCTGTTTTCAAATTTGGTCTTAAGCAGTACCTCGGTTTCAGTTTCGTTTGGAGTAATCCAGGAAATTTTTCGGAGCAACCTTTCAGAAAGCTCGCGGGCCGGCGCCGGGTCGAGCATCAGCGGGATGCCGTGCTGGTCGGCAAATTCGGCGAGGTATTCGACCGTCTCCAAGGGAATCTCGAGCTGCGCCAGCAGGAATCCGGCGTGTTGCAGAGTCGTCGCCGCTTTTTCCAGCAGTTTCGGGGTGAGTTGGCCGTTGGCGCCGGGCACGACCACAATGTTGTTCTCGCCGCGCTGTCCGGTGGTGATCAGGGCAACGCCAGATGCGCCGTCTACGGTATTTACGTAAGTTGTATCTACCGCGAAGTCTTCCAGTCCGCGGCGCAATTGCGCACCAAAGGCATCACTTCCAACATTTCCGACCATCGAAACGGGATAACCGAGCTTCGCCGCTGCGACCGCCTGGTTTGCGCCCTTGCCGCCGCAAAAGGCGTTGAAGCTGGTGCCGATGATCGTCTCCCCAACCTGGGGAATACGATCGGCCCCCACCACTAAATCGAGATTGATGCTCCCGACAACGACGATGGGCTTCTGCATCACAATTCGATTGCGACTACGCTAGACCGCTGGTTGATGCGTGGCGCTCCCGTTGGTTTAATCCCGTCCCTTTGGCGGTTATAACCCCACCGGCAAAGGGACGGGACGAGCGACCTGGGGGAAAACTTTTCGCCGCGATCCGTAAGGTGCTGCCGGCCTAGAACACGAACCTCATGTTCAGCTGGATCAGGCGACCAGGGCGAGCTGCACTGACATATCCGAAATGACTTTCGGCATTGGTCTGGCGATCGTCGATTACACAAGGTGCGTAGCCAAGAAAGGGGCAACTGCTGTTGTTCATGGCGCTCCATTGTGTGTGATTGAAAGCGTTGAACGCATCCGCCCGGATCTGCAACTCCTGGCCCTCGCGGAACGGCTTAAAAGCCTTTTGCAATCCCATATCCCAATTGTTGATTCCGGGCTGGCGAAGGTTATTCCGACGTTCGTTACCCCGACTCACCGCGAAGTTAGTGATGCCTTGACTGAGGTAGAACGGATCCGTGCTGGCGGCAGGTTCCGTGTAGCAATTGGTGTTGAAAGCCTGGCCAAAGCTCCTGCTGCCACGCGCAAGATTGCCATTGCAGGTTTGGATTGGGACGTCTCCCATGCCGTCGTATGAGCTCGTGTATCCGTTAAAAACAGTGGTGGGAGATCCCGATTCGAACGTAGCGATCGAATTGATTTGCCACCCTCCAACCGT
>JBEKDY010000008.1:0-41860 GCA_050014115.1 Candidatus Sulfotelmatobacter sp. | reverse complement strand
TACCTGGGCCATGAATTTCTGAGCGCTCACACGCGCGAGGGACGTTACGGAGGCACTTTCGAAGGCCGCACGCGCTTTCTTCGTGAGGTGGTACAGGGGATTCGCTCGCTCGCTCCGGGGTTGCACATTGGAGTGCGGCTGTCGGCGATCGACACCGTGCCGTTTCACAGCGACCCCAGTCGGAGCGTCAACGGGAAATCTTCCGCCGGAGTTGCGGAGACGCGTCCGGATTTGCTGCCTTACCGTTGGGGGTTCGGCGTGAATCCGCTCGACCCGACGGATAGCGACTTGGGTGAGCCGGAGAGTTTTTTATCGTTGTTAGAGGAGCTTGGGATTCAGCTGGTGAACATCACAGCGGGCAGCCCTTACTACAACCCGCACATCCAACGCCCGGCCTTGTTCCCGCCGTCCGACGGATACCTGCCACCGGAGGATCCGCTGGTTGGAGTCGCTCGGCAGATGGAAGCGACCCGTGAGCTCAAGCGTCGGTTCCCAAAGTTGCTCATGATTGGATCGGGTTACTCTTACCTGCAGGACTTCTTGCCTCACGTAGCGCAGGCCGCCATCCGCGAAGGCTGGGTCGACTTCGTGGGTCTGGGCCGGATGGTATTGAGCTACCCCGAGTTTCTGTGGGAGGCATCGGCCGGCACCAGTATCCAACGCAAGCTGGTTTGCAGGACATTCAGCGATTGCACCACCGCACCACGCAACGGACTGCCCTCCGGCTGCTATCCGCTGGATGATTACTACAAGCATTCCGACTTCGCGGGAGAACTGAAAGATATCAAGAAACGCTGACCCCGATTTTCCAGGCAGAGTAGTCGAGCCAATGGTAGAAATCCAGATTGCGGAGACCAGGAATGACAGTTGAGGAGTTGCTCAAGCGCCAGCAGCCACGACGCAAAGTGCAGAGCATGGCCGCCGCGTTGTTGCCCTACGAACTGGACGGCCGGGTCGCTGTCGACGCGTTTGCGAAGCTCCTGACTTCGACACATCGAGCCGGGCTGATGAACGCCGTTAACATGGACACCGGCTACGTGAACTATTTGAGCGATACGGAAAAGCAGGAGGTGTTGGTCTGGACGCGGCAGGCTCTCGGAAAAGGGATTCCGTTTGTGGCCGGTGCGTATATCGAACATGACGCTGACGACGACATTGTCGCGCTTTATCGCCGGCAGATCGACACCATCGTTCGTTTTGAGGGCATACCGATCCTGTTCCAGACCGCTCGCTTACACGGTCGGCCCTCGGCAAAAATAGCCGAGGTGTATCGAGACATTTGTCGGGACTATCCCCACGTATTGGCTTTCGAGTTGGGCCCGATGTTCGCGCCGAACGGGGAGATATGGAACTTGGAGACGATCCGTCGATTGATGGACATCCCAGAGATCAAGGGGATGAAACACTCTTCCCTGGATCGCCTTCTGGAACTGGAGCGGCTCGCGCTTCGAGATAAACACCGCCCGGAGTTTCGCATCTATACAGGAAACGACCTGGGAATCAACATGATCGAATACGGGTCGGACTATTTACTGGGACTTGCCGCTTTCGCGCCTGAAAAGTTCGCCGAGCGCGACCGGCTCTGGGAGGCCGGAAACCCCGAGTATTACGCCCTTTCGGATGCCCTGCAATACCTGGGAAACGTCGCCTTTCGCGCACCCGTTCCCGCGTACAAACATTCTGCCGCCGGATTCTTAAACCTCATCGGACGGATTCCCAGCGATCGGACGCATCCCAACAATCCACAGCGTCCCGCTTGGGAGGCGGAAATCATGGCGGACTGCGCCCGGCGGTTGGCGGTGCTCTGAGTACGCCGGGCGTCCGTTGACTAGCGAATGCCGTGTTCGTAAGATGAAGCGGCCGAGAGCCGTGTTCACGTAAATGATCTGCCTGACCGGTGTCTCCACGAAACCGGCGTTGGGGAAATCCTAAAAAAGGTTAGCGGTTGTGCGGATCGTTTGCAGAATCTTTCTCGCCGTTTGAGCAGACTCCGCACAGGGAGGAAATCACCGGAATGCGTCGCCGAGATCTCTTGAAAGGCGCGGTCCTCCTGCCCGTACTGGCTCGCGCGGACATTACCGCTGGCCTCGAGCAGAACTGTGATTTTGGCTTCGCACCGCCGGTTGGAGAGCGTCTGGATCAGGGCCCATTTGATATCGACCAGGACCAGGGCTGGCAAACGGTGCTGTTTACGACGCCATCCGAACGGCCCTTGCGCAATCCGGGGCTTGGATTGGTCGGTTACAGTTGGGAGGAGAGTGGGCCATCTCTGGCGGCGCGGGCTGGTCGGGAATCGATCGAGCAGCACGTGGAGAAAATGTCCAGCCTGCCTTTCGTTGATGTTCTCTACATCCGGTGTGACTGGCGCAACGTGCAATCGCGCCCCGGACGCCTCGATCTCGATCCGGTATGGGCGCTGACTCTGGATGCGGCCAAACGCAAAGGACTTCGCGTCGCGTTTCGCGTGCAACTCTCGAACGAATCGTTTCAGCCGGAACAAGTTGCGCTTCCTCCCTTTCTGCGCGATCGGGTGCCGCTCACAAAAATCGGGCGCATCCCGGGCAAGGGAGACGCGGAATATCGGGAGCCTCGTTATGACCATCCGGAATTTCAAAAAGCATTCGCGGAATTGAATGACCTGCTGGCCGCAGAGTTTGAAGGCAATCCCTTGATCGAATGGATGGACCTGATGCAGTACGGGTTCTGGGGCGAAGGGCACACCAGCAACTATCCCAATCCTTTCCCCGACTTCGTAACTGCGCAGCGAACCTTTGTAAATATGACGAGGCTGCAGCTGGAAACGTGGAAAAAGACGCCGCTCGCAGTGAATACGCAACCCGACATCAGCAACGTGGGCAATCGTACAGTGATGGACATGGCGGTGCGGGCAGGAGCGTGGATGCGTTCCGACAGCATCATTGTCGAAGAGCCAATTCAGATCGACGAACTGGCTAACCGCCCGCCATGGATAGCGGCCATCCTGGAAGACGGCTATCTTCGCCAATACGATACGCAGAAATTGAAACTGGATGTCGCCGGCATCAACGAACTGGAAAACTACATGCTGCACGTTCCCGATCTGCGGGCGAACTATTGGGGGCTGTGGACCGAGGCGGACAATCTGGGGCGCTACAACGAAATGTATCCTCGCGGATTCGAACGCCTGCGCACGAGCATGGGATACCGCCTCCGGCCTTCGTGGGTATGGCAACGCAAGAGGTACGACACCTTCGAGTTGGTCGTGTGCGTGAGCAACCTGGGAGCAGCCGGAGTTCCGGGAGCGCTCTGGCTGCGTCTAGCGAGTGCAGACAAGAAACTAAATTTGAGCGGAGCGCTGGACGCGGGACATCCTCACGGCGGCGGAATCCGGCAAGCCTCGTTTCTGCTTCCGAAAGATTACAGCGGCAAAGTTCTTCTGTCCGCTGAGCTGGAGATTCGTCCCGGAGTGAAAAAGCCGATTGCGTGGGCCTGCGAACAGCCGGTCAATCCCGACGGCTCAATCACAGTTGAGCTCAAGAGTGAGAACGATCGTGGCTGGCGGAAGGGTGTCTGATATGAAGGCTTCCCTCCAGTGTTTACCCATAATTTCTCGGGGGCTCCATGCCGCCCACCAGTAAGGCGAAGCGGATTTTCCTGGCGCCGGCTCCGCGCGCGGTGTGCGATATTTTCGAGGAGAGCGATCTCGTCCGATTGCGTGCCCTAGGAGACTTATTCGTTCACGAAGGTGCTCCGGTCACCGACCAATTGTTTGCGGACGAAGCGGCGCACGCAGAAATCATCATCGGGCAAATCGATCTTCCGGAATCGCGCCTGCGGCAGGCAACTTCGCTCAGAGCGGTTTTCAATGTGGAAGGTAATTTTCTTCCCAATATTGACTATGGCTACTGCTTTCGCGCGGGTATCCGGGTGCTGAATATAAGTCCGGTGTTCGCCGAGCCCGTCGCCGAAGCTGCTCTGGGCATGGCAATTGATCTAGCCCGCGGCATCACGCGATCCGATCGTCATTTCCGCCAGGGGACCGAGCAGTACGGCTTGACCGCGAATCGGGAAGCATTCTCTCTCTTCCGCCAGGACGTAGGTGTGATCGGGCTCGGTGATCTCGGAAAGGCGATCCTGCCATTGCTTCGTCCATTTGATTGTCACATTCGCGCCTACGATCCGTGGTTACCCGACGAATATGTTCGAGCATTGGGTTGCGAAGCAGCGTCGCTCGAGGATGTCTTTCGACGTTCGCGCCTGGTCTTCATCGTGGCAGGCGTCACGTCGCAGAACCAGGGTTTTCTCGGCACACAACAGTTCGCCTCGATGCAGCGAGGGTCTGGCATTGTTCTGGTCAGCCGTGCGGCCGTCGTGGATTGTTTGAGAGTCTTGGCTGGGACGTTCTTACGCTCTGTGTAGTACTCGCGGATCACGTCCATCAGCGACCGCGCATCCTCGTAGTCGAGCATGACCTGGCCGGTGCGCGTGCACTGCAGTGTTTTCTCGTCGAGTTCTTTTACCGGCGGAAAACCTCGCCGGGCAGGCAAACCATTGAAGTGGTCCAGGAAATTAATCGCTGCTTCCTGATTCTCGAGCGAAAATTCGTGGCCATGGTATCCCTCTGCCATTCCAATGCGGTCCGCGTGGTCGAACTTTGCGTAAAACTCGGTGACTTCGCGGACTGTTTTACGCGCACCCTCGATCGGGAAAAAGTCGAGCACTCCCGCGGCCACAAATACTGGGCGTGGATACATCATCAGCAGGAGCCCGGCAATGTCCACATGATTCGAGATCATTCCGTAGAGATCCTGCTCAGGGTCGCTGTCCGGATCCTGGAAAATGCGGTTGTACATGCGCATGGGTAACGCAGTGATGTAGCAGGAAACAGCTGCAACTTTAATGCGACGATCCAGGGCGGCGATGTGCGCCGCCTGAAATCCACCACCGCTTGTGCCGGTGATGCTGATGCGCTCCGGATCTACTTCGGGCCGCGTCAAAAGATAGTCGACGGCGCGAATGCCATCCCAGATCTCCCATCTCGCCAGGTTTGTCCCCGCAAGATATGCCAGGTTGCCCAGCACCGCATGCTCGGCACAGATCAGGTTGTAGCGGCTCTTGCCAGCTTTTGCGTCCCAGAATTGGCTGCGCTCGCCCTGCCCTACCGGATCCCAGGAGATTACGACGTATCCCCGCTGTACTAAACGCTGACAGAGAGCCTGGTAGTGAATTTTTCCATTGGCAGCATGGCCCGCCGGCACAAGGATGGCAGGATGCTTCCCGTTGCCATCCTCTGGAACATAGACCAGCGCGGAAACATAGACTCCGGGTAAGCTTTCAAAAATCAGCTTCTCGATTCGAAACCCATCCATCTGAACCTTCCCCGTGATGTGGGGATGCAGAGGGGTTCTTTTTGCTCGGAAGGCCGCCTAACATGGCGAGCAGATTCTCTTCCATGCGTCGTTGCACAGCCTGCAAATCCTGCTCGGTTCCGATGCCGCGCCACTCCTTGCGGCGCTCGTCGTCCTGCCGCCATGCCATCTCGGTCTGATACTCCAGATAAGGCGTAATGGCCGGCGCTTCTTTTGCCGCCGGTGCAAGCACGCGGAAAGCCTCGGCAGGAGGCTCATCGGACGCGGCGGCCCATGACACGCATGCTCCCCACAATCCGAGAATGAGCACGCCTTTCATTCGCCGTCGCACAGTTTTTGTGAATCTCATTGATTGACGCCGCTCCCGCGGTTCGTCCCGTTGTTGTCTTATATGTATGGTATTGGGAAGTGAATAGCAAACCACAGTGCCTGGGTTTGCGATGATAAACTGCTCAAGCATGCGCTGACACTCGCATTGGAACCGGGTTTTTCTCGTCGTTGGTGCCCGCCATCTCTTCTCTCTTCATTCTTGCGATCCCAATCCCGGGTACGCAAACATCAATTCACGATCGCTGCTCTAGCAGCCTGTGAAGAAGACCTATGAGACACCATCTGAATCGAAGTTTCGTCCTCGCCATCGTCGCAGTGGTTTTGCTTTGCGGTGGCGCATTTTCTCAAGCCGGAACCTGCAGTGGAATGACCGTTGGCCAGCTCACGAGTCTGAATGGATTCGTACCCTTCCCATCCACCAGTTTGTGGAGTACCGATATATCCAACGCACCGGTCGATCCCAATTCCGCGAATTACACCAACTTCATCGGAAGCACCGTAACGCTCCATGCGGACTTCGGGGCCGGGACCTTTCAGGACCAGACCATTGGTATCCCCTATCAGGTTGTGGCAGGAACCCGCGCGAAAGTGTCCGTAAAGCTGGGCGCCTTCGCGGATGAAAGCGATCCCGCCTCTGAGCCAATTCCTCCTAACGCTCTCATCGAAGGCTATCCCAAGCCTGGCAACGGCCAATCGCCCACGGGACCTAATAGGCAGTCCTTTGCGACCGGTTGCGGCAAGATGATGAGGAGAGCAGTGATCTCTCACGGCTTCGGGTGTGGTGCTGTGTATGGGTTGCAGCACGGCTCTTGTGCGGGTCCGAATTCCATGAATTCGACCCGCGTGGCGTCCGGATCGTAGATATCGACAGCCCACTTGCCGTCGCGGCCGATTTCGGGTTCATCAGTGTTCTTTAGACCGCGGGCATGGATGAGTTCGATGGCAGTTTTTGAACTACGGACGCCCAAGGAAAGGTGATTCTGCACACCGAGTTCCTTGTGGTCTGCCGAGGCTGGAATATTGAGCATATATTCGATCCAGTCGCTGCCATCGGGAACCTGAATTTCTTCCCAATCCGTATCCGACTCTTTGAATCCGCCGTGCCAATACATCCGGAAACCCAGCAAGCCGCGGTAGAAGCGATCTTCTACACCACTATCGCGGACTACAAAACCAGCGTGAAAAAGACGGGTACTCAGCTGCTCGGCCGATGGTTTGAAAACAGTCATCGCTGGCTGCTGCACAAAAGCGATGGGGTGACCCTCAGGATCGAGAAGCTCGAAATGCTGTGCGCCATTCGCATCTTTGGAGATTTCGCCTACGGTGACGCCGTGCGCAATAAGATAACGTCGCATTTCGCCGACATCATCGGTTGCAAATGCCACTTGGGCAAGAAAATTGGAGTTGGCCGGAGTGTTTGCGGGAATAATTTCAACCTGCTGGTGGTCGTTTACGGCAAAACAGGATTGCGCCAGGCCAGCGCATCCAGCAGTGCCCGGGGCAAGCCCGATGATCTTGCTATAAAACTTTCGCGACTTGTCTAGATCAACGGAATAGACGCGGCCATGCGCGATACCAGTGATTCTTGGCCGCGCGGGCAGGTCTTTTGCGGTGAGCGGGAACCAAACCAGAATAGCTGCGAGATAGAAAAGCAGCGAGTTCATGACCTCTCGATGAACCACCGAATTTTACCCCAGCGCTGGGATCTTGTGTACACTGCGAACCACACTTTCTCCCTGATACTCGTTTACGCGGGTTTTACGATCATGCCATTCCGCCCGTTGCGGTAGCGCCGGGGCGGACTGGGCACCTACCATTACCCTCCAATGGGCTCAGGAAACTGTCCAAAAATCCCAGCAGAGGGTTCGGACACCCCTGGCCCGTCTGATGCCTCACTTTGCCGGTCGACCGTGAGGGCGGGCTTCTGGAGCGCCTTCTGCCATTCTTGGCTGACGTTTGCCACAGTCATCAAGCTGAACTCAATCGCCGCCGTTGGAGCCTGAAGGCTACCGAACCGTTTCGCCGCTATCGGTAGAATGAATTGAAATGCCCGTCTCACTCGAGCTGCATGCCAGCGATCCAAGCATCAGGGCCGAAATTCAGGCGCTAGTTGAGCACCACCTGGGCGACAGACCGGAGCTTGGCGGGTGTCGACCGTTGGTTCTCGGGAGAGTGATGGTTGGGAAATGAAGGTCTGGGGACCGAACGGATTTGAGCGGTCATACACACTGGCAGGAAATGCGGGGGAGCACCAGCCATTAGCCACCGGAAACGTGCTTCTGAGGTTGGTGCCGGCGAAGAGGACCGAGGATCGAAAGGGTCGCACAAACACAAGAATGTGTGTCGAGCGAATCATCAGAGCTGTGGTGTACGTGGCGTGTCTTCTACGGAGAACCGACCGCTTGCTGATCGGCCGGGGACACATCGGGGACACATCGGGGACACAATAAGGCGTTTCTTGCTGCTCCTAGAACGCCATCCAGTGCGTCCGTGTTCCTGTAGTTTGTTAGAGTTACGTTTAGCCATCCCGCTTTCACGGCGGTAACACGGGTTCAAATCCCGTCGGGGACGCCAACAAAATCAGGTACTTGCAGGAGCCGCAGTTTCCGACGCGGTATGATAGCGACGGCAACATCCTCTCCGGCGGCGAACATGATCCGCGACGGTCAGGCGGCGCTGATTGATGGAGGGACCACTAATCTAAGAATTGCTTCCTATCTTTCAAGAGAGCGTTCGGCGACGATTGTAACCAACAGCCCACCGCTCGCGCTGGCGTTGGCGGATCATCCGAAGTTGAGCGTGCTGATGCTCGGAGGAAATCTTCTTAAAGAGGAGCGGGTCACGACAGGCATCGAGACCATTCGTCAAATCGAAGCCATTCGCGCTGATCTTTGTTTTCTCGGAATGTGCAGTTTGCATCCGGAGGTCGGAATAACCGTCGGCAACCGAGAAGAAGCGTACGTGACGCAAGCGATGATAGGGGCTTCTACGAAAGTGGTTGGCCTGATTTCACTTGGGAAAATGGGGACATCGCTGCCCTACCTGGTCGGTCCCGCTTCCCGGCTGACACGTTTGATCACCGATGCATTCGACGAAGATGTCCTGAATCCCTACGGCTCCCAGGGTATAGAAGTCACAAGTACGTAAACCGAAGCGGTTGGACGCTTCTATCGGTACTCCTTTTCGATATATGACGGACCGGGACAAGGGTTTATGCTGCGCGGTCAACGGCTTCATGCACGCGATTGCATTCCGCTTTCATTCGAGGAAAGTTTCATGCATAAATCCTGCGTAAAGGAACACGAAATCGCTCGAACCTTTCATAAGGCTTTCCGCCTGATAACGAAGTATTTGCTGATGGGACTGATGGTCGCGGTCTCCCTTGAAGCACAACAGGGTGTTCCGTCGCCGCCGGCCTGGACTGGTGTCGTACGCACGGCTGCCGGTGAACCTGTGGCCGGGGCGAAGGTAACGGTATACACACGGGCCCCTACGGAGAACCTAATGGCAGTTACGGGAACCGATGGAAAGTTCGCGATTGCGAACATTCGACTCGGGCCAAATCGCGTGAGCGTGCAAGTGCCCGGGCGAGGTCCGACAGGGAAAGTGGTATTGAATATTACTGGCGTAACAATTGTGCTGACGGTGTCCGATCAAAACGTGCTGTCGATTGCGGCCAACCCGCAAACTTCTGCGGGAGTCTCGAATGGGAACCCGAGCACAACTTCGAATGCAGCCAGCGGAACAAGCGGCGACAAACTCTCCAGCCAAAAGGTAAATGAGTTGCCGTTGAATGGGCGGGACTTCAGCACGCTGTTGTTGTTGGCAGCGGGCACGATGACGGACGTGAACGGGCAGACGAATTTCACCCAGCAGTTTGCCATCAACGGACAGCGTGGCGTCGAGGCCGTGTTCGCGATGGACGGTGCGGATGTCAGCGATCCAGAAATGGGCGGCAGTACATTCACGAATTTCGATGTGGACGCGATTCAGGAATTGCAGTCGAGCTCGGGTTGGATGCCGGCGGACATCGGGCGCGGCGCGGCGGGCTTCACCAACATCGTGACACGGTCCGGGAAAATCGGTTTTCACGGGTCATTCTTCGAGTTCTTAAGGAACTCAGCTCTCGATGCGCGGAATTATTTCGATCACCCATCAATTGCGGACCCAGGCCGGATCCCTCCGTTCCGCAGGAATGAGTTCGGATTTACCAACGGCGGCCCCGTCGTGTTGCCACATGTGTATGACGGACGCGACCGGACCTTTTACTTTGTGCAGTATCAGGGATTCAGGCAGGTGCTGGGAACAACACAGGTACTGGCTGTGCCTACAGTGGCAGAGCGAGCGGGCCAGGATGTGGTGACGTATCCGGACGGCAGCACGGACACGCTGCAGATAGGGGGGAGTTCGAATAGCCCTGGAGTAAATCCGGCGATTGCTTCCATACTGGCCCGCTATCCACTCCCCAACAACCCAACCGGCGCGTATGGTGCGCGCACCTATGCTGCGCCCTCCAACGTCAACACGGATACAGACCAGTTTTCCATCCGCATCGATCAGAAAGTTGGCGCAAAAGGACAATTGCTCGGTCGATTCAATTTCGACAATCTAACGGGACCGACAACAAATCCAGATCAAACACTGCTTGACCCGAGCTTCGGCGTGCAGTATGTGGATCGGCAGCGGAACGGGGTCATCACCTACACGCGCACTGTGTCTCCGCGCTTTCTTTGGTCGACGTCGGTGAGTTTCACGCGAACGACGCCTTCGTTTGTGACGCCGAACCACACCGATCCGGCTTTGAAGTTCATCGATGGCCTGTATGAGGCGTTCAATGGAGCGGCGGGCTCGGTGATGTCGGCGTTCGGGAATTTGTTCCAGGGGCAATTGAATTTTACCTGGACGCCTGCGCGCCACGCGGTGAAATGGGGTGTGGAGGCACGCCTTAACCGGGACACGACATACTTCGGTATAAGCCCCAATGGCGAGTACGATTTTGGTGGTGGAACGGTTTACTCGCCCGTGTTCATTCCTTCTGCGAGCGGACAGCATGATGTGCAGCCGGGTCAACCTCTGCCAGACACGCTAAGCAGTCTGCTGATCGGGTATCCGTACGGATACACGATCGCAGTCGCGCCGCCCTACGCATCGAATGGCGCACAGATTGGGGCCGCCGCGATCAACCGGAATGACGTGAATGCTTACGTCGAGGACACGTGGAAAATCAATCCCCAATGGACGCTCGAATATGGGCTGCGATATGAGCTCTACACGCCGATTGCGGAGCGGGCGCACCGGACGTCGAGTTTTCTGAATTCGTTCCCACCCGCGGGCCTTGGCCAGGAATACTTGATCAATCCGCGGCCTACTTATCAGACCGATTGGAACGGATGGGGGCCGCGTGTGCAACTGGACTGGAACGCGCCCCACGCGGTGCATGTGCACATGGGCGGGGCGATCACAGTGATTCCGCCCAATATCTGGCAGGACAATCTTCTTACGGGATCAACGCCTTACGTTGTTTATCCCCGAGTCAATGCGGCACAAAACGGGGAGATTGCCTACGGATTCCAAATTACACCGAACGAATTGCCACCCGTCTATAACACCGCTGGCGTGAACGTGCTGGCCAGCGGCGATCCGAAAAAAGTTCCGGCGAATACGGTGATGGACGTAAATCGATACCAGCAGGATCTGGCAACGCTGGCGCCGAGCGGTCAGCTCTCGCTGCTGAGTCTCGCCGGGATCGACCGGCGCTTCGGCAATGGCTACCTGCAGACTTGGACGATGGGACTGGAGCGGGCGTTCGGCGGCCTCACGGCCGATGTTGCATACGTCGGAACATCCGCATTCCGACTTCCCAGAATGTCCTATCCAAACGCGTATCCCGGAGCGGATTCGGAATTTGCGCGGTTTACAAACTTTGACAGTAGCGGCGCGGTGACGGGAGGGTTCGGATACGAGTCTGTGATGACAGCGACGTCGCACTCGTCGTACAACGCACTGCAGACTTCATTGTCGGGAAATGTTGGGCACAGCGGGCCGTCATTGCAAGCGGGTTACACCTGGGGCAAATCGCTGGATGATGTCAGCGGCATCCTGGGAGGAGCAGGATCTACCGGCGCTGCGACTCAGTTTAGTCCCCAAGACCCGTTCGATACGCAAGCGGAAAGAGGGCCGTCAAGCTTTGACGTGACGCACGCCTTCACGTTGAGCGCGGCGCAGGACTTGCATTTCGAGCATTTGGGACTCCAGTCGGATCGAACCCAATTATTGACGAAGGGCTGGGAGTTGCTGAGTATCTCGACGATCACCAGTGGCTCGCCGTTTACGGTTTATTCGGGGATCCAGCAAACAGGCGCGGGGACGATTGGCGCGGACCGGCCGGATCAGATCGGAACGCCGGATCTCTCGAGCGCCGGCAGTCCAACGCGACCGCGCGACGATTATTTTGGGCGGGGCGCGAACAACGGAAGCTTCTTTTCGATCCCCATCGGGATCGCGGGCGGGACCGGACCAAATTCCGGATTCTTTGGAACGCTCGGCCGTAATACATTTCGCGGCCCGGCATATTATGATTTCGATTTTGCGCTCATCAAGACGACTCCGATTGGCCACCGAGAGAGCGGTTTGGAGCGAGCGGACCTGCAATTCCGCGCAGAGTTATTTAATTTGTTTAACATCGTCAACATGGGGCTACCTGCGAACCTCATCGAGGGTACCGGGTTTGGCATGATCAGCAAGACCGCCGGAACTTCGCGGCAAATTCAGTTTTCGCTAAAGCTCATCTATTGAGGCATGTCCTTGCATTTTGAAGCACGGGGCTTGCCAGAACTGGAAATCATCCACTGCCGGGCAGAATCAGGTGTTTGCGCAGGCTGTTCCTGCTTTTTTCTCCTGCGAGTGATCCCAAAGCGAACGTCTGAGTGAGCGGAAGACGCACGCACAGGCTCTGTCGATCAATACGAAGGGTAAACAAGATTAGCCTCGCCATGAGAAAGGGAGAGAATTGCCGGGGACAAGCGGGTTAGAACCTTCGCGATGAGAGTCAGTCCTCGTGAACCGCTCCTAGTGAACCCGAAAGCACACTTGCATCAGGATTGCGCCGCCGAGTGACGCTAATAGAGCGATCGGCATCGCCACTACTCCAACTTTGAGAAAGTCCCAGAAACTGACATTGAGCTTTTCCTTACGCAAAGCGATCAGCCATAGGATGGTCGCGAGTGAGCCCGTGATGGAGAGATTTGGTCCAAGGTCGACACCGATGAGAACGGCGTCGGCGATCAGACCATTCGTGTGCGCCGCGTGCAGCGTGCCCCCGGCAATCAGGCCGAGCGGCAGATTGTTAACCAGATTATTTGCGATGCCAACGGCAAATCCCGTAATCAGTGTGCCCGTGGTCGATCCCAAGGTTTGGACCCAGGTCAACCAGTCGCGCGTCTGTCGCATCGCGCCGATGCTTTCCATCGCATCGACCATTATGAAGAGGCCCACTACGAGAGCCAGTGTCGCCCAGCTGATCTCACGTGCGAGTCGCAGTGGATTGCATCGCGCTATGATCGAGACGATTGCTGTAATCGCGAGAGCAGCCAGGCACGTGGGCAATCCCAGATCTTTGCCCTCCGAGGAGGCCGTTAACAGAACGACCACCATGGCGGACAATCCAACCAGGACTAGAATGCCTTCTCTTCTCAACGGCTTGGTTTCTACCTCGCCTTCAATGGCGTCATAAAGTTCCTTTCGAAAGAGCCAGCGCATCACGATGAATGTCGAGGCGATCGAGAGAAGAGACGGAACACCATAGGACACGAGCCATCGACCTAACGGCGGCATCTGGTTGTGGAAGACCACGAGATTTGCGGGATTGGAAATGGGCAGAACGAACGACGCCGCATTCGCGATAAAAGCGCAAACAAAAAGATAGGGCAAGGGCTGGACCTTGGCCCTGCGCACCGCCGTCAGGATCGCGGGAGTTAAAACGACCGCCGTTGCATCATTCGACATGAAGATGGTGACGATTGTTCCTACGGCGTAGACCATCGCAAACAGCCTGGAGCAAGATCCGCGGGCACTCCGAACGGCGATCGACGAAAGCCAGTCGAAGACTCCATGTTTGCGTGCGAGTTCAGAGAGTAACATCATGCCGATGAGAAAAAAGCAGACATCCAATGCTTTCGCAACCGCTCGACCCGCGAGCTGCAGCGGCACCAGCCTGAGGATAAGCAATAAGAGGACGCCGCCCGCAATCCAGTAGACCTCGGGAATATTGCGGGGACGGACCAGCATCAGCACGATGCTGAAACCGACGATAAGCGCGAGAAGAATGTGCGCAAGCACGGGCGAGATCATCTATCAGTTTCTCCCGCTTTTGTTCGATTCGAGCTGACGGCCCATGTTGACAGCGGCATCACCGAGAGTTTCAGGGATTGCGGGCCACAGCACCGCGCAAGCGAGCAAGGCGATTCCCGCCAAGCCGAGAAATGACGCTCGGTAGCCTAGATGCTGAATCAGTAAACCTCCGATTCGTTGTTACCAAAACGCTCACCTCCCGTGCGCTTTGTGACCTTTGCTTATCGGAGAGTGTGCCAGGAAGAGTGCCACCCTCGCATCGAGCTTTCCTGGAAGGGACCATCATCGAGAGAAGCTCTCGGTATCCAAGTGATCGAATGCAACTATAGTACGGTAAAGACATTCCAGTTTGCGAAGAACCAAAGCGTTCGGTAGTGCCTCAGTTTGAAATCGCCGTAGAAGAACCTCAGCCCGCCAATCTCTTGGCGGGCTGAGTAAGGACGGGCTTTAATGCTTGGAGCGGGCGACGGGATTTGAACCCGCACTCTACGGCTTCTCTGACCCGCCCTTAGAATGGAGGCCGAGGTCTACCGTTAACTTACACCCGCGCGTACCTGATTATACCACAGGTTTCTTCTTGTATGGGCCGCGTGGCGCGGGTTTCGGCGCGTAGTGGTCAGCCATCTGCACGACTTCCTCAACACTCCAAACGTGGTCAGTCAGGCCAGCGGCCATGCTGGGAGTGATTCGCAGGGTCTTGTGGATGCGGGCGAAATTGTAATAAACGGCATGAATGGCCACCATCGCCACGTGGTTCTCAATTTTCTTACTGAAGCCATTCGTGAGGCGAGTAAACCGCCGCATTCCCATCCGCATGGTCAGATTGTGCCGTTCCACGTAGGACGTGCTGACATGCTTGGGATCGGGGTCGCCGCTGACGGTTTTCATCTCGCAGCCGATGCACGTTGCGGGAGAATACCGCGTATCGTTCTCTGCCGGTGCGCCGTAAATCTTCTGTAGCTGTGCGTAATCAACATCGGCTCCGAATGCTTCTTCTACTGCCTCTAGATATGCCTTGTGGCCATCGGTTGTGATTTGCACGCGGCCACGGATGCGGCTAGCAGCATCCTTCATGAAGTCGATTGCCCAATCTGCGCTCCGACCGCCAACCAAGTAACTGACACACAGTTTCGTGTCAGCGTCCAAACCTGTCCATGTCCACACATCGCCCCAGCCTTCCGCCTTTTGCTCTGGGGTGACATTCTTCGCCTTCGCGCCGATGAAGCACCAGATTTCGTCTGCTTGCAAGCGGCGCACGCGCACGTCCCTAACTCGCTGATCGTGAAATTTTTCGCAGGCAGCACCCATATCCACTAGCAGCTTCGTAACGGTATTTAGAGAAACATCGGCTAGGCGGCTGGCAGACCGAAGGCTCATTCCCTCGACTAGCATTCGCAGGATAGAGGCGCGGTCAGAAATCGACAGGAGGTTCATGGAGAACAGCCTAGATGAACCTTGCTCGATTGTCAAGCATAAAGTTCATTTTAAAGTCACTCTAGCGCAAGTTTGCTATTGACTGTTTTCCGCGAACTGCGGTATCAATTGAACGTGACCATCCAGCACGAGTACACGAAATACAACACGCCGGGACAACTCATCGAAGAACTTCTGCGTCGTCGCGGCTGGACTCAAAAGATTCTCGCCATCATTCTAGGCACAACCGAGAGCGGAATCAATCGTCTTATCGCGGGCAAACGGTCGATTGATGCGACGATGGCAATATCGTTAGGTGAAGTGTTCGCGATTCCCGCTGAAGTTTTTCTGGAACTACAACGTTCGTTTGATTTAGCCCAAGCGCGAATTATCTCTCGCCCCGATCCAGAACGCGCCACAAGGGCGCGCGTGTTTGGCGATCTGCCAGTCGCGGACATGATTAAGAGGGGCTGGCTTGATGCCGACGATGTTCGCGAAGTGTCGCTCGTTCAGGCAGCTCTGCTGAAGTTCTTTAAGGCGGATTCGTTAGATGATATTGAGGTGTTCAAGCACAGCGCGAAAAAAACGAATACCGAGGCTGACCCAACGCCAACGCAACTCGCTTGGATTTATCGCGTTAAGCAGATTGCGAGCGAAATGCTTGTTACGCGATACTCGCACTCTTCTGGGCGCGATGCCGTTAGTAAATTAAATGGTCTGCTTTCTGCCCCAGAGGAAGCCCGCAAGGTTCCAAGGATTCTCGCCGAAAGCGGTATCCGCTATGTGATTGTGGAGTCTTTGCCTTCCGCCAAGATTGATGGCGTTACGTTCTGGCTGGATGATGCCTCGCCAGTGGTAGGCATGACGTTGCGTCATGACCGAATCGACAATTTCTGGTTCGTTCTTCGACACGAAATCGAGCATGTCCTGCGGCTGCACGGGCGCGGCGGCAGGGATGTGCTAGACGTGGAGCTTGAAGGGGCACGCGCGGGAACCGGCCCAGACGTATCCGAAGAAGAACGAGTGGCAAACGACGCTGCGGCCGATTTCTGCGTGCCTCGGATTTCGATGGAACAATTCATGTCACGAAAGGCACCATTTTTCGCAGAGCGCGACATTCTTGGTTTTGCACGTACCTTACGTATTCATCCTGGATTAGTGGCTGGTCAGTTGCAGCATCGGACTTCTCGTTACGACCGTTTTCGGAATCATTTAGTTAAGATTCGATCTGCCGTCGCACCTAGTGCGATGGTGGATGGCTGGGGCGATGTTGCGCCAGTCGGAATGTGATTGAGGGGGAGTATGTCAACTAGACACCAAGAGATGCAACGTCTGATTCGCTACTACAAGGAGCAGACGGGGAAAACAGAAATAAACATGCATGAGGTCGCGCAGTTTGCGGTGGATCAGGGATGGCCATTGCCCCGTCCCATAGCTGCTATTGATCGGCTGGCTAAGGAATTTTCAAAAGCTGCACGCGAGGAAATCAGGCACGATGAAAAAACAGGTAAGCCATATCGCGCCAATCATGCGTTTTTAACGAGTCAGGGGAGTATGCAAAGCACTCTCTGGGTTGATATTGATGAAGCTCCTCGGAAACCGATGCTAAAGTCTCTCGTCCAACGCCGTGAACAGATGGTGGGGGATGGTTTGCAGCTTACACTTGATGCGATGCATTGGAACAGCATTCACCCAAAGGATGAACCGATTGATCTTCCGCTTGATCTCGGCCCGGATGTTGAATGGAGAATCAATGCACCGGACGAAGAAGAAAAGAAGGCAAGCTGATGAAGAGATCAGAAACGCCAAGAGCCACCGCGCCAACGGTAGCTCTGTGGCAAAACTTTACGACACAAGGGATGCAAGCAGCCTCAGAGTAGTTCCGTGGCGATCCCAAGTCAACCTTAAAGTTTTGAAGAGTTCCCTGTCTCCAACGGGCGACAGGTAAGCCCCTCCCGGCCAAGGTGTATCAGACCGAAGCCGGGAGGAACCAATTAACCATGCTGAAAGGACATTACAAACATGGCTAAAACCATTCCCACGAAGCCGGTGGATCGCAGCGCAATCACCGGACGCTTTGTAACGGGTACTTATGCGGACAAGCACCCGAGGACCACAGAACATGAACACGTTCCGGTCCACAACCCGAAGAAAAAGTAAGAACGATTCCTACACGGACCCGTCAGAATATCGGCGGGTCTCTTTACTTCTTCTTCCATCTGGCTTCGGCGGCGATTCGCGCAATCTCGGAACGTTGCGCTGGCGTGAGCAGTTGTGCTCTCGACCGTCCTCCACTCTTTCCGCCAGCCCTACCCTTGACCGCCTCGGGATGCCTCTTGCGCTCGCTGATGGTATCCTCAACATCGCCGCTACTAATATCAAATACGAGCTTGGCAAGTTGGTTAGGGTCGCGGGGGCGTGTACGCTTTGTTTTACTTTCGGCCACGGAAGTGAGTATGCCACAGGCCGCGCTACCGTTCCACCCCGTCACATTTCAAACTGAGGCACTACCAAGCGTTCTGAGCCAAGGTGTGAAGGTGCTTCGCGGCGGCTGAAAAACACAACGAACACCACGAACGACATCACCTCCCGCCAAAGGTGAGATGATGTCATAGACTCTGGGCATGATTCTCGGCGTGATATCGCCATGAAATTGACCACCCCCGGATCCTTGCCAACGGCAGCTGGCAACATCATTCCTTCGACGCTCCAGTCTCCGGACGCCGTACGCTTCTGGCTAGCCGTCGTGTTTACGGGAGTTGGTACGGGAATTGGAGCGGCAGCGCTGACGCGGCTTCTGGAAGTCGTACAGCATGTGGCTTGGAGTGGATCAGCCACTAACATCGTCGATGCGGCTCAACGAGCGGCCCCGTTGCGGCACATCGTGGTGCTTCTCGCCGCCGCCGCACTGACCGGTATCGGACAACTTCTGCTCAAGCATCTCTCGAGCGGAAACGGCATCGATACAACTGCCGCAATTTGGTTCCACGCCGGACGAATGCCGGCTTTGCGCACGCTAGGAAGCGCTGTGCTCTCCGTGATCATCGTGGGCCTCGGAGTATCGCTCGGTCGCGAGGGCGCTCCGAAACAAGCTGGCGCGGTATTCGCCAACTTTTTTTCTGACAAAGGGCGTTTGTCGGATGAACAGCGGCGGTTGCTGGTCGCCTGCGGAGCGGGTGCTGGAATGGGCGCGGCGTACGGGGTTCCCTTGGGCGGTGCACTCTTCGCACTGGAGGTCATGCGTGGAAAGCTGGCGCTCCGTTTCGTCCTACCCGCCCTTTTTGCCTCGATGATTGCAGCGGGAGTTTCGTGGTTTGCGTTGCCCAACACGCCTACGTATGTGATCCCCGCCTTCGTGAGCTCCACGTCGATTATTCTGTGGGCGGTGGTCGTGGGCCCGATTGCAGGGCTGGCATCCGTTTTCTATGTTCGCATGGTGACCTGGGCAGATCGCCACCGGCCTACGGGCTGGGGAAGGATCACGGCACCGATCATCGTGATTGGATCGCTCGGGATCGTCTCGATCTGGTTTCCGCAAATTCTTGGCAATGGAAAAGACATTTCGCAACTCGCTTTCACCGGCCAGGTAGCGCCGCTTCTGATGCTCGTGTTACTCGTTTTGAAGCCTGCAGCAACGATCTTGTGCATGCGCAGTGGGGCGCCCGGCGGGATGTTCACGCCATCGCTGACCTTCGGAGCCATGCTCGGGGGCGTGTTAGGGCTCCTGTGGTCACACTTCTGGCCTGGCGCTCAACCAGGAATATTTGCATTACTTGGAGCTGGGGCTGTGGTGGGAGCTACCACTCAGGGCCCGATCTCCGCTGTGGTTCTAATGATGGAATTGACGGGAAGAGATCGTTCTTTCATCTTGCCGATGCTACTTGTCGTGGGAATTGCAACACTGATAGCCCGTAGCGTCGATGCGCGATCGATTTACGATGCACGCCTGACGGACGAAGAAATCGAACAACGACAGAAGCAGAGGGACCTACCCTCTCAGTAAGCCTCTGCAGGAACGGCACAAGGTTCCGTTCCAGCCCCACAAGAAAAGAAATTCAATGATTGATGGCACCCGATCGTGACGCCGCAGGTGGTTTATTTGTGGAGTGTACAAAACTGACCATATTGCAAGCGTGGAATCGGACATACTTGTAAGCAATGACGAGCACAAGTGAAAGAGGAGAGATAACGAGTCGTCAGAGTGGTAGAGGCGGAAATTATCGAGCAGTCGAAGGATCCGATCGCGAAAGCAAGACGGTCATCTGCGATTGCCAGCACGAAGAACCTGGCTCTTCGCAACCAAGAACAAAACGATGTTTTTCGCGCAGGGAACAGCAAGCATTGAGGAATGGCTCATGGAGAATCTGCCGGCATGACAGCCAAACTTGCCACTCTAGACGACCACATTCTGGCGGCCTTTGAGGACGCTGGAGGCATGCGCGGCGAGAGCGTCGACCCCCGCAGCGCTACCGACAAGTCGCAGGTTGGCTTTATAAAATTCGACTCCGGATACCTCTCACCTTACTTCGTCACAGATCCCGAACGCATGGAAGTCGCCTTCGATAACGCCTACATCCTCATTCACGAAAAGCACGTCGGTTCCAGGCAAGACCTGCTCCCGCTGCTAGAGCAGATCACGAAGAGTGGCAAGCCGTTGGTCATAGTCGCAGAAGATGTTCGGGGCGAGGTGCTGGCCACTCTCGTCGTGAAGAATCTGGGTGGGCCGCTGCGAGTTGCCGCCGTTAGGGCGCCCGGCTCTGGGGATCAGCGCAAAAACTTGTTGCAGGGCATTGCCATCATCACTGGGGGCAGGGCTATCACCGAAGGCCCCGACGCTCAGCTGAAAAACATACAAATCTCCGATCTCGGTCAAGCGGCGAAGATCACCATCGACAAGAATTGCACGGTAATCGAAGTTAAGGCAGCGTACGACCGGAGAATCAGAATGCCTTTATACGCCAATCTTTCCCTCCCGCCGGGGTCCCGGAACAACGCGACCATGACCGCGGACCGGGAACTTGCGCCACCCGAACAATGAAAATACTGAGGAGTTCAGGAATATGAACATTCTTAAGCATGTCGCAGGCTCTTTCGGGTCTCGATTGGGCAGTCGGAGTCTGGGTTGTCTCTTGTCACTGGTTCTGTGCTGCGTGGCTTGGCCTCAGAACCTGTTTGCCGATCAGGACCAAGGCGGCCAAGCACCGGCACCACCACCAGACCAGCAGACCGCGCAGACTCCGCCCTACACCCAACAGACTCCCGAGCAGTTGCAGCAGTTGGTCGCGCCGATTGCGCTATATCCGGATTCACTGGTGGCACAGATTCTGGCGGCGTCGACCTTTCCCGAGCAGGTCGTCGAGGCCGACCGGTGGGTGCAAGCGAATCCTGACTTGAAGGGCGCCGACCTGGGGAAGGCCGTAGACCAACAGCCCTGGGACCCGAGCGTCAAGGCCCTCGCTGCGTTTCCATCCGTTCTGGGAAATATGGACAAGAACCTCTCCTGGGCTTCGTCTCTGGGCGACGCATATTACAACCAGCAAGAGGACGTTATGAATGCTGTCCAGGTGATGCGCCGGAGGGCGCAAGCCGCCGGCAATCTCAAGAGCACGCCGCAACAAACCGTGGCGACGCAGGACTCTGACATCAGCATTGCGCCGTCCGACCCGGATGAGGTTTACGTCCCTGCGTACGATCCGTGGCTGGCGTATGGAGATCCCATCGAGGCATGGGGAGGATGGTACCCGTATCCCGGAATCTGGTTTGGCGGTCCGTACCTTTCCTTCGGAATGGGGTACGGGATTGGCTGGTACGGCGGTTATGGATGGGGCTGGAACAACTGGGGATTCAACTGGCGCGGCGGATACGGACGGTACGGCGGTGGCCGGTACTACTCCCACAGCAATACGTTTTACAACCGGAACAGCTACTACCGGGGAGGCGGCGAGCGGGGCGTAGCCAGAAACGTGCAACGTGGGTCGAACGGTACCCGGGGTGGATCAAACGCCCGCGGCGGGTTTAACGGCGAGCGCGGCGGAGAAAACGGCCGTTCCGGCGCGAGCGCCAGGGCTTTCAACGGAAACAATCGAGCGGCACGAGGATACGCAGCGCCGCGCGGGCAGAGCGGCGTTCGTTCGGGCGCGTTCAGCGGCTACCAGCGTGGCGGACAGGCGAGAAGCTCCTCCTCGCGCGGAAGCGCCAGTATGGGCGGTGGCGCGCGGGGCGGCGGTTTCGGTGGCGGCGGCGGACATGGCGGCGGAGGCGGTGGCCATGGTGGCGGCGGGCACCGTTGATTGGATCTTCCTGGATGTTCCCGGCAGGTTGCAAGAGTTAGAAATGGAGAGAAGCCATATGCGACGGACGACGCTGAAATTCGACAAAACTGATTGGGCCAATCTTTCTAAACTGGTGGCGGTCGCGATCGTTGTGACGATGTGCCTGCCTGCGCGTTCCATGGCGCAGCAATCAGGCCAGAAAACATTTTCATCGCCGGAAGACGCCAGCCAGTCACTGGTCACGGCCGCGCAGGGTAACGACGAAAAAACGATGCTCAATATCCTCGGACCGGACGGGAAGCAAATCGTCTCGTCAGGGGACGAATCCGAGGACGCCAGCAGCCGCGCTAATTTTGTAGAGAAATATCAGGAAATGCACCGTCTGGTGAAAGAACCGGATGGAACTACCACCTTATACATTGGAGCGGAGAACTGGCCCACGCCAATACCGCTGGTGAACCACGGAGACTCGTGGTACTTCGACACCGAGGCGGGCAAGAAAGAGATTTTGTACAGGCGAATTGGCCAGAACGAAATATCTTCCATTCGCATTTGCCAGGAACTCGTCGCCTCGCAAAAGGAGTACTACTCCGCCCAGCACAGCGAGTACGCCGAGAAAATCTTCAGCGATGAAGGGCAGCATAACGGACTCTATTGGAAAGCCGCGGATGGGGCGCCAGAGAGCCCCATCGGACCGCTGGTGGCGGCCGCAGTTGCGGAGAGCAACAGCCCGGGAAACACTCCGACTCCCTATCAGGGATACTATTTTCACATTCTGACGCGTCAGGGGAAAAGCGGCCCTAGTGGGGCGAAGAGTTACGTAGTAAACGGCAAAATGACCGGTGGATTTGCTTTCGTGGCCTATCCGGCGGAGTACAGATCGTCCGGCGTGATGACGTTTATTGTTAGCCAGGACGGGGTAGTTTACGAGAAGGATCTTGGTAAGAAGACCGATGTCGTCGCCAAGAATATGAAGGAATACAACCCCAACTCGAGTTGGCAAAAGGCGGAAGAGCAGCAGGCGGAAACTGCCAGCGACCAGCACGCCAGGTAAGAGTTATTCTGCCGCTGAAGGCCTTTCAAGAAGCATTCGGACGCTCTGACACTCAGCTTCTGCGATGGATCGGAGGCTTGCCGTGGTCCAACTTTACAATGCACCGGGCGGCGGCTGGAGGCCCGACAATGCGCAATTTACGAAGGGCCACTGAGCATTCGCACGATGAAACGCCTTCCGCTTTTTGAACCCTGAGACGTCAGGCACATCGTTCTGAGGCCACAGCGCAATGGACCGCTTCCTTTGCCATCGTGACGCCGGGCCGAAATGTGTTCCCTATTGCACAGAAATGCTTTTTCCCAACTTCTAAGATTTTCCTTAGATCGCCCGTTGTTGATCCGGAGCTGTGCCGATGATCTACACCTTGGGCGAACTGAACGAACGAACTTCTGACATCCGCGAATTGCCACCCGTCTCCATTAGTGAGTTCGAAAGCCAAGGAGGATTAAACCAATGTTGAAACGTATCGTGATTGTCGCAACGCTAGTTGCATTTGCAGCTCTAACCGCCGTCGCCTCGGACCGCGAGGATGACGTTAAACGCACCGACAGGGCTGCCCAGGTCTTTAAGGAGATCATGAACACACCGGACCAGGGCATTCCCCAGGATCTGCTGGAATCTGCGAAATGTATCGCGATCATTCCAGGGGATGTGAAGTTCGCCTTTGTATTCGGCGGCAGCTATGGCAGGGGACTGGCAACCTGTCGCACAGGGCATGGCTGGAGCGCTCCCATGTTTGTAGCGGTTGACGGCGGAAGCGTGGGATATCAGATCGGGGGCTCTTCCACCGATCTGGTGATGCTCTTTATGAACGATCACGCCTTGCAAAGCCTGCTCAGCGACAAATTCAAACTCGGAGCCGACGCCTCTGTGGCAGCCGGGCCGGTAGGCCGGAACGCCGCTGCAGGCACCGACCTTAAGCTTAAAGCGGAGATCCTGTCCTATTCGCGTACCAGAGGCGTTTTCGCAGGGGTTAGCCTGGACGGCGCCGTGGTGCAAGCCGACAAAAGTGGCGACAAGGCCATGTATGGAGACGAAGTAAGCCGCCGTGAAATTCTTCACGGCAGAGTCGCGGTTCCCGCGTCGGCACAACCACTTCTGGACGAAATTGGCGGATACGCCCGACAAGCCAGGGCTGAATAGCGAAGTCCAGACGGCGGAGCGCCCTGGATCGCTTTACGGAATGCACCGGTTGAACGCGACAAAGCTTGGCGACTGCTCATCTGAGCAAGACCCAGCGCGGTGCGAGTCTGGCCGAAGGGCGCTCAGACGTCTGGATAGGAAGAGGCTGCGCTTTGGTATGTTGTTCCCGCCGATGATAAGAAGAACGCTAGGTTGATCGTTTCCAGAATTGTCCCTGGAATTGCAATCGATCCGCAAGGAACTGGCGAGCTAGTCGAGAGGAACAATTTGGATGCCAACAAAAAAGCAAACGAATCGTGGTTGACCGGGACAGCGGTTCCCGAAATCGCGGCCAATGAATCGAGATCGGCTCCTAAGCCTTTTTGAGTTTGATTTCGTTGCCGCTTTGTCAACTGCTGCCGCCGACAACTGATAAACGAAGATAGGAGTCCAGCCACTCTGTGGTTCGGAGAAAAGATCATCATGGCACAAGCGACTGCTTCCCATTTCATTCCGACAAAGATTCTCGTGCCCGTCGATTTCAGCTCGTCATCCGACGCTGCGCTGGAGACCGCATCTGACCTCGCTCGGCACTTTCATGCTGAACTCTACCTTCTGAACGTGATTCCCATGCTTCCAATGGGGACAAAAACCGTGTCTTTTCCTGAAACCGAGTACCTGCACAAGGCGGAAGATAATGCGGAGCGCCGGTTGGCCACGTGCGACGCCGGTCTTGTTTCCAAGGGGATCAAGGCCAGCTCTAGTATCGAAATTGGCAACGACGTAGTTGGAAACATCATGCTGGCGATCGAACGTGAGCATATTGACATGGTTGTGATTTCGACACATGGTATCTCTGGGTGGCGTCCGCTGGTCTTCGGCTCGATCGCGGAGAAGGTCGTCAAACAAGTGCAATGTCCGTTGTTGCTACTTCGCTCCGTCGAACCAGCCGCAACTTGCGCAGCCTCCAGTCTGCAATCTTGAAGAATCGTGGACAGATAGTTCCACATAGCGAAATATGGCTGCACAGGTTGAAGCCGTACCGTCACAACCATCCGCAAAGCCGCCCCAGAACATAGCCTCCCCCGGACTCTCCAGCGCTGAGGCACATCGTCGTCTTGAGAAAGATGGGCCCAATGCAATGCCCGATGTGTCCGCTCATCCACTTCGAAATGCATTGGCCAAGTTCTGGGCGCCCGTCCCATGGTTGCTCGAAGCGTCGATTGTGCTTGAGCTCGTGCTGCACAAATATTTCGAGGCCTCGATTATCGCGGGGCTGCTGGTCTTCAACGCAGCGCTAGCCTATTTCCAGGAAGGTCGCGCCCAAGCCACTCTAAAAGCTTTGAACTCGCGTCTTGCCTTGAATGCCTCGGTCAAGCGCGATGGCGCCTGGAAAACGGTACCCGCCGCGGAGTTGGTGCGTGGCGATGTCGTGAAATTGTCACTCGGCGGCGTGGTTGCCGCGGACGTGCATTTGATCGGGGGATCTGTCCTGCTCGATCAATCCATGCTCACCGGCGAATCTCTGCCGATTGAAGCTGGTCCGGGCGTCGATACCTACGCGGGAGCACTGGTGCGACGTGGTGAAGCTACCGCGGAGGTCACAGCCACTGGCATTCACACCAAGTTTGGCCGTACGGCAGAACTCGTGCGCACGGCACACGCTGCGAGTTCGCAGCAGAAAGCTGTTCTCCGCATCGTACGGAATCTGGCTATTTTCAATGGCGCGGTCATCCTCGTTATCGGAGCGTATGCCTATTTCCATGCCATGCCGTGGAGTGAGATCATCCCTCTCCTTCTCACGTCGGTTCTTGCCGCCATACCCGTGGCATTGCCTGCCACATTCACCCTCGCGGCAGCGCTCGGAGCGCGATCTCTGGCGAAATGCGGCGTCCTTTCAACGCGTCTCTCCGCGGTAGATGAGGCTGCGACGATCGATGTCTTGTGCTCGGACAAAACCGGAACGCTAACCCGCAATGAACTTTCGGTCACCAGCGTTAAGCCGATGCCCGGCTTTGACGAAGCCGACGTTCTCGGAATGGCAGCCCTCGCAAGTTCTGAGGGAGGAGATGACGCTGTGGATGCGGCGATTCGCTCTGCCTCCACCCAAAAGCCAGCATCGGACCTTCCAAAGCTAATCACGTTTGTGCCATTCGACCCCGCCAAGAAAACTTCCGAAGCCACTGCGACCGATGCAAAGGAGGGCGTAGAGCGCATCCTCAAGGGTGCTTTCACGGTAGTCGCGGGCCTCACTGCCACACCACCTACAGCGGCTGGTCTAGCCGACGAACTGGAGAAGCAAGGTTTTCGGGTGTTGGCAGTAGCTGCGGGCCCCCAAACTTCTCTGAAGCTTATGGGCCTTATTGCGCTCAGCGACCCGCCCCGAAAGGACTCGACTTCTCTGATCTCGGAGCTCAAGACTCTGGGCGTGCGCACGGTCATGGTGACTGGTGACGCTCCAGCTACGGCGGCTATCGTCGCCCATGCCGTCGGTTTGGATGGGGCTGTCTGCCCGCCCGGAGCGATACCCGAAGGCGTAAAACCGGAGGATTTCGCGGTATTTGCAAGCATTCTTCCCGAAGGAAAATTTAACCTGGTCAAGGCCTTCCAGAAGAATGGGCATACGGTTGGGATGTGCGGCGACGGCGCCAACGACGCCCCGGCGCTTCGTCAGGCACAGATGGGCATTGCGGTATCGACCGCAACCGATGTCGCCAAATCGGCAGCGGGCATAGTGCTGACGGAGGCTGGGCTTGGCGGCATCGTCGCTGCAGTCAAAGAGGGCAGGACCACGTTCCAACGCATTCTTACCTACACGCTGAACTCTGTCCTCAAGAAGATCGTGCAGGTGCTCTTGCTGGCAATTGGCCTGGTCATGACAGGACACGCGGTTTTGACGCCTATGCTTATGGTGATCGTGATGATCACCGGCGACTTCTTGGCCATGGCGTTGACCACCGACAGAGTACGACCTTCGCCCATGCCAAATTCCTGGCAAGTCGGCAGGATTACCGTGGCCGGTGTCACTCTGGGAGGCTGTTTTTTGGCGTTCTGTGTAGCTGTTCTAGCAGTTGGCAAGTTCGAAATGCATTTCGGAATCGAACCCCTGAGAACGCTTTCTGTCGTTGCCATCGTATATGGCAGCCAAGCCACAATCTATGCCCTGCGGGCACGACGCCATCTGTGGGGACTGCGCCCGACGGTATGGCTCGTTGCCTCCTCCATTGCAGACATTCTTATTATCTCAACATTAGCTATTCGAGGGATTGCCATGGCGCCGCTGCCCCTCTCAGTCCTGGGCGTTGAATTTGCAGCGGCAATCGGTTTCTGGTTGATCCTGGATGGAGTGAAGATCCCTGTCTTTGCTCGTCTTGGCATTTCGTAACTACGCGTGGCCTTCCCGACAGGCAAGATCGGCGGCTGGCTGTTTTATTGGCGTTGCCGGTATCTCGAATTCCAAAAATCAACCGCCTCATACCTTTGCGTCCGGTGAGTGGGCGACACCTCCCGGCGGCAAGACATCCGGCACGTTAAGGCGTGCTACGCCAATCCGGCAGTCGGCCATCCCGTAGTAAATGTCGAAGCGTTCCGGTGAGCCGATATCGTCGCGACGGTCAATTCCGGTCGGGAACACAACATTCGCGACGGTCCCGCGGCGTTCCTGCGGCAACTCTGGGGTCAACACCGGCTCCGCAGAACGATAACGGATCACTTGCGGATGCTCCTTCGAAAGCACCATCACTCCAGCCGAATAGCACAGGGGATGCACCTCCTTACTGGGTCCTTCCAGTTCGCTGACGCCGTGATAGACGATCAGCCAGCCGTGCTGCGTCAGCACGGGCGGAGTGCCGCAGCCGATTTTGAGCCGCTCCCAGGGAAACACTGGAGTCGCCAGCCGGTGACGAGAAAACTGGCTGAGGTTACTTGGTCCACGAGGCTCCAAGGAAAGCGGGCGGTAGGAAATCCAGATGCTTTCGCGATCAAGGTCCACCTGACGGGTCGCGGCGCTGCATGCGGTTTCCTCAGGACGAGTTCCAGGAAACAGCGGCCGGTGGAGCAGCGCGAGCTCCTGTTCCCCGGACGGATTCGGAATGGCAACAGGGAATACGCAGGCATCTTTGTCATCGATCTCGCTGGAATCGATGCCATGATACGGAGGAAAGGTCGACAGCCCCAGTCGCTCCCAGTGGAACAGGTCTTGCGAGATTGCTCGGGCGATCCGCGGGCCTCGCGGAGACAATGCTGTGTAAGTCATCACGTAGCGCTGCAGCGGTTCCACGAACGTGATGCGAGGATCTTCGCAGCCCCCGCCGCCATCGGGCCGCCGTTCATAATCCGCTTCGGGTTCTAGCGCGATGCCAAGCCGCTCGACGCCTACGGGATCGCCGGCTTCATTGAACCGCACTCGTGCAACGCCGATTCGCGAGTAATTTCCCCGCGCAACCAGCCGCGGGAAGAGGTAGAGTTCACCGTCAGGGCCACGAGCAGCAGCAGGATTCAGTACTCCTTCGATCTCCTGGGGGTTGCCAGGCTCCGGTTCCATCAACATTCCCAGGCGCTGCAAGTCAAAACCGCTCATCAGATCCTCTCATCAGCGCCTCTTCTGACCTCACGCTGCCTTATCGGTGACTCCTAAACAGGCAATGATGGTTCGAACAACCCGCTTCGTATCGTCCGGATGGTTGACCGAAATGCAATCGACTCCCACGGTTTCAGCCGCGTGGTCATTGCCTCCTACATACAAGGCATCGCCGATGTAAATCATTTCGTTTATCGAAATTCCGAGGATGTCTCGCAGTTTCCGGATGCCGTAAGCTTTATCGATGCCAGGCTTGGTTATGTCGATTGATGTCGAGCCGCCGGTTCGGATAGAGAACTCCGGAATAAACTTCTCCAGGATCGATTTGATCTTTCTCCGCTTGCTGACATCGGGGTCCCATTTGTCTTTTTCCTCCAAAGGCGCCTGCTGACCTAAGGCGGAAAATGTTATCTGGCTTCCCCGATCTTCAATTTGTTCGCCCCACATCTTTGTGATCTTGAAGCCTGCAACTCCGATCGCCTTCTTGAGAGAGCTGAGGATCTTATCCCGTTCTTCCGTGGTGAAATCTTCTGAGTAGATCTTTTTCCAGCCCGCTGAGTCGTATCGATAGAATTTTGTCCCGGATGTAGGAAGCAGGGATAGGTTCAGCAGGCGCTCGTCAGGTACAAGATTGGCGACGACTTGTTTTTCAAACTGCGGCCAATCGCCTCCGGAAATCACGGCCACTTTGACGATCGCGAGAAGGTCGCGTAGCAGTCCCGACATTTCTGCGTCAAGAGACGATTTACTTTCCGCGAGGGTTCCGTCCAGATCAAACACAATTAGTTTTTTCACGATGCTTCCCCCTCTGAATTCTCGCGATTTCACTCCGGCAGCGCAATCTCCAACACGTTCACTGCGCAATGGGGCCGAAAAACACATGTTCCGATCGCCGCAGGCAAGGCGAATACGTCGCCTTTTACGACGGCGTAAGCGGCGCCTCCGTGCTCGATTTGTCCCGTGCCCTCGACGCACACCAGTATGCGCGGTACGCCCACGGCGCCGACGGTAAAGGGCGACTGTCCGCGCAGGCGCCACAGAACGAAATGTTCGCAGTTGAATAGTCTTTCGCGTTCCACTGGGGTCGTTGCCTCCACCACAGGCGTCACCCAGCCGAGCGGACCTTCCGCGAAATCGATGCAGGCCATCGCCTTATCGACCTGGAGTGCCCGCGGCTTTCCCGTCGTCGCATCGACATGGTCCCAGTCATACAGGCGAAACGTCACGTCGCTGTTCTGCTGAATCTCGAATACCACGACGTCTCCGCCAAGGGAGTGCACCGTCCCCGCCTGCAGGAAAACAGCTTCGCCGGTCTTCGGTGTTAAGCATGAGAGCTGGTCCGCCACCGTGCCGTTCGCGAGCGCCCGCCGCAGATCGGCTTCCGTTGTCTCTGGCTTGAGGCCCGCATAGATGCGGCTTTGTGTCCCGGCTTCCAGCACGACCCAGGCTTCGGTCTTCGGAGTCTCGCCCGCTGGCAGCAGGTTCAAATTCGCTTTCGTGGGATGCACCTGCACGGAGAGCATTTCGTGTACGTCGAGGAACTTCAGCAACAGTGGAAATCGGGGGAAGCGCCCGGCCAGCTTTCCCAACATTGGCTTCGGGAACTGCTGCAGCAGTTGCCCGATGGTCCGCCCTTTGAGAGGTCCATCAGTGACGCGGCTCTGATGCTCCTCGCGGTCGCTGAGCAGCCAGGCTTCGCCAATCGGACCACTGGGCAAGGGTGCGGAGAGCCAGTTAGCCAAACGCCGCCCGCCCCACAGACGATACTGATAGATCGGTTCGAATCGCAGAGGATACAGCGGGGATTGAAGCAATGCTCCTCCCCTGTTGTCGACAGCCAGGCCGGCGGCGGTGTCGATCATGACTGGTCTGGAAATGCCGGATCGTGAGGAGCTGAGTCAGTTCTGTGCGCGCGTTGATCATGCAGTTTGCCGAGAGTATGTTCGATCAATCTAGCCAACTTATCTGCGGCGCCGTTGACGGCAAGGTCCACCGTCGCCGCTTCGTCGGTGACCGCGACGGGCTGGTGGCCTTCGAGGCGCGCCTCCATCATGCAGCGCTTGTCATTCTTGCCCCTCTTAGGGCCGCGTTCGTCGGTCACGTGGACCTCCACCCGCGTAATGTGATCGCTCATTCGGCGCAGCGCACTCTCTACTACGCCCCTGATCCGGGCGGCCAACGCCTCGTGGCCTTCGATTGTATGATCCGTATTGACTTGGACTTGCATGCTGATCTCCTGCCTAACTGTTTGATCGACGATGTTTTCTTGCGCTCATGCATTGCCGTCGGCCCCTTACGCGCCATAGCAGTTGAGCGTCTAAAGCGCAGGCTGCCAAGCGCAAGCATCCCGTTTTAGTCGAATCTCCAGCATGCGAAGTTTATGGAACTCGGCTACCGGCCGGCATGTGCTTCTGGCGGCCAGAAGGCACCATCGATAAGTCGTTCGTTCCAACATAAACGGCGATCGCTACAATCATGGCGACGAGGCCGAACCAAAAGCGCCAGTCGTGATGCGCGCGCCGCCAGTATGGAGTTTGACCGTGGCCGTGATGACTCTCCCCGTCCCGATGCAAATGTTCGGTGTTGTGCATAGTCATTATGTTCCCCAAATAAACAACACAAGATGGCTCGACAACTGATTTCTGCCTATGATGATCCGAAAGGAAAAAAAAGCCACCCCAGTCAAAAAGCTGGTCTGTGGCTCTCTCCGTTCTCGAACCATTTACAGATCCCTTGCGAAACCCGCACCTACAGTGGCGACATGTCGATCTAGTTCCGAGCGCTGCTTCTTCGTTTGAGCTGGCGCGAAATCAAGGACCACACGCGACGGCACATCGCCGTGCTCAAGGCGGTCAAAGATTTGATTGATCGAGGAAAGCGGCTGCGACTCGATATCGGCTTTGACTTTGCCTCCGACCGCGAAGGCGAGGGCTTCGGCCATATCCTGACGGCTGCCGACAAACGAACCGCGGACGGTGATGCAGTTCGCCACCACATCGAAGAGTGGAACCGGGAATTCGCCTGGTGGCAGCCCGACCAGCACGCAAGTGCCACGCTTCCGAGTCATGCCCACGCCTTGCTTGAATGCGATGAGCGAAGGCGCGGTAATCAGAACGCCATGAGCTCCGCCGCCCGTCGCCTTCTTTACGGCGCCTGCCGGGTCTCCAGTCTTGGCATTGATCACGAAATCGGCGCCAAGACGCGTGGCATGGGCCAGCTTGCCATCGTCAATGTCGATTGCACAGACCAGTAATCCCATGGCCTTCGCATATTGGATGGCCAGGTGTCCGAGCCCCCCGGCGCCAGAAATAGCGATCCACTCCCCAGGCCGTGCCTCGGTTTGCTTAATCCCCTTGTAGGTCGTGATTCCAGCGCAGATCAGCGGCGCAGCTTCCTCAGCCGTAAGGCCGGTAGGGATATGCGCAACATAATTCGGATCGGCGAGCAGGTATTCGGCAAAACCGCCGTTCTTGGTGTAACCGCCGAACTGCGCCTCAGCGCACACCGTTTCCCAGCCCGTTAAGCAGTACTCGCAATGACCACACGCCGAATAGAGCCAGGGCACCCCGACGCGGTCGCCTTCCTTCACAATGGTGACGCCCGATCCAACCTCAACAACCAGACCGATAGCCTCATGCCCAGGAATGAACGGGAGTGTGGGCTTCACCGGCCAATCGCCATGGGCCGCATGCAGATCGGTGTGGCACACGCCGCAGGCCTCGGTTTTCACCAGAATTTGGCCTGCACCGGGAGAAGGAACGTCCCACTCCAGCAGCTCCAACGGCTTTCCAAATTGCTCGACAACCGCGGCGTGCATCTTGGACGGCATGGACGACTCCTCCTTTAGTTCTCTGGTCCTGACAGATTCGAGCTTAACAACGGACCTCTCGTTCTTCTGAGCAAGAGTGCTCACTCCCGCCTGGGCGGGACCCCTTCGAGCTCACATTGGCCGCGGGATGGTTGCACGTCTCAGGGGAACTGCGAGTACAGAGTTTGAGCGGACGCGAGCGCGAGACTTCACCAGCAACCGAGGTACAATTCCACCTGCCGTCAGACGGTGAATCTCGACCGAGCCATAGCCATGGACCCGAAACGTACCCCTCGGCAGTTGCTCGTTGTTCTGGGCGTTGTCGTGGTTATCGTTTCCTCTGGTCGGGGACAATCCGGCAACAGCGCAGCTGCGCGCTCCAATCCGCAAATCACGGCGCAGCAGATCTTAAGCGAGCCAGCCGGCGCAAGCCGCTGCCAGTTCTGCCATCCTTCCCAGGTCGAGGGGTACGCACGCTCGGCGATGGCGCGCTCCCTCCGTACCGCGGGTCAGGAGCCGGATGGCGAAGTCAACACGCCCGATGCCAAAATCACGATGCATTCATCTCCGGCGGGCTATTGGCAGACCCTGCAGAGCGCTGGAGACGCAATCAATTACCGCATTGATTACGTAATCGGGTCCGGGAATCACGCCTCTGGCTACCTGCTCGACCTGGCCGGTCACCTGTTCCAATCTCCCGTTGCCTACTACAAAAGCCGCGCGGCGTATGACTTGGCGCCGGGATACGAGGGACTGCCAAATCCAGATTTCACGCGGCCCGTGGCGGAAGGATGTCTGTTTTGCCATTCCGGAACCGCATTACACATCTCCGGAACCTCGAACGCGTACCGGTCGCCGCCATTCTCCGCGGAGGCGATCACCTGCGAGCGTTGTCACGGCTCCGCTGAGAAGCACTTGAGCGATCCCCGCGCAGGAACAATCATCAATCCCACAAAACTTGATCACGCCGCTCGCGACAGCATTTGCGAACAGTGTCACTTGCTGGGTGTTGGCAGGGTACTCAATCCGGGAAAGAAGTTTTCTGATTTTCGGCCGGGACAGAGCCTGGAAGATGTTTTCACCACCTATCGAAATGTCTCGCCGCCTGGCGCGGACGCCGGGAAATTCAAAGTCATCAGCCATGTAGAGCAACTCGCAAGAAGTACCTGTGCGCGAAAAAGCAATGGTCAGTTGTGGTGCGGCACGTGCCATGACCCACACAATCAACCTCAGGAGCCAATCCAGTTCTACCGCTCCAAATGCCTCTCCTGCCACGTGGAGAATTTCGCCAGCTCCCATCCTGACAAAGCGAGCAACTGCATCGGTTGCCACATGCCCCGCCGAGATGCAAAAGACGGAGGCCATACGGCCTTCACCGACCATCGAATCCAGCGGCATCCCGAGCCGCAACAAACTTTGCCTGAAGGTACCCACGAAGATACCGACATTGCAGCGTGGCGTGAACCAGCGCCGGATTTACAGAAAAGGAATCTGGGCATTGCCTATGTGAATGCCGGCGCGGAACGCCGTTCCCCACCATTTGTTGTTCGCGGTTACCGCATGTTGACAGAAGTGCAGGACCAGTTCTCCACCGACAGTGCAGTCTTCACCGCCATGGGGACTGCCTTGCTCTTGGGCAAACAATCCACGGAAGCAGAATTCGCTTTCGAACGCGCCCTGCAACTCGACCCAGGCTCGGCACCGGACGAGACGAACGCGGCGTCAGCCTACCTGCAAGCGGGTGATGTCGATCGAGCGGTCGCTCACCTGGAGCGCGCAGTCACGATTGATCCGTTCCATCTGCCCGCCGATATGCCGCTGATCGATCTTTACAAGCGCCAGGGAAATGTGGCGAAGGCTGCCGCGTTGGCCGACAAAATCAGCGCGGTCGTGGATAGGCGTTCTGACGAAACCGGGGAGAAGCATCTGCCCGGCAGTTCGCCCCAAACGGCCGAGGCCGTCTTCAAGAATATCCAGGTGCTTAAGGGTGTTTCCTCCGACCAGCTGATTCCGGCGATGCGGTTCATCACGGCATCGCTCGGTGTGGAGTGCAACTATTGCCACGTGCCGGACCATTTCGATAAAGACGACAAGAAACCCAAACAGGTCGCGCGCGACATGATGCGAATGATGCTTGCGATCGATAAAGACAGCTTCGCAGGCAATCGGGAAGTCACCTGCTACTCCTGCCACAGGGGTTCGCTCAAACCGGAAGCCGCTCCGATTGTTGGGAGTGAGGTACAGGTAAAGCCAAACACGACGGCGGCTCCAGCCGAGGAAAAGCTTCCCGTCAACATGCCTACCGCAGACCAACTGATTGACCACTACATTCGTGCACTCGGCGGAGCGGCCGCGATCGAAAAGATCACTAGCAGCGAGGAACAGGGCACCGCAACTCTGGGTGGACAAGCCGTCCGCTTCGAAGTGTTCAACCAGAATCCGGACAAGCAGGCCCTGATCCGCCACCTGCCGTCAGGCGACAGCGTGACCGTTTTCGATGGTCACGCGGGCTGGTCGAGCATACCCGGGCGGCTTCTACGGGATATACACGGAGCGGACCTGGATGCCGCTCAGATGGACGCAGACCTTCATTTCCCGCTGCACATCAAGCAAGTGTTTGCCGAGCTGCGAGTCGAATATCCGGAAAAAATCGGCGACCGCGAAGCTTACGTGATTTCAGGCACAAGAAATGGGCAACCCCCGGTGAAGTTTTACTTCGATGAACAGTCCGGCCTGCTGGAACGTCTCGTGCGCTATGCGCAGTCGCCCCTCGGACTTGTTCCCACTCGAATCGACTACGCCGACTACCGGAATGTCGATGGCGTCGAGACTCCGTTCCGCAGGACAGTGGCCCAACCTGGCGAGACTTTCACGTTCCAGGTGGAGCAATTCCGGCAGAATGTTCCGATCGACGATGCCGAGTTTGCTAGACCAACAGCATCGCCGCCAAAACCATCGGGACCGTAGCCCTTGACTGGAGTCGAGGTTTGACGGATTGTTCTGACAACACCGTCGTCTTGATGCGCAGCCGGAGGCAGGATCATGAGCTCATCCACACTGGTTCGCCGCAGCGCCTCAGTTCTGCATCTGACGGAGAATACAGCACGAAACCTCTCCTTATTGTGTGCGTTGGTCATGTCCGTTGTCATCAGTGGGGCGCAAGTCCCCGCTCATACTGAACCTGCGACGCAGTGCGTCGACACCTCGAAGCGTGACGCCGGAGACGTTGTTGTCACCAACACCTGTGCCTTCAAAATCACAGTTCAGGCGTCGACCCCCGGAGGAACGAAGTTGGGAAGAAATCTCGACCCCGCTGGCTCGATCTCTATCGCATCCTCGGCCCATAACCCATGGCGGGTTTTCGCTTGCACTTGGCCGGGAACTCCCGCGGACCAATCCGCCGGGAAGGAACTAACCTACGCCACAGTGAAATACGAGTGCAATGTACAGTCGGTATCCCCGCAAACCCCGCAAGCCCCTTCCCAACCGAGTGACGCGATCAAGGCGGATATAGCGCGGCTTTATTCTGGCGCCCATCCTTATATGGACGAACCTCTGCCGGAGCTTAAGAAGACGGTGCGTGAATTGGCGGGATTGAAGCCGGCTCCTAACCAGGAACAACCTCCCGACCTTGTCGCCAAAGTTGGCGCGACAGCTGACGAGCTGCTGCAGAAGGTACCCGATCTGATTTCTGACGAGGCAGTGAGCCAGACGCAATATGCTGCGTCTCAGGGGTTGACTCCAGGATGCATCGGCACAGGTTGCCTATCAACGGGACGCAACTCGGGATGGGACCGGAACTTTAGCTATCTGATCCTGACACATCCAGCTCCGGAAGGAACGGTAGCGCTGCGAGAATATCGGACTAGCAGCAAGGGTAAGCCAGTCGAGGAAGCAGGAGCGGGAGCGCCCAGTTTTCAGGGCTTCATTGCTGCCTGGATTGTGTTCTCTTCCGCGAATCAAGTGGAATCACGCTTCCGCTACTTAGGCCAGCAGCAGACCGACGGGCATAGCACGTACGTCATCGGGTTTGCTCAAATTCCGGGTGCGGTCGTGTCTCCTGGAATTTTTCTGAGTGACACGGGATCAGTCCCCATGCTCTTGCAGGGCATCGCGTGGATTGATCAATCGGATTTTCGTATCGTTCGTCTGCGGACTGACCTGTTGGCTCCTCAGCCCGAGATTCTGGTGCAAAGAGAGACGGCTAACATTCTGTTCGGCCCGGTGCAGATACCGACGCTCGACTTAAAATTGTGGTTGCCTCAAGCAGTACACGTCGAAATGGAGGCTCGCGGGCAGATCGTCCAGGAGCAACATAAGTATTCGAAATACCGGCTGTACAAGGCGAAGAGCAAAATGGTCTTGTCCCCGAATTAACTGAACCCGGGACCAGCTACCGAGGCAAAGTGCGAGCAAACGATTTCCCCAGAGATCCAAGTTTCGATTTTCTTGGCGACGGATTGCCTGTAGCCCCATTTGCCGCCTCAAATGAGAAAATTGGCTTGAAAGCGATCTGGAGGATGCCACAAAGATTGCAGCTTACGGTCGATTGCGGCCTTATGTGGGGAAACCTTTTCCAAAGTCTTCCCGCCTCGAGGGAAGGGGCGATAATGGCAGGTATGCGTTTCCCCACTCGGTTGGGTGTTCTGGCTGCTATGTTCGTCGCTTGTTCCTTCCTCGCGGCTCAGACCGCAAAGGAGCAAGTGGGAGCCATTACTTCCGCGCTGCGGGCTGGGCAATTCGACAAAGCGCTGCAACTGCTGCAACCCGAACTGCAACAGAGCCCCAAAAATCCGCAATTGTGGACCTTGCGCGGCATTGCCCTTTCCGGCAAAGGAGACAAGAAGGAAGCGCTCGGTGCGTTCCGCCACGCCCTGGAGAATTCGCCGGACTACTTGCCCGCATTGGAAGGATCGGCGCAGATCGAGTATGAGAGTGGCGCAAAGGATGCCGTTGCACTATTGCAACATATCCTGCAGTTGCGTCCAAATGATCCCACCAGCCACGCCATGTTAGCCGTGCTGGCGTACCGGCGCGGAGACTGTGCCGCTGCCGTGCCTCACTTCGAGCAGAGTGGATCGTTGGCCGAGTCCCAGCCCGGAGCGTTGCAGGCCTATGGCGATTGTCTGGTGCGGATGAAGGAAACCGAGAAGGCGATTTCAGTTTTTAGCGCGGCGCTCGCGCATTCCGATACGGACGCCGGTCTCCGCTCTCGCCTTGCATCGGTGCAAATGATGGCGCAGCGTCCCAAGGATGCCATTGCCACTCTGCAGCCCTTGCTGCAGGAAAACTCGACAGATGCCAACGTCCTCGATCTGGCCGCGACTGCCTACGAGGCTGACGGAAATACTCCGGAGGCCGTCCGCATTCTTCATCAGGCGATTGTGGCGGACCCGCACAACATCAACCTCTATCTCGATTTCGCCAACGTTTCTATGGACCATCAGTCATATCAGGTCGGCGTGGATATGATTAACGTGGGACTCGCAGCGGAACCGAAGTCGGCGCCGCTTTACGTCGCGCGTGGCGTGCTCTACGTGCAGCTTGCGCAATATGACAAAGCCGAGGCCGATTTCGAAACCGCCGACGCGCTCGATCCGCGGCAGTCCCTGGGTTCGGCTGCTGAAGGCCTTGCCGCCGTGCAGGCGAATGATCCCGACCGCGCGCTTGCGACGGTACGATCAAAATTGCTCAAGAAGCCCAACGATGCACTCCTGCTTTATTTGCAGGCGGACATTCTGACGCAACGCGGTCCCGACCCCGGCAGCGCGCAATTTCGTGAAGCCATGGAGTCCGCCAAAAAGGCCGTCTCGCTCCGCCCCTCGTTGGCTTCCGCGCACGACGTTCTGGCGAAGCTCTACCTGCAGGCAGGACAGAACGATGCAGCCATCGCCCAGTGCCGCAAAGCATTGAGCAGCGACCCCAAGGACCAGACGGCCCTGTATCACCTGATCCAGGCGCTGCGCAAAAGCGGCCGAACCGACGACATTCCGAAGTTGCTCAAGCAGTTGGCCGAACTCCGAATGGAAGGCACCAAAGAAGAAGCCGCACACAATCGTTATAAGCTGATAGAAGATAAGCCACCGTCAATGGAGAAACCACAGCCCTGACTTTTACCCGCCGCGATTTCGTACGACTCTCCGTCGGTTCTGCGGCTCTGGCGGCCGCTCCGCGCCTACTCGCTCAGGGCGTTTCCTCGCACACCGTCAAGCCGGTGGCGCGGCCGGCGCCCTCGGGGCGTCCTTTCTATGCGCACTTCGTCGATGTCGCAGCGGCCGCGGGTCTAAACGCTCCGGTGATCTACGGCGGAGTCGAAAGCAAGAAATACATTCTGGAGGCCACCGGCTGTGGGTGCGCCTTCATCGACTACGACAACGACGGTTGGATCGATATTTTTCTCTTGTCCGGCACCCGTTTGGATGGCGATCCGCCCGGCGCCACGAATCGCCTCTACAAAAACAACCGCGACGGCACTTTTACGGATGTGACCGAGAAGGCCGGATTAAAAGCTGTGGGCTGGGCGTCGGGCGTCTGCATCGGTGACTACAACAACGACGGGTTCGAGGACATCTTTTGCACTTACTTTGGCCAAAATCGTCTCTATCGCAACAACGGCGATGGAACGTTTACTGAAGTGACCAAGGCCGCAGGCCTCTGGAACGATCAGCCTCGCTGGGGTGCGGGATGCAGCTTCCTCGACTACAACCGCGATGGCCATCTCGATCTTTTCGTTTCGAACTACGTGCGCTTCTCTTTCGATCACGCGCCGGTGCCGGGCGAAAACGTAAATTGCAACTGGAAAGGTGTACCGGTGGAGTGCGGCCCGCGAGGATTGCCTACGGGAAGACACTCTCTGTATCGCAACAACGGAGACGGCACCTTCACCGACGTGACCCAGCAGGCCGGAATCGCGAGCGCAACCGAATCCTACGGCATGACCGTGGTCGCCGCTGATCTCGACGAAGACGGCTGGACGGACATTCTCGTCGCCTGCGATTCCACCCCAAGTTTGCTCTTCATGAATAATCATGACGGAACTTTTCGCGAAGAAGGCGTGCTCCGCGGCGTAGCCCTCAGCGATGACGGCATGGAGCAGGCGGGAATGGGAGTCGGTGTCGGCGACTATGATCCGGACGGACATCTGGATCTGTTTAAGACTCACTTCGCCGAGGACGCAAACGGCCTTTATCACAACGACGGCAAAGGAAACTTCGACGACCTCACTCGATCCTCTCGCCTCGCCGTCGATACCCGTTACATCTGCTGGGGCGCCGGCATCGTCGATCTCGATAACGATGGCTATCCCGATCTGTTCATGGTTACAGGCAACGTTTACCCGGAAGTGGAGCGCAAACTCCCGCAATATCCCAACAAATCCCCGCGCGCAGTCTTTCGCAACCTGGGCAACCGCACGTTTGAAGAACTCGGGGCCGAGGCTGGGCCGGGCATCACCGACCCTCACTGCAGCCGCGGTTGCGCGTTCGGAGATTTCGACAACGACGGAGATCTCGACATCCTCATCGTCAATCTGAATGAACCTCCATCCCTGTTGCGGAACGACATGAAGGGAAAGCAAAACTGGATCAAGGTCAAGCTCGAAGGCGTCAAATCCAACCGCAGCGCCATTGGCGCCCGGGTGCTGGCCCACTACGGTGGCAAAGTACAGGCACAGGCCGTGCTAAGCCAGTCCAGTTTCTATTCCTGTAACGATTCCCGCCTGCACTTCGGCCTCGGTGGATTCAATTCCGTCGACCTCGACATCTACTGGCCCAACGGCCTGCACGAAAAATACAACGCACTTCCTGCCAACCAGCTCGTCACTCTGCGGGAAGGATCGGGAATCGTGAAGAACAAAGGCTGGAGCCGCTAGAAGTCATCTCAAAAATGGTTCGGGAAGGGCACGGCCCCAGCCATTGCTGAAAAATTCCGCATCGAAGCGGGCTCGGGAAGGGCACGAGTTTCACTCGTGCCGCTAAGCCGTCGAAAATGCGTTTGCGCTTTAGCGCCTGAGGTCAACCCTCACTGTTTCTTCCTGTTTTGTGTGGAATCCAGTAAACGTTCCCGACCGTGGGGTACCCAAGAAAGTTCTTGACAACGGTAAACCCTAATATTTATATAGTATGCGTTTGAAGTAAACGTTTGCTCAGAGCGCCTCCCTGCCGAGGCGCACGCCCGGGAGGATCCATGCAGCTCCGTCGCTATCTGTGGTTACTGTTCGCCATTCTTTTCAGCACTGCCGCGTTCGCCCAATTCACCAGTAGTGTTCAAGGCGCCGTGCAGGATCCCTCAGGGGCCGGCATTTCCAAGGCTACGGTGCAGCTGGTCAACACCGCCACCAGGTCCACGCAGACCGCCACCACAGATGCAGCTGGCAACTTCCGGTTCTTAAGTCTCTCGCCCGGTTCTTACAAGATCACCGCCGAAGCCGCTGGCTTCGCAAAATCCGAGGTCGACGTTACCCTGCTTACCGAGCAGAATCTCAGCGTGCCCGTAACTCTGAAGGTAGGGTCCGTGTCTGAGGCGCTCACCGTCACCACGGAAGCTCCAGTGGTCGACACCACGGACAGCCGCACTCAGTTGACGCTCGAAAATCAGGCGGTCGATCAGTTGCCCATCGTCGGCCGCAACCTGGTCACGCTTGTGACCATGGCTCCCGGCGCCTCCGGTTTGGGAACCAGCGCGTCCGGAAGTCCCGCCTCCGGCGTCGACAACTTACTCCACTGAAGAGCAGGTCGATGCCAGCGCCAACGGCCAGGGCCAGAACAACAATCAATACGTGGTCGACGGTCTCGACGTGACCAGCGGAATTCGCCAGGGCGTCTTGAATCTCACTCCGCAACCCGATGCAATCCAGGAAACCAGCATTCAGGTCAATACATTTTCCAGTGAATACAGCCGCGCCGCCGGATTGCAAACCATGTTCACAACGCGGTCGGGCACCAACGCGTTCCACGGCTCCGCGTCGGACTATTTCTATGACCAGAAGATGTTCGCCAATCAGCACTACGTGAGTTCGCCGACGCAGCCTTACCAGCCCTTCCATTCCAACAACATGGATTTTGCGATAGGCAGCTTCTTTTACTTTGCGGTAGAGCCGCTGCGCTCCTCGCAGGGGGCAGGCGGTTCGGTGACATTCGCAGCCCCCGAATTCATACAGTTCGCTCAAACGAATAACCCAGGCACTGTTGGAACTGGTCTGCTCACCAATTACCAGCCTGTAGGAGTGGCTGGAGCCGCCGTCTCCCAAACGGCGCAAGAGGTCTTCGGCAAAGATGCTCTTGGTAATTACATTTGTGGAACGCCGGCGGTCGAGAACATCCCTTGCTCCACCCCCATGATCGATACCGGCACATTCGGTGCAACTTCAATACGGAACGGCACGCAATATTTTGGCCGCATCGACCAGGTTTTCAAGAACGATCGCGTTTACGCCAGCATTTTTAGAACGCTTCTGCTCACGGGTGCGCCCTCGGCCATGCCGCAGTTCTCCGCGCTGAACAATACGTGGCAAGTCGCCGGGCAGGCCACGTGGACACACACTTTCTCTCCCACCTTGCTCAATGACTTCACCATCGGTCAGAGCCG
>JBEKDY010000007.1:0-42678 GCA_050014115.1 Candidatus Sulfotelmatobacter sp. | reverse complement strand
TGAACCTCCTCGCCCTCGTGCCGCACGACTCGCGGCTCCGCTTCCATGGTGACCACCTCAAGGGCACGCACTGTACCGAAGTCGCGCAAGCCGCCGTGCGCCACCGAGCCGACACCACCCGAGCCGCCGCCCAGAAAGCCGCCCAGAGATGCCTTGACGATGGTCGAGGGGTAGCAGCGCAACTCCCAACCTGCTTTGCGTGCTTCGTTCTCCAGCACGCCCAAACGCACACCCGGTTCGCACACCACCACTCCGTCCGGTTGAATCGCCTCGATGCGATCCATGCGCGCGAGATCGAGCACCACGCCACCGTGCAATGGCACGGCTTGCCCATAGTTGCCCGTACCCGCACCACGCAACGTCACCGGCAAATCGTGGATATGACAATATTGCAGAACACCTTGAATCTCTCTTGCGCTCAGGGGCTGAACGGCCACGTCCGCCACTTTGCCATCCAGTTGTTTTCGCAGCACCGGCGAGTACCAATAGAAATCCCGCGAGAGCCGTTCGACCACCTGCGGCTGCGCGAGAACGCGTGAGTCCTCGCCGAGGATTGCAGCAAGTGCCGTGAGGTGGATTGGGTCCATTGGGTCGCTCGTTCTTGCGTGGTTTCGCCTGCGGGCTACGGCTTTGCCACAGCGTTCTTCCCGGCAGTATTCTTGGCCGTACTCCACTTGCGGAAGGCCTTCTGCATGTTCGGATGCGTGAAAAGTGTATTGCAAAGGTCGCGCAACACCGGGCCTTCCACGCGACACGGCATGTCCGCACGCTCTGCCACTTCTCGTGCTGGAATGCGAATCTGCAAGCAGTGGCGGTTGGCGTCTGCAATGGCCGCGCCAAACACCACGCGGTCCAACCTGGCCCACAATGCATTGGCCATGCACATGGGACACGGCTCGCAGGTCGAGTACATCGTAAACCCGGCCAGACTCGTGCGCTTCAGCTTCTTGCAGGCTAACCGGACGGTTCTCACCTCGGCGTGTGAGCTGGGATCGTTTTCGCGACGGACTGCATTGGTGGCTCGCATCAGCAGCTTGCCACTGCGAGTGCTCACAATCATTGCGCCAAAAGGTACGGGATGCTTCGTCTCCAGCGTGCGCGCGGTGAACCGGTAGAGCTCACGCATGTGTCTCTCGTCGTCATTCTCAATAATCGCCGTGTCTATGTCCGGACCCGCCGCAGTTATGGGGCAATCTGGCATGGGTTAATCCAACCTGGGTCAATCCAACACGGCTTAATCCAACATGCGGCAATCTAGCACGGTGGTCACGCGCGGTCACAATCGGAAAATCCGCTTGCCTGCATAACTATTTCTTATAAGGGGCAAGGAACACGCCAGTGCTACGCTTCAGTTCACGTTTTCTCCGAGCCCCCGGTTCATGCGTAAACTTCGGTTTTCCACTGCGCCCTGCCTGCTGATCCTTCTCGCGATATTTCTCGCGGCAAGTCCGTTGCAGAGTTGTCACAAATCACCCACCGATCCATCGGGTAGCGCGCGCTTGACCAAAGTTATCCTACAAGCCGATTGGTATCCGCAGCCTGAGCACGGCGGATTCTACACGGCGCTGGCCAAGGGTTACTACAGGGACGAAGGTCTCGACGTGAGCATTCAGCCCGGCGGCCCGTACGTCGCTGTCACGCAGCAGGTCGCTGCCGGAGGGGCCCAGTTCGGGATGATAGCGTCTGACCATATCCTGGAGGCGATTGCAGACGGCCAACCCCTGATCGCGGTCGCCGCGACCATGCAGCACGATCCGCAAGGCATTATGGTGCGGAAGGATTCGCCCATCTATTCGTTTCCCGATCTCAATGGGCACACCGTTGCCGTCAAACCCGGGTCCACCTGGTTCGAATATCTGGTGAAGCGTTATCAGTTGAATCGTGTGGTGGAGATTCCCGCCACCTACAGCGTGGCTAACTTCGTAGCTGATCCGCATTACATTCAGCAATGCTTCCCAACATCGGAGCCTTTCTTCGCACGGCAGGCCGGCATCGAGACGCGTGTTCTTCTGATCGGTGACGCCGGATACAGCCCGTACCGCGTAATGTTTACAACGCAGGACTTTCTCAAGGAGCATCCGGACACCGTGGCCAAGTTTGTCCGCGCATCGCTGCGGGGATGGCGCGATTACCTGAACGATCCTGCCGCGGCCCACGCAGTGATTGCCAAACTGAATCCTGCATTGAATCCGGACTGGATGCAGTTCAGCTGGCAGGCATTGCGCGACGGCCACTTCGTTACCGGTGACGATCCGAGTGGAGAACGATTGGGCGAGATGACTCCTGAGCGCTGGACCACCATGTATGGACAACTCTCCGATCTCAAGATCATCGCAAAACCTTTCGATCCAAAAGTGGCGTACACCCTTCAGTTTGTGCCACCACACTAGAGACACCGAATCCACCCCGATCAAAAGTGAAAAATCAGATCGCTCGCCACGGTAAGCTGATTATGATGTCGCCCGTTGTCGTAGGCCTTCATGTCCCAGGCTCGCTCGAAACGCAATTCCGGGCGCAGTTGGACCGTTGTGCCCATCCAATGACCCCACATGATCGTGTTCTCTGAGTAGCGGGTCGCGTAGCCCGTACGCTGCCCTTTTCTGTCGTCGAGAAAGTCACTGCGAAACGACAGGAAGTTATGCGCAGATAACTCCTTCTGCAGAAAATTGACCGCAGCATATTCGGGAGCGGTGCAGCGTTGTTCGCCCGGCAGGCAATACGCCGCGTTGGCGCCCGTTTCTGGCTGAACGCCACCTCCTAAAGCTGGCACGTCGCGCTCGTACATATACCAGGTCTCCGTGGCCATATGGACCGTCTTCGAGAACTTGTGATACCACGTGGCGTCATACTGCTGCAGATTGTTGTACGCGTACTTTCCGTTGTTGATTCCGTTGGCGCAGATATAAAGATTGTCATTCACCGATTCGGTCGCGTAGCTAAGGCAGGCTGTACCGGAGGGCTTTGCATCGGAAGTCCACAGCGCAACATCGTGTCCGCCGGTGATGCCGAGTTGCACCAGCCACTGGTCGTTCAGTTTCACTGTCGCAATCAGGCCCGTATCGGTAAACGGATCGATCGCATAGAGCAGCGAGTGACTGAAGATGTAATTGTTCGGCGCCAGTTGCGCCTCGATACCGGGCACAGAGATAAAGCGCCCGAGCCTGAGATTCATTCCCTGCGCGACCTGCGGGATGTAAACATCCACATATTCCAGCGTCGGATCAAAGCCATATTGGTGGTGATCGTTCAGCAGTTGCGCGCTCAGGTAGCCCTTTGCGATCGTATAGCGATAATCCGTACCGTAGAGGGCCGTGAGGTGGTAACCCCAGTCGATATGATCGCGCTGCACGGAATCCGGCAGCCGCTCGGCGTAGAAAACAAATTGGTTCATCTCAAAGCGATTCGAGTAGACATCGTTCGCCTCGGGCGCATTGCTGTGGGAGGAAGTGCTGAAGTTCAGCGTCGGGTCGACCCACCCATAAATCTTCGTCCGGCTGCGGGCCTGGTTGATGGCGGTCATCAGCGGATAGCTGTTTGAGTCCGGCTCTCCAATCACAGGAGAACCACCATACGACCAGTCCGAGTTAGGGAACGGCGGCGAATCGAGCGGCGACGGAAGGCCGCGGCGCGCTGGGGCCGGGGAAGAAGCAGCCGTCCCCCACCAGTCCTGGCGGTAAAACGCTGCCCAGCGGGGAAAGAAGCCTTTCGACTCAGCGACGCTCGCCTTCGGCGCGTCCGGTGGCGAGCCGGTCTGTGTATCCGCCTGTTGTCCCAGAGCGAGAGCACACGACATGAACACGACGCCCACCATTATGAGAAAGAAATATCGGCAGCGGCGTGAATCATTCCCTGGGAGCATAAGAATGGCGTGCCACCCAAGTTTACAAGCCCCCGCTCCAATAGTTGATTGCCCGCCATTGTCGCAGACGTCCCTCTGGCGATTTCCCGTCCTGTGGTACCCTGCCCCGGAACCGAGGTGCAACCATGCCCGTCTGCATTCCCGCGGCCAAGTTTCCGTTTCTAGCTATCCTCCTTTGTTGCGCAGCGACTTTGTCGGCGCAGCAGCCCAGCCAATTGCCCGCGCCGAAGGAAGGTGACTACGTTTCTCACGACTTCCATTTCAAATCGGGTGAAACACTGTCTGAGTTGCGAATGCACTACGCGACCTTCGGAGCGCCCGTGCGCGACGCGAACGGCCGCGTTACGAATGCCGTGCTGTTGTTACATGGCACAAGCGGTACCGGCAAACAGTTCCTGGCACCACAGTTCGCGGGCGTGCTGTTTGGTGCGGGGCAGCTCCTTGATATCACACGCTATTACATCATTCTGCCGGACAACATCGGCCACGGAAAATCCAGCAAGCCCAGCGACGGCACGCACGCGCATTTTCCACAATATGACTATGACGACATGGTGGCGTCGCAACGCGAGCTGCTGGAAAAAGGATTGGGTGTGAACCACCTGCGATTGATCCTTGGTACGTCTATGGGCTGCATGCATTCCTGGGTTTGGGGCGAAACCTACCCCGACTTCATGGACGCCCTGATGCCCTTGGCTTGCCAGCCAGTACAGATCGCGGGGCGGAATCGAATCTGGCGCAAGCTGGTAATCGACGGCATTCGAGACGATCCCGATTGGAAGAATGGTGAGTACACCACGCAGCCCGGGAATGCATTGAAAATTGCGGCGGAGATGTTCTTAATCGCTGCCGGTGCGCCTCTCCAGATGCAGAAGAATCTCCCCACCCGCGACGCGACCGATGCGGCGGTTCGCGACTTCGTGAAGCAATTTAGCGCGGACCATGATGCCAACGATTTGCTTTACGCGGTGAATGCCTCGCGGAACTATGCCCCTTCACCACAACTCGAGAAGATCACCGCGCCGGTGATGTTCGTGAATTCTGCCGACGATTTCATCAATCCTCCGGAACTCGGAATCGCGGAACGTGAAATCAAACGAGTGAAGAACGGGCGTTTTATCCTGATACCCACCTCGGAGCGCACCCGTGGCCATGGCACACACACCTCGGCGGCTTTGTGGCAGCAATATCTGAAGGAGCTGCTGGACGCCTCGCAACGTTGAGGCGCCGGACGAGTCGGACTAACCTCACTTCGCCGACTGCAACTGTTGCAGATCGGCCAGCACTTCCTCGCTGTGACCCTGCGGACTGACCTTCAGGTACACCTTTCGGATTACGCCCGTGGGGTCAATCAGGAAGGTATTGCGCGCGGCAAGAATCGTCCCGTCGTGATCCATGATCGAGCCGTACTTTTCCGCGACCGCATGCGTGGAATCTGCAAGCAGCTTGAAGTTCAAGCCTTCCTTGGTGCAGAAGCTCTTGTGAGAATCCACGGTGTCCACGCTGACGCCCAGGATCACGGCATTCTTGGGCGTGTATTTGTCGAGATCCCGCTGGAAATTGTGAGCTTCAATCGTGCATCCCGAGGTGAAATCCTTGGGATAAAAATAAAGCACAACCCACTTGCCCTTGAATTGGTCAAGAGACACTTGAGCGCCTTCCTGGTTGGGCAAGCTGAATGCCGGGGCCTGGTTGCCCACGGCGGGCGGCTGTGGCTGATCCGCGGCAAGCGCAACGAGAGCAGTCAAGGCTAGAGTCACGAAAAGTACCACGAACGTTTTCATAATGTTTCCTTTCAAACCCAGATACAAAAGCTAATCATAAATGATAGTGGAGGCCCACAGTGCTTTGGCAAGCTGCTCGAGTGGCATCTCATTTCCGATGAGCCGACAAAGCGCTCAATCCTGCAGCACGCATCCTGCGAACTCTACTGAATCCCGAAGGTGCGACCGCAACTTATACAAACAATCATATTTGAACCAATTTGTCTTACTCGTTTAAGTCTCCATCGGGTATGCAGTCGTTGCTCGTCGACGATCACTCGTATTCATTCAAACTCGATTCGTCCCTATTTGCGTCGCGCTCTCTCACGCTGGCTAGCCATTTGCCACGCCTCATCGGGTCAACCAATGTCCTGATGCGGATTTACATACTGTTTTGGCGAAGGGCAGAAACATTACAAGGAGAGACGATGACGATGAAGACTGTTTCGTGCGCACGATCCTCACGCAGAAGTGTCAAGGCCTGGCAGCTGACCCCGGTATGTATCCTCGCAGCGTTGCTTTTCCTCTCTTGCACTGCCTGGGCACAATCGACGACGGGGACGGGCAGTATTCAAGGCACCGTGACCGATCAAACCGGAGCGGTAGTCGCCGGCGCCAGGGTGATAATCACCAGCAAGGCAACGGCAGCCGTGTTTCATCTGAACGCTTCGTCGGCGGGAAGCTACTCATCAGGTCCAATTCAGCCCGGGGACTACATCGTGCGCGTGGAGGGCAAGGGCTTCAAGACCATGAATTTGGCGGTCACGGTTCAGGTTGGCAACACCGCAACCGCCAACCTTCAGATGGAACTCGGGCAGGAGAGCCAGGTCATTGAGGTTCAGGGGGGCGCAGTTGCAATCAATACAGAGCAGGCCACGGTGCAAGGCACGATCAATCTTGACCAGATTGAGAACCTTCCCGTCAACGGGCGCAATTTTCTTGACCTCGCCCAGCTCGAGCCCGGCGTCCAAATTCAAGAGGGCAGCACCTTCGACCCGACCAAGAACGGTTTCTCTTCGATCTCCTTCGAAGGCCGGTTTGGCCGTACCGCGAGGATTGAGGTGGATGGAGTCGACGTCAGCGACGAGACCGTAGGCACAACGACTCAGAACATCCCAGCCAGCGCCATCCAGGAATTCCAGCTTTCCCAGTCTTCGCTCGATCTCTCGACAGAACTAACCTCCTCCGGAGCTGTAAACGTCACCACCCGCTCCGGCGCGAACACCATGCACGGCGAGGCGTTTGGACTTTTCCGCGGGAACCAGACGGCGGCAGCCCTGCCCGGTCCCACAGCTCCACCATTCCAGCGTGAACAATTTGGCGGCAATCTGGGAGGCGCAATCATCAAGGACAGGCTGTTCTGGTTTCTTGACGGCGAACGCACGAAGCAAAGCCTGGGAGCGGCGGAACCGTTTAGTGCTCCTTTCGACACCCTGAATACGACTTTGGTCGAGCCCTACCGCGAATTCATGTCGGATGAGCGCGTGGATTGGAACGTTAAGGGCAATGCACGAGCTTTCTATCGTTTCAACTTCGATCAAAACAGCGACATTCGCCCCTACGGTTCGGCGAGCTCTCTGCAGGGATTCAAAAACGCCGATCACACTGCGACTCATGCAGTAGGGCTCGACTTCAGCACAGGCGCCTATTCCCACAGCATTCGCTTTGAATACCTCAAGTTTCGCAACGGAATCGGAGACGGGACTTCAAGCATCACGGCTGGCCCGGATAATCCCATCCCTGGATTGGGCATTAACATCGGGGCGCCGACTCTGGGGAATTGTGTGATCAGCAAGGGTGGCGCCTATTGCGGCGGACCGAACCTGCTGGCGCCCCAGCAAACAATCCAAACCGATCACCAGATTAAGTACGACGGCAGCAAGATAATCGGGAAGCACATTATCCGCTACGGCGTAGCATTTAATCACCTTCAGGGCGGAGGCCTGGCGGCGTTCTTTACCTACCCGCAAGTGGGCACAACCTTCACCGGCGCCTCGTCCGATCCCACTTCCTACCCGTCAGACTGGGTGTTCCTCGGCAACGGCATTGGTTTCTCTACGGCCAAGTCTTCCTTCGGATTCCCGGGCGGCGGCTTAGGGCCCGACAACCGCTTTGAGACTTACTTTGGGGATGCCTGGAAGGTGAACCCACGCTTCAGCCTGCAGCTAGGACTGCACTATGTGCATGACACCGGCCGGGTGGATAGTGATCTGGGCTCCCTGCCTGCTCTCAACCAGTGGGGCCAGGGACTGGGAAACCAGGTGCGTACTCCTGGCGACAACTTTGGTCCACAAGTGGGTTTTGCGTGGGATGCCACCGGCAAGGGAAAAACTGTCATCCGCGGCGGCGGCGGGCTGTTCTTTGAGAACTCCATTTGGAATAACGTTCTGTTCGACAGTCCCGCAAGAATTCCGAAAGGCATCTTCTCTTACACTCCACTGGTGTGCGCCGGAGGCGGAGCCGCTCCTTTTAATTGGCCCACGAGTCCAGGACCAATCGGCAGTTCGATCGCCGGCGGAGCCGCGACCGTAACCAGCGCGAGCGAGGTCACGCCCAACTTCTGTGGCGAGACTATCTCGACCGCCGCCCCCGAGATTCTGGCCCTGAGTGGTGCCTTCAAGACGGCCGCGGCTGCTAATGTCGGGCTGCAACCCAACCCCAATTTTGTAGGTACAACGCTGAATGCTGCCAACGCCAACGGGTTTGACCTGTTTGCCCCGAATTATCGGACGCCGCGCTCGTGGCAGATGAATCTTGGCTTCCAGCACGAATTTCGTCCGGGAACGGTGCTCACTGCCGATTACATCCGCAACATCGGCGAACATTTCCTGCTGGTAGTCGATGCGAACCACAGCGGATCAGCCCGTTCCTTCAATCTTGCCAATGCCATCGCGGCACGGGATAGCGCCCAGGCCGCGAATGGATGCCCGGCGGGGTCGGGGCAGGCAGGCTGTGTCTATGCCGCACAATTTAAGGCTGCCACGAAAGCTGGCCTAACCGGAGAAGCCGCCTCAGTTGCTGCGCTGGCGGGTTCTCAGTCTGCCTACTCCACCGCCGGTTTGGATTCCAACAACGCCGTGACCGGCGGCGGCCCGTGTCCTACCTGCGCTTTTCCGGGTACTGACGGCTTCACCGGAGTGAATGACGGCGCCCTGGGCACGCTCGACTTGCTGCAGCCCGTGGGACGCTCCGTATACAGCGGGCTGCAAGTAAAACTGGTGCAGCAGATCAGAAATCCCTTCCGCGGAGTGAGGTCTGCCAACTTCCAGGTCTCCTACTCGCTCTCCCGATTCACCAGTCAAGTGCAGGATGGAGACTTCGTGAACCTGGCAACCAACAATGACAATCCCGACCAGTTCGCGGGACCTAACGCTCTGGACCGCACCCATCAGATCTCGTTCGGCGGAACCTTCGATATGCCGTTCTTTACCAAGATCAGCTTGATCGGGCATTTCTACAGTCCGCTGGCGCAGAATCTCGCTCTACCTCAGTTGACGAGTGGTGGAGAGATTTTCGCTACGGACTGGCTGGGATCGGGAATTGGATCTGGCGAGGCAGGCATGCCAGTCCCGGGCACGAATAATGGAGAATTCCAGCGTGGCGCCTACATCGACAACTTGCAGAGCCTGATCACCCACTACAACAACACATCCGCAGGTACTCTGACGCCTGCCGGCGCAGCGGTGGTGAACGGCGGAGTAATGACCATGTCTGACATGTCAACGCTGGCCTGGCAGATGCCCGCGCTCTCTTCAGTTCCCAATGGCGCGGTCGGATTCTCGTGGCTGAAGTCGCTGGATTTGAAGGCGGCATGGCCAATCAAGATTCGCGAGCGGCTGACGATCGAACCGAGCGCCAGCATCTTCAACATGTTCAACTTCGCCAACTCGTTCCTTCCGGGCAACCTGCCGGGGACCGTCGTTGGAACCCTGGACCCGGCGGATCCAGGCTGCGTTGCGCTCGGGACCTGCGCGGTGACTCCCCTGGCGGCAAGTTCGGTGGGCGGTGTAACCTCGCGAAGCCTCTTGCCTTGGCGGGCCAGCTTCCAGTCCGGAACCTACGCGCTGGGCGCTCCACGGCAGTTTGAATTTGGCTTGAGCATCAGGTTCTAGAAAAAGTAAATCCGCACGATCATGCCGTGGCGCTCCTGCGCCACGGCTTTTTTCTCAACTTTGGCTCCGCTGCACAGCACCCGACTGTCAGTGTCTAAGCCGAGTGTCCGAGCCATTCCGCGTTTCCAATTCTCATAGTGGCAATCGTCCTGCTCTACGGAATTGGAGAGATGCTCGCTCAGTCTACAAATGACTCTCCTCTTTAAGTCTGCTAAGAACCTGCGCTTCATGTAAATCCAAACCAACTTCATCCCATCGACGAGTGCATTTGTACCACCATCATCCCAGGTACATGGGCGTGGGTGGTGACATGCTCTTTCTCCTCGGGAGATGCGTGATCGTCCAGTCGCTTGGATTGTGGAGCGGCCCCGGGACACTGCATGACACGTTTTCCAAACCGCACTGTCGATGTTCAGGTTCGCCGGAGGAGATGCATGCAAGTCAGTTCTTTTTTCAGGTTCGTCTCACCGCTCGTCGTGGGAGCAGCAATTTTCGTTGCTACCGGGGTAGCCCAGGTGACAACCGGGTCTCTTAGCGGCACAGTCCTGGATCCTTCCGGCGCCCTCGTATCCGACGCGACAGTAACGCTCATCAATGAAGGCAGCAGCGCCAAGCAACAGGCGACGACATCGACCGCCGGGGCCTTTCGCTTTACATTTCTTTCGGTAGGCCGGTACGACCTGGAAATCAGCAAGCCTGGCTTTCGCAGTCTGAAATCTACAGGCCTCTCGGTGGACGCCAACATCGAGCACACGGTTGGACCCTTCAAGCTGGAGGTCGGACAAACTACGGAATCCGTCGAAGTCTCCTCGGCCGCGCCTCTGGTTGAATCGGCACAGGCGCAAGTCAGCACCGCCATCACCGGCGAAGCTCTGCAAACATTCGCCGGAGTCGCCGAGAACGAGGGCGCGGACTTCATGGCCTTGACTCTACCCGGCGTGGCCGCGAGCCGGGATAACAATTTTTCAAACACGAATGGCGTGGGATTCACCGTGAATGGAATTCGCGGCCGCAACAATGACCAGCAGATTGACGGTCAGAACAATAACGACAATTCTGTGGCCGGTCCTGCCATTTTTGTCAGCGACGTGGACTTCGTAAATGAATATCAGGCCACCACCAGCAACTTCGGCCCCGAATACGGCCGGAACTCGGGCTCGGTGATCAACGTGGTGACTAAGAATGGCACGAATCGCTGGCACGGAACCGTCTTCGGAGACGAAACCAACTCGGTTTTGACCAGCCTTACGAACATCGAGAAAAGCTTCGAGGGCATTACTAAACCTCCTCGCTTCAACCAGGAATTCACGGGTGGAAGCATCGGCGGCCCACTTCTGAAAAACAAAATCTTTATCTTCGGGGGCGTTGACAATCAAATCGATTCTTCGAGTGCGTTCTTCAGTACCGGCACGTTGCTGCCGACTCCCAACGGAATGGGAACGCTGGCGGGGTGCTTTCCTGGAAGCCCCAGCCTGGCGGCGCTCTCCAATTTTGGTCCTTATGCGGTGGGCGGGTCGCCCACGGTTTCAGGCGCACCGGTTACTGCGTATTTCGACAATGCACCCGTCAATAACACCACGGATCCGACGAGTGGGAATCCCGCATGCGGATATCAACTGTCCGGCATTCAGCGATTTCTCCCCAACGGTTTTCATATCTACGATTGGATCACGCGACTGGACGTGCACGCCACCGACTCCGACTCTTTTTACGTTCGCTACCTATATCAAAGAGAGAATTTCTTCAACATCGCTACGAGCGCCACCAGCAATGCCGCGGGCTATCCAGTGAACGTTCCCTCGCTCGGTCAGTCCGGCTTGATCGGCTGGACGCACACTTTTAACAATAGAATGCTCAACGAATTTCGCGCGGGTTACTCGCGCAACGCGGTGCAGTTCGGCGGCAACACGGTGGGCTCGGTCCCGCTGATGAACAACGTTGCGAATACCATGGCGTCGATTGGTTTCACCACTTCCACCCTTCTGGGCATTGGGCCGGGGTCGAATTTCCCAGAGGGCAGAATCGTCAACTCCTATCAGTTGCAAGACAATTTCAGCTATACCAAGGGGCAACATCAGTTGAAATGGGGCGCTAACATCACCAACCAGAGATCTCCCAATGTTTTTCTTCCCGGGTATAACGGCATCTACACTTTTAGCGATTGGGGTGCCTACGCGGCGAACACACCTTCCAGCACAACACTTGATGAGGGCAACCCAGAGTATCCATTCAAGGAGTGGGATACGTTCCTGTATGTGGGAGATGACTGGAAGATTAGGCACAATCTGACCTTAAACCTGGGACTAACGTGGTCTTACCTCGGCCAGCCAGCCAACATATTCCATCGGGAAACCGTGGCTCAGCAAACCGGAAGCAACCCGGTATGGCTGCCTTCGTTGCCGCTTTCTGCTACTACCTCCCCATCGCTTCCAGCAATTCACGATTTGTTTGGCCCCAGCATTGGATTCGCCTGGTCACCCGACACACCGTTCACTCGGAACGGTAATACAGTTGTGCGGGGTGGCTATCGACTCACTTATGACCCCGCCTTCTACAACATTTTTCTAAACGATGCTACTACCTCGCCCGTGGTGTTAGGAGATACTTTTCCCGGACCAGGAATCCCCGGCGTCCCCGCATCTCCGCTAGGACCTTCGGTTCGCGCCGCATACGCCGGCCTCCTCCCGTTTGGCCAGCTCGACCCGCGAAATTCTCCCGAAGTTACACTGGACCCACACCTCAGTCCGGATAAAGTGCAAGAGTGGTCGTTGGGAATCCAGCGCAACGTCACAAAAGATGCCGCCTTCGAAGTGCGGTACGTGGGCAATCACGGCGAGAACCTGTTCCAAAGCATCAACGTCAACCCCTATATTCAGGGCTTGGCATCGGCCTTCCCAAGTTATATTCCCGCAGGCGATACGCCGTGCCCGACAGCTAGCGCGGTGGTACCGGCCGCGGTGGGCCGGGTGAACTGCAACACCGGGATCCAGTTGGAGGTCGGCAATAGTGGCTACTCGAACTACAACGGACTGCAGACGGAATTCCGCACCAGCAACATTTTCCGCCAGTTGACCCTGCGAACCAGTTACACGTGGAGTAAGACGATGGACAATGTCAGCGAGATTTTTAATTCGTTCGCTGGCGGGAACAGTGAGACCTATGCCCAGAACCCGCTCAACGTGAAGGGAGGTGAGTACGCTCTCTCGGGAATCGACTTCCCGCAGACCTGGACTCTATCTTTCATCGAAGATGTTCCCATCATGCGTTCCCAGCGTGGCCTACTCGGGCACATCGCAGGCGGCTGGGCGTTGTCGGGAACCTACATTCTTCAGTCCGGCCAGAACTACACGCCACAACAGTTCTTCATCAACGCGGCCACGTCTCCGATCGAGGATGTAGCCTTTGACCAGGCCTTCAACAACACGGTCCCCGATGTAGTGCGGCCGTTCGTAGGAAGCACGCACGCTCCGGCGACTCAAGTCGGGATTTTTGCTGGTGATGCTTGCGGCGCCTATGGAGCGGGTTGCAGTCTGATTCCAACTTCCTTAGTCAGCCTGAATGGCATAAACAACGGGACGGTCACGCAGGTTACCAGCAGTCAGGTTCGGTTTATCGCGAACGGCGGAGAAGCCGAGACCGTCTTCGGAGTTCCGTTCGGCAACGTTCGGCGCAACAGCGTTCGCGACTACCATACCGATCTCGGAAACTTCACGTTGTTCAAGAACTTCAAGTTCTGGGAACGCGCGACTTTGCAGTGGCACATGACCATGAATAACGTATTCAACCATCCGAACTACGGCAACACCATCCCCGGCATTTCCACGTTTATCGAAAGTGCAGGATCAGCGGGTGCGGGCGCTGCTTTTGCAGACCCCACCGTGCAATCCGACGCCAACCTCGCCTGCCCGGCCGGCGCACGCTGCGCCTACTTCGGGTTGAAAGTAATTTACTAAGGACGCCCCAGGGTCCGGGCGTTCGCTCCCGCAAGGCCAATCAGAAATGATTGGCTTTTCTCATGCGCTTTCAGCGGGTTTTCGTCGACCACGAATGTTTGCTGGTCCCGCTTGAAGTGGTGTCAATCCCCGCGTCTCTTTCGCGGGATAATAAGAGTGTTATGTAAGCTGCGATGGATCACGGACCAACATCGGACAAGCTGGCAGCGGGCGCACCGGGGGCAAACCGGCACGTGCAAGATGTAATACGGCGGGCGGAGCACGAGTTGCGGCAGTTGATCGAAGAACGGGCCGAGGTCACCAAGCGCATTGGTACTGTGAAGCAAACGATCGTCGGATTGGCGAATCTGTTCGGCGATGGCATCCTGGACGCCACTCTTTTAGACCTGGTCGATCGCAAGAGCAGTTCCCGCCAGCCCGGCATCACCCGAGCGTGCCGCCGAGTCCTGATGGAAGCGGAGCGGCCCATGAGCGCACGCGAGGTTTGCGATGAAATTCAAAAAACTGCGCCTGCTTTGCTGGTCCGCCACAAGGATCCGATGGCAACCATCAATACCATCCTGAGCCGGCTGGTCGACTACGGCGAAGCAACGGTAGTGTCAGGAGATCGCGGACAACGCGCCTGGCTGTGGGCGGCGGATCGCGAAAGCAGAGCGGGCACACCCGGTGCGGAAGGCTCCGGCTCTGACTAGAAGTTATTAAGTCAGTAAGTCATCTCATAAATGGGTTCGGGAAGGGCACGGCTTAACCGCGCCGTAAAAAGTCAATGAGGATGCGGGCCTGATCATCGAGGCTGGGCTCGTACCCATCACCGCCGCTGAGGTAAGTTTCGCTGCTGAACTGCCGCGGCGTCTTACTTGGGTTTCCGCTCGCCAGCAGTCTCCACCTGCTGCTCATCGGACTCCTGCCAACTGGAGTTGGGGTTGTATTCCTTCATGTTTTTGGCGGCACCCTCGGTCTTCTTGCCGAGATCTTTCTGGTAAACCACTCCATCCGCGCCGACGATGAATGTCATCACTCCCGACGACCTGTAGTCGGCCGGATAGGCCACAATCGCGAAACCCTCGCTCATTTTGCCATTCGCAACGTAACTCTTCGCCCCGCCCGGACCATTCTTCCCCTGGCGCGTCAGGATCAGGTAATAATACCCGCGGTAAGGAGTCGGAGAGCCGTCCGCATTCTTGGCATATCCCTTGGCGACGGCCGCCGCCACCAGCGGCCCGATGGGGCTCTGGGGCTCGCCCTCCGCGGCCTTCCAATAGAGCCCATTGTGTTGCCCTTCATCGCTGAAGAATCGTTGCGCATACTCGTGCTGGGCCGCGTAGTACTCCTTTTGCGCCGCCACCAGCTCCTGGCAAACCCGAATGGTCGATATTTCGTTCCGTCCAATTCGCCTGAATAAAATTTCCTTCTTGCCGGCTTCCGTATCGAAGTACCACGAATCCCCTTTGTTCACGAGCGGTATGGGCCAGGGCCAGTTGTGCGCCCCCACGTACAAAGCAGTGCTTCCGTCCGCTTCCTTCACCAGACGGTGCATCTCCTGATACCTCTTCACAAAATTAGCGCGGCTCTGCGCATCCTCGATCTCGTCCCCCGACGAGACGATTTGCCTTCCCTCGGGTCCAAGAATATCGAGCATGGCTTTTTCGTCGTTACTCTGCGTCGCCATGAAAAGTGCGTTGCTCGCGTCTTCGGGCGATGAAAAAGTTTTCCCGCCCGCATGCTCTGCCACAGAGGGAATCGAAAAACATCCCACTACGAGGAGTACGATCGCGGCAAGCGTAGCGCGGCCAGCATAGAAAAGATTCGCCCAGCCGCCTTCGTCGACTTTCAGCCCGGTCCACCGCATATGCCTTCTCTCCGTTTTCAAAGTTACACGCCACCTGGGGCAATACCGAGATTGAGACTAGCGACGTCCACCACCACCACCATGCCCGCCACCACCGCCGCCACGAAATCCTCCTCCTCCACCGCCACGCACCCCCATACTGGCGCTTCCGCGTGAGGAATAGCTCTTTGTCTGTCCGCCATGATCATAGCCACTGTAGGCGCCGGAACGGACGCCACTCTGACCTCGCGGTGCAGCGTATCCTCGAGCTGCCTGCCTGTTTCCGTCGAAAGGCCTGGCGCCTCCGCCACGCCCGCCGTTGAACCCACCGCGCCCGCCGCCTCCTCGCGCAAAACTGCCCCGGTTGTAGAACGTTCTGCTCCCGGAGTAGTACCTGCCGTGGTTGAACATTGCGTAGTGGTTATGCCAGTCGAATCCCCAGTGACCCCAGCCCCACCCAAAACCACCGAACCATCCGATTCCAAAACCAGGACCCCACGACAGGTACGGGCCGCCAAACCAGATTCCGGGATACGGATACCATCCCGGCCACGCCATTATGGGTCCTCCGTAAACCAACCACGGATCATACTCAGGGATATAGACCTCATCGGGGTCGGCATTCTCAATGTCGATATTCGAGTCTTGCGTCGCCACAGTTTGCTGCGGCGTGCTCTTGAGGTTGCCGGCGTCTTGCGCCCGCTTGCGCATCACCTGCACGGCATCCATCACATCCTGCTGCTGGTTGTAGTAGGCATCGCCCAGAGACGACGCCCAGGAGAGGTTCTTGTCCATGTTTCCCAGGACAGACGGGAACGCCACCAGCGCCTTCACGCTTGGGTCCCAGGGCTGTTGGTCCGCCGCTTTACCCAAAGCCTCGCCCTTCATATCAGGGTTCGCCTGCAGCCACCGGTCGGCCTCCACGACTTGTTCGGGAAACGTGGACGCCGCCAGGATTTGCGCCACCAGCGAATCCGGGTATAGCGCGATCGGCGCGACCAGCTGCTGCAACTGCTCGGGAGTCTGTTGCGTGTAGGGCGGCGCCGCCGCGTCCTGGGCCGGGGCTTGCGTGTCTTGCGCTGGCGCCGGAGCTTGCGCATCTTGCGAGGCCGACACCCTATGCGTACAAGCCGCGAAGAACAGAACCAGCAACATCAGCGAAATCGAAACCCGCTTCGCGCACTGAGGCCCTGAAAACGCCGCGGCCCGTTCGAAAATGTTCATGGTCCTGAGCCTCCATTGCAAAACCCTACAGAATCCGGCGCCATTACTCAAGAGCCGAGCCCCTAGGCGACCGCGCTGCTGCGCTCATACCGTTCGCTGGAACGTGGTTTGATCCGGGCCGGGCGCGTCGTTCGTTCCGCCGCTTGTTGGATGATCGGCAGCAGCCGTTCCGACATCTCGCTCTTCATCACGTATTCATCCACCAGCCACAGGATCCGCTCGGGCATGTCGGAATACGCGGAAAGCAGGATGATGGGCAGATTGGGAAATCGTTGCTTGATGTGGCAGGCCACGGCTTCCGCGTCCATGCCTTCGTGCCTGTATTCGAGCAGAACCGCGGCTACCGGTGTTTCTTCCAGTATCCTCAGCGCAGGGCAGGCGCTCGACGCGATCTGGACGCGATAACCATGAGATTCCAGAGTCGCTTTGCGATGGTCCAAGGCTTGCGGGAGATCGTCGATGTACAACACGGTGGGGGAGGGCTTGGGGGAGGGGCAGTCCATGGCCAAATCTCCTCTGAGGGTTAAAAGTTGGCTTTGGCTCGGCGTGAAGCAACCCTGGTTGACGCGACGACACTACAAACCCATCATGACCGGACAGCTGGGTTGAGCTGAAGCAGCACTCCGCCTACTGCGGCCACATCCACAAAGTTAATCGAAGGAAGAACATTTGTCTGTTCAAAATTGACCACTTCCCGAAAAAGCTCATGGCGGTGCGATTGGGTGGTCGGATTGGAACGAGCGGCTGCAAACCCGACAAAATTAAGACCTAAGAGCCGTATCGTGGCTGGCTTCAAGGATCGGGCTTCCCAGCGCGCCGACAGACTCCGCCGGATAGCGCGGCAGCAGCAGGCTCAGTGCGGCTCCCACGGCGCAGGTCAAGGCAAGGCCAAAGATCACCCTGGGCTGATAGGTGCCGTAACGATCGTAGAACCGGCCAACCACTACCGGCCCGGCGGCGCCGCCCACGGCATACGCCGTCCACGTCAGACCATAAAGCGCGGCGAAATGTTTCCGGCCGAAGTAGCGGGCAATCAGGTAGGGAACAACGTCCGCTTCGCTGCCCAGGCCGTAGCCCATCAGAGTTGTGCCCACCAAAGCCGTGGTCGCAGTGGCAGCTGTAGTCAGCGTAAAGATGCCAACGGCGGCCAGTGCCATCATGAGCATCGAGACATACGGTGCGAAATAACGATCCAGCAACAACCCAGTGGTGAGCCTGCCCAGGATGCTGGCGGCGCCCATCACGGAGAGCGCCAGGGCCGCACTTTGTCCCGAAACTCCGCGTCCCGTAAGTAACGCAGCCAAATGAGAGAGCAGTCCGTTCGAGCCGAACGCTTCCAGCATGATGATCAGCGCCAGAATCCAGAACACGATGCCGCGCAGCGCTGCCCCCACCGAAACTCCGGTGCTGAAACTCTGATCGGCGCGCGCGGCATGCGCGGGACGGTTCCTTACCAGAAGGGCAGTCAGTGGAATTCCCAATAACGCGACACAGCCGAGCGTAAAGTAGGCGCTCCGCCAGCCATAGTGGTGGATGACGGCCTGTGCCACCAGCGGAACAACAATCGCCCCCGTTCCGCTTCCGGTGAGCACGAGTGCGAGCGCGAGACCACGCCGTTGCTGAAACCAGGTGAGCACGGCACGCGTGTAGGCGAGCTGCGTGGTCCCGTTTCCGACGACGCCAAGCACGAAATAGGTGAAATAGAACTGCGCGATATTCGGCGTAAGAAGACTGAGAGAGAGGTACGCCAGGCTGAAAACAACAACACAGGGAAGAATGATCCGCCGCGGCGGAAAGCGATCGAGCAGAGTTCCAATGCCGGGCGAAAATACCGCAACCGTAATCGCCGCAATGCCAAATGCGTTCGAAATCGCTTCCCGGTGCCACCCAAAAGCTTTGGATAGTGGCTCAAGAAACAAGCTGAACGTGTACGGCATAATGGCCGCAAAACTGACCATGACGCCGACGAACGCCGCCAGACAAACTCCCCATCCCGGATAGCGAATGGAGCTTTCTGCCGGATGCTGCTCGGATTCCATCACCATCCAGGATGCCACATGGGTGTGGGGACGCTCCACGATCGAAGTCTACATAGCTTAAAGCAAGTCGCGCTTAATGCAACCGTCGGGCAAGCGCGGCGATAGTTCCTGACTTTAAGCCGCATCCCGCGCAGGTTGTCCGGCGCGGCCATAACCCTGGTGGGCCATGCGCTCCCCCATCTCCCGGTAAGCCTCGGACTCTTGCGGCTGCCAGGTCGCCAAACCATCCACATAGCGGTTGTACATGCAGAATGCGGCGGCGATGAGCACCGTGTCGTGGATCTCCTTGTCGGTCGCTCCGTGCTGTCGCGCGCGGGCGACGTCGTCCGGAGTTACCTGCTTGCCGCTGGTCTGCACTTTGCCGGCTATGTTCAACAGCGCCTTCAGTTTGCCGGAAATCTCGGCGGCTTGGGGATTTACCTTGGCGTGATTCACGAGATCGTGCTTTCCACCGAGATGCGCGGCCGCGGCAGCGCTATGGGAAAGCTGGCAGAAAGTGCAATCGTTTCGATAGGAAACGTGAGCCGCAATGATTTCGCGCTCGCCGGAAGTGAGGGAGTTTGGTCCGCGCAGCAAAACCTCTGCCAGCGCGAGCAGCGGCTGGGCGGTATCGGGATTGAACGCCAGCAGCCCGACGATCCCGGGCAAGCCTTCTTGCAACTCAATGTGGGGCATAGATATATGTCTCCTGATGAATGGTTCTGATTCAAACTCCAAGGCTTCGTGATGCCATGAGTGTTCCCTCGACCCGGCTTTTGATCTTCGCAAACGCAGTGTCGCGCGAGGTGGAAGTGTCGTCGGCAAATGGAGAAAACCCGCAATCGTCGGTGGTGCCTAACGATTCCACGGGAATGACTTTTGCCGCCTCGAGGACTCGATCACGAACTTCCTCGGGAGTTTCCACTCTGGCGTGGATGGGGTCGGTAACGCCGACGAAGACTATCTGGCCGCGCTTGAGGAGTTTCGCGATCGCGTCCAATACGCTCTTCCGGTCGGGCTCGCTGGCTAACTGAATGTAGAAACGTCCCGCTTGCAGGCGAAATAGTGGCGGCAGAAGCGGCGCGTAACCGACGTCCGCGCTGTGGGTGGAATCGTGATCTCCGCCGGGGCAGGTATGCACTCCGATACGCGTTCGCTCGTCCGGGGAAAATCTTTGCAGCACTTGGTTGTTGAGGTCGACGAAGCTATTCAATAGTCCGCCAGAAGGATCCAGTTTCAGCGCCAGGCGACCCTCCGTGAAATCGATCTGCACGCAGGCAGCCCCGGCCGCCAGACATTGCCGAATGTCCTGCTCTGCTTCATTGAGAAGGTCCTTTAGAAATTCGTCCCGCGAGTAACCGCTGAGTCCTTCCTGCGGATAGAGCAGGCTGAGCGCCGATGCCGAAATCACGGCCTGTTTGACCGGCCGCCTGGCGTGCCGTCTGGCGGCGCTCAAATAAGAAGCGGCATTCACGCCGTAACGGAAAGGACCGCCAGATAATTTCGGCAATTGGCGGGTATGACCGTCGGCGAACGGAATGGTGACGCCGCCGGCGGCGATGTTCTTGAGGCCAGCCAGCGGATAGGTCGCGAAACTGGGCTTCGTCTGTTCTCCGTCGGTGATGACGGGTGAGCCAGTCTCTTCGAAGCGTGCGATGGTGTCGCGAAGAGCCGACTCCTCGGCGGTCTTGAGCTGTTCGGAAGACGATTGCCCCGCTGCGTGAGCGCGCATTGCGGCCAGCAGCTCCGACGGGCGGGGAATGCTTCCAATTGGTTCGGTTGGGATTGGCATAGTTCGGGCAAAAGCGCGCCATTGAACGGGCTGCCACAGTAAACAATCGAGGACGAAGCAGAGCAATAGCAGAAAAGGACTAGTCTGTCTCAGACCGTGGCCGGCGGGCTGCGAGCGTAAACGACGGTGAGACGGATCGTAGATCTGTCTCAGGCGGACTGCTCACGAGCACTTTTCGACAATCCCTTGTAAGGCTGACCGGTAACCGCGGCTGCACGAAAGTTCTCTCCCGCTTTTCAGGACGACGACATATTCGCCGCTGTTGACCGGGATCAGTTCCTTGATCTTGCGAACGTTTACGATCGTTGAACGATGGATGCGGACAAAGTGATTTGCATCCAGCCGTTCGGAAATCCGGCTGATCGTCTCGCGGAAAAGATACGATTCCTTGCCCACGTTCAAGCGCACATAGTTGGCCGCAGCCTCCACCCACTCAATGTTGTCCAGGTCCAGGAAGACGACTCGACCGTTGGCCTTGATCACGAGGCGGCTGTCCAGCTCGGCGGCCGCGGGAGGCGTGACCGACCTGACCTGCGACAGCAGGTTCAGAATCCGGTGCGTGATCTCATGGTCGCGCTGCTTGCTTAATTCGGTCCGGGCTCTCTCCACGGCGTGGTGCAGCCGCTCCTGATCGAACGGCTTCAGCAGATAGTCAAGAGCGTTGGCTTCGAATGCACGAATCGCGTACTGATCGTAAGCCGAGGTAAAAATGACCGCCGGCATTTCCTCCGGAGAAATTTCGTTCAACACCTGAAAGCCATCGAGGTCTGGCATCTGGATGTCGAGCAGTAGCATGTCGGGACGGAAACTGCGAATCGCCGACACAGCCTGCCGGCCATCCTGGCATTCTGCCACTACTTTTACATGTGGCTCCGACCCCAGCAGGATGAGCAGTTTCTGGCGCGCCAGACGCTCGTCGTCAGCGATAACAGTACGCACAACCGTGTCTACCGGCTGGTGTTGCGGCGACGAGACAACTGAATCGGGGATCATTGGTCACTCCCATTCGTCGAACTGTTGAATAGACGTGACAGCGCCAGAATGGTTGTTAAAGGGAGTTGCCTTAAGATTGTCAACTTGTCCCGCGCGGAGCGCTTGCAGTCCCAGCGCTAACTTGTCTCATCCCGCAAGGACGTGTCACAGTCCCCCGCTGTCATAAATGGGAACTTTGTGAGTCATCTAATCAAAAGATCTGTGTTATGTATGGCTGGCTTTGCGGGTAGGTTATCTCGAATCGGTTACCTCGGCGATCAGTTATCTCGGATGCGAGGATGCGGATTTCCAGGAGCGTGTGCCCGCTCCCGCGTCACTTTCTTCCGCCTCGCCGTACATAACAAGACGTCTCAACATCATTTGTATGACCGTCGTCGGGTACCGGTGATGCGTCACCAGAGTCGGGTAGCTTTCTTGTATTCGTGTCGACATTTGCTTCAAGGTTTGGGGCTCGGAGGTTTCTCTCAGCAACTGGCGGCAAGCATCGGTGAGTCCGCGGCTGCGCCGGCGTTTGGCTGGCTGTACTTTGGGACCCTGCAACTCTGGCCCGACCACGCCCGGGCCAAAAACTTCAGCCAGCCCTGCGATCGTATTCTTGATCAATCCGATCCTTTTTGCGATTGCTGCGTGCTCCGTCCTGAGAGTCTGCAACTCGCGCTGAATCCGTCCCACTACTTGCTCTACATCCTCAAACGCGCCGCCGAAGGGCTGCGCGGCAGGCGCATGTTCGGGGGCGCTGGAGGATCCTGCGGATAAGGTGTGTGTGCCCATAACTAAATGACAAAAATCGAACAACCAATTGTTATCACTTCTGAACTGTAGAAGAAATGACGGGGGACGAGCACTCGGGAAACGCTAACCAGCAACCACTGGAACGGGACAGGAAAGTAAGTCCGGTCGGCGGGGAAACAAGCCGTTCTGGGCTCACTTACTGGAGTTACGTCATAAAGGCTCGGCGGTAACTCCCTGCAGATACAAAATAACGACTGCGGGGCTGAAGCTCGCGCCGATTCTGGGAGCTGTACGCGGCGCTGAAGCGCCGCTCTTCCACGGTACTGAACGCATTTGTGAGTTCTTCTGCAGCCTCTGGAAGCTGTGCTCTTTCCACATCTACTTATGAGATGACTCTGCCGGATAACCAAGCACTATGCAGCCGCGTCAAATAAGTAACAAGACCTTATGCCATCCGTACGATCTAAGTTATCGTCCACGTTTACTGAAAGCGCCGTCGCAGAGACTGTTAGGAAAGTAAACGCGCAGGCCCTTGCTCTGTTGACGCGGCGTGTCGAAATCAATCGACGTATCCGGTCTCTTCACCGCGTGGTGCACGGGCTGCGGGATCTGGCAACCGGCAGCACCACAGGCGATCCTCGCAATGCGGCGTCAACTAGGCTGCAGCGCGGCAATTGGACATCACATTCGGAACAGTCTAATGAGAACCCAGAAACCCGCGATAGTAAACTATCGCTCGAACATACGGTCCGGCGAATGCGGCCCCGGCTGCCGGGCGAGTCAAAATACAAACTGGCCTTACTGAGCCGTGCTTGCCGCATCGCGCTTATGGAAGCAGGAAACCCAGCGCCCCTGAATGAGATTCGCTCGCGCATCGACCGTAGAGAATCCTTTGCGTTTCCCGATTCCGAATCTGCAAACGCGGCGGTGACTCAAACACTGAACATAATGAAGGACAGTGGCGAGGTTCGGTGTGTAACAAGTGGTTGTCAATCGCTTTGGCAGCGAATCACACCTGCGGCGGAGATCGACAACTCGCGATGAGTTCCGGCCGATTCGCGTTTTTTCGAACTACTGTGCGCTGGTTTCTGTGAGACTTCCGTGGGACTAACGGTTGCTATTCAGGGATTAGTTGCGCTATTGAAGGGATTAGAAATCAACCCGTTCGCAGTCATCGATCTTTGATTGCTCTCCGGCGCGAGTTGGTCCATCATGTAAGCCGCGTCCGCAACGATGCAGATGGATGATGGAGATTCGCAAACTCTGCATGGGAAGTCCGGATATTGCGCAAGGGCCGCGCGGAGAAAACTTCTGACATGAAGACGAATTGCGAAGCTTGCGGTCTGGCCCTGCCGGCTGAGCGCACGGCGTACGTGTGTTCCTACGAATGCACGTTTTGCCCGGTCTGCACCTCGAACATGCACGGCATTTGTTTGCATTGCGGCGGTGAACTGGTCCGCCGGCCGCGGCGCATGGTGCCGGCTAACGTTGAGGAGATAACCAACGGCGGCAGTCCTAGTGCTATTCGCCCCTGGATCATCTGGGCTTTGAGTTTTGGTGTGTGGACTTTTGTTGCTCTGGCCTACGGCCTCACGGTCTTCGAGTTATACCGTTCCACGGGTCAGACCATGAAGTTCATGACGGTGCTGGGCATGCAATCCAGCCAGGTGCTCACCTACATTCCGCTGACTCCTTTCGTTTTCGCGCTGGCGAATCGTTACCAGTTGCAGCGCGGCAATTGGGCAAGGAATTCCTTGATCCTGCTGGCGGGTGGATTGGTCTTTACGGTTGCGCAGGTGGCACTGCGGGGCATGACTCCATACGCGTATTGGGATCCTCGCGTCAGGCACTGGGTTTCCGCTGTGTGGGACGCGCAAGCTCATGCATTCCGAATCCAGTGGTTTATGTTTGGCAGGATATTTCTGGGTAACGTAGTCGACGACGTCGTCACCACTTACTTTCCCATTGTGCTGATTGCGCATGTGGCGTCGTACTACCAGAGGTTCCGCGAGCGAGAATTGCGCACGTCACAGTTGCAGGGACAGCTCGAGAAAGCGCGTCTGCAATCGCTGAAGAGCCAATTGCAACCGCATTTTCTTTTCAACACGCTGAACTCTATTTCCGCGTTGATGTTGACCAACGTCGAAGCCGCCGATCGAATGATCACGCGGCTGGGCGACCTGCTCAGGATCAGTCTCGAAACCGCCGGCACTCAAATGACCACCTTGAGCCGCGAACTGGAATTCGTGAGTTGCTACATCGAGATCGAAAAAGTGCGATTCGAAGAAAGACTCAAGGTGAGTATCGACGTCGCTCCGGAGACGCTCGATGCCAGCGTCCCGCATTTGTTGTTGCAGCCTTTGGTGGACAACGCCATCAAGCACGGAATCTCAAGGTTGGTGTCGGGAGGCGAGATTCACATTTCCGTTACGCAGGATGATGCCGATCTCCACATCGAAGTGCGAGACAACGGACCCGGATTCCGAGAGCCAGCCCACTCTTCTTCGGGCGGCGTGGGCCTGAGAATCACGCGCGAGCGGCTGGAGACGATTTACGGCCAGGACCAGAGCGTGGAAGTGTTGAGCCTGCCTCAAGGCGGAGTGGCTGCCCGGGTGTGTATTCCTCTTCGCATGGCCACGGAAGGAAGCGAACAGCATCCGCTGGCGGAGGCTTCAGTCACTCCAACCTAGCAACTGGCGATCAAAATCAAAACTAATGCGTTTTGGGCGAAGGCAGGAAACGCCCATCAGTCCATCCAGGTCGCTGGCAAAATCCTGCTGACTCGTGACCACGGAAGCTCGCTGCGGCCCAACCTCGAGTGTTCCGATTTTGGCCTGAGGAAGAACGACGGCGCCGAAACGAACGTTTCCGGAAGCATTGTGTCCGGTCCCAACCACGCTGGTCGGAACATAATCCACACCGCGCAGTCGGTTCTCGAACAGCACTAGCTTCGGAGTTCCGGTATCCACCAGCAAATGCAACTGCCGGCCACCGCTTTTTACGTTCACCGTGATGAACTGCTGGCCCGCAGCGAAAGGTACCGTGTGATGTTCTAAAGAAGCGGTTCCAAAAATGATGCGACGTTTTGCGTAATCTACGGTGAAGTTGGTTGCACCGAGCACGTCCAGTCCAATCACGGCATCAATGCGGGTTCCCAGTCCGCGGCTGATGGCGGAAAAATCCGCGACCATCACCGATAGATTCTGCCGCCGCAGGGGACCGCATTGAAGATCGGGAAGCGTCACGTTTTCTGACGCCACACTCTTATTGAAGAGCGCCAGGTCTCGAGAGACGCCCTGCAGTCCCAGCTTTGCGGAAACATTTTGGTCGATCATGCTTGGGTTGGAGCCAGTATCGAGCAGCAGGTTTTGATGGTCCAGGTTGCCGATTCGCCCGTCCACGACGATCAAGTAGTCCTGGTAGACCTTGAAGGGAATCTCTACGACTGTGCGCGGGGGGCTGGGAGTTCGAACGGTGAGATCGCCGGCGAAGCTGCCCTCGCACTGGCTAAAGTTCAGGACCGCCAGCAGCGTCAGTCGCGCAATCGTTCGACCGGTGGAGGAGAGCCTTGCGAGGCGGCATATTTCCTTCGCGAGTGCAGGGCGAGAGCGTGGGCATGCACGTCTCTCTGAGCCCGCGCCGCCGATACCGCCCACGCGCCGTGCCATGCGGGACAGACTTCGGAGCACGAGTCGGGTATGTGGGCCTTGGGATGTGTCGCCGAGTTACCGGGATGAAGACCCGCAAAACTCCAGACGCGGCGATCGGAGACGGGAGACGAGCAAAACCGCAGAGGCTAAAGCCCGCATCCTGATTGGCAGTTTACGGAACGTGCCCTTCCCCAACCCGTGTCGATCTGAGTTCTTCCACAACTTCTGGAAGCCGTGCCTTTCCCGAACATTTATGCGATGCCGATGACTTTCGAGTCGAAAAGTGGTCCGAGGTGAGAGTTCTGTTTGCAGTTATCCATTACGATAGGGCGAGCGGGGGAAACGGTGCGATTTTGCGCGATAGCCTCGGACTACGATGGGACCCTGGCCCGGGATGGGCGGGTCGACCGCGCCACCCTGGCTGGGCTCAAACGGGCGCGGGAATCGGGAAGAAAGCTGATCCTGGTCACGGGTCGCGAACTACCCAGCTTGCGCTCTGTGTTTTCGAATCTCGATATTTTTGACTGGATTGTCGCTGAGAATGGCGCTCTGATTCACAACCCCCGGACAGGTGAAGATCGACTTTTATGCCCGGTGGCTTCCGGCGAGCTTGTCGCCAAACTGCGCGAGCAGGGCGTGCCGCTTTCTGTGGGAAAGTGCATTGTGGCGACGGTGAGGCCTCATGATGCTGCGGTGCTTCGCGCGATCCGGAAGCTGAAGCTCAAGCTGCAAGTGATTTTCAATCAGGAATCGGTGATGATTCTGCCGCGCGGGACGAGCAAGAGCACGGGCCTTTCCGCCGCGTTGTCTGAGTTGGGGATTTCGAGCGAGAGCGTCGTGGGAATCGGCGATGCGGAGAACGATCATGATCTGTTGAGTCTTTGCGGTTGCGCAGTCGCCGTGGCCAACGCCATACCTGCACTCAAGAAGCGTGCCGATGTTGTCACCGGCGGCAGTTATGGGGCGGGCGTGCTCGAGGTCATCCACGGATTGATCGATAAGGATAGCCTCTGCTGATCGTTCAGCCAGTTAATCGCTCCGCTTCGGCCTTCGCGCCGGCAAGGCAAGAAACGGAGACGCGATTGAGTGTTACGATTTGCGCATGCGAATCGCGACGCGCGCGCAAGGAATTCTCCCGTTCGTCCCGATCCTGTTCGTCCTGATCATGCTCGCGCGGAGCCAGGCACAAACGTTCACCGACATAAAGCCCTCTCCTCAGCAGGTCGAATGGCAGGATCTTGAGATGGGCGCCATCATCCACTTCGGTCCAAATACCTTCCTCGACCGCGAATGGGGCGACGGCACCGCCGACCCGAAAGTTTTCGACCCCACGCAATTCAATCCCGAGCAATGGATGCAGGCTTTACAGTCGGCCGGAATCAAGTATGTGGTTTTTGTCGCCAAGCATCATGACGGCTTCTGCCTGTGGCCCACGGCGCAGACCGCCTACAGCGTAAAGAACAGTCCATGGGAGGACGGCCAGGGAGATATGGTCCGCCGAGTCGAGCAAGCCGCAAGAAAATATGGCTTGAAGTTCGGCGTGTACCTGTCTCCCTGGGACCGTCACGAGCCTCGCTACAACAACTCCGCCGAATATGACAAGTACTACTCCGCCGAACTCGATGAACTCGTGCAGGGTTACGGCGATCTAGAGGAGTTCTGGCTGGATGGGGCCGGCAGCGCGGGTCACGTCTACAACTTTCCCCGCATCATCGAGGAACTCCGCACCTACCAGCCCAACACGCTGGTGTTTGCCGACGTCGCGCTGTTTGATTACGGCGACATTCGTTGGGTGGGGAACGAAGATGGAGTCGTTCCTTACGAGAACTGGAATGTGATCGACCGCCACGGGTATCTCCGCTGGCGCCCGGTTGAGGCTGACACTCCGCTGCGCAAGGGGCACTGGTTCTGGCATCCTAACGATGAGTCGAGTCTCAAGAGTGTGCCCGAGCTGCTCACAAGCTACGAGCAGACGGTGGGCAGAGGAGCACAGCTAATGCTTGGGATTGCGCCCGACCGGCGCGGGCTGCTACCCGAGGCCGACGTGCAGCGCCTGAAGGAATTTGGTGTCGCGCTACGCCAGCGGTACGGAAAAAATCTTGTCGCCAGACATTTCAGGGCAACTCCCGAATCTGAACTCGCGCTCGACGGCAGTCTCGACACGTTCTGGTCCGCGCCCGCCGGATCGCACCACGCTACGATCGAAGTGAGTTTCGCAACTCCAATCACCTTCGACCACGCGCTCACCATGGAATGGCTGAACGCCGGCCAGCATATCGAGAAGTACGCGATAGAGATTTACCGGGAGGGGAAGTGGATCCAAGTTTTCCAAGGCAGTGCCATCGGGCACAAGCGAATCGACCACTTCTCGCCCGTGACGGCTTCACGAGTGCGCCTCAACATACTCTCTTCGTCCGCGGAGGCCCACGTCCGCGAATTCCAGCTCTTTGCTTCGGGCGACATTTCGAAAGACGATTCGAAACGCGCTTCGCCGTAACTTACACGCGCTGCACCTCGATGCCCCGCTCCACGAAGGACGCAGTTGCTTTGTCTGACGCCCGTTTGTCGGTAATCAACACGTCAATGTCTGAGATCGGACAAATCAGCGCAGGTGTCACCATCCCGATCTTGCTGGAATCCGCCACCACGATTGTCTGCTTGGCCTGCTGAATCATCGCGCGAAAAGTCAGTCCTTCTTCGGGTTCGATCACCGTGACGCCGCGCTCCAGGTCGATTCCACACACGCTCACAAACACTCGATCCATATAAATGTCGTTCAGCGAAGTGATCGCGGCATGTCCAACTAACGAGAACGACCCCGCCCACTGTACGAAACCTCCGGTAACGAATGTCTTCAAGCCCGGACAGTTGCTCAACTCCATCGCGATATTAATTGCGTTTGTGATCACGCGAATGTTGTGCCGGTTCCGCAGATTCCGCGCGACGTGCGTCGTCGTTGTGCCGGCCGTGAAGCCCACCGTTTCGTTTTCGCAAATCAGTTCGGACGCCGCCAGCCCAATCTTGCGCTTCTCCGCCGGGCGATGCTGCTCCCGGTTTTGAAACAGGGAATCGTATCGAAAGGGCTCATAGAGAAGCGGCTCGACCAGGGTTACGCCACCGTGGGTTCGCCGCACCAGCCCTCTTGCTTCCAGTTTGGCCAGATCGCGGCGCACGCTCGCCGCCGACGTGCCGAGGTCGGCGATCAACTCGTCCAGCGAAAGGTTTCCCTTCCGCCGCAACTCTCTCAGGATTTGGTCTTCCCGGGGTCGTGTCTTCATGGGGATGTCCCTACTGCCATGGGGTGTGAAACTCGGAAACCGCGCTCAGACTATAACAAGCGCCTGGCCGCACCCGCAGAGCTAATATTTGCAACAAATCTCGTCAATAGTCCACAGAAATGATCGAATAGGCCCAAACCGATCATTTCGTTCTTGACAGTGATCAGCGTTCCTGATTACCGTCGATCTCTGGGAAGAGGATACTTATGAGAACAAATCTGTTCCGCTACCTGTTAGCCGGTTGGTTCATAACCTTATTCTGCTTGTCATCCGCCTCGGGGCAAACTGTGACAGGTTCCATTGCTGGAGTGGTCACCGATCCCAGCGGCGCCGTGGTTCAGGGAGCGAAAGTAGTCTCCGAGAATACGGCGACCGGAGTAAGAACTTCGGTGCAGACGAATTCTGCCGGTGTGTACACGCTGCGCTTTCTGCCCATTGGCACCTACACCGTGACTATTGCGGCGAAGGGATTTGCGACCCAGAAGGTGGAAGCCTTCCCCCTGGAGATCGGCCAGACGGCCACGGTGGATGCGAAGCTGACTATTAGCGGTTCGACGACGGTGGAAGTGACGGAAACGATTCACCCGATTCTCGACACCACTGATGCCACCCTGGGGAACACGCTTTCGACCAACGAAATCGCGAATATTCCGCTGAACGGGCGGAACTTCTCCCAGCTTACCCTGTTCCAGCCGGGGGCAATCGATACGGATCCCACCGGGATGAGCGGAAACAACGCCATCGAGCGGAATACATACAACAGCGGCATCGCGGCCATCAACGGCAATCGCGAGCAGGCGAACAACTACACCATCGAAGGCGCCGACAACAATGAGCCGCAGAACAATTTGATTGGGTATAATCCGGCTCCCGACGCTATCGCGGAAGTTAAGGTCGTCTCAGGCAATGCCAACGCGACCTACGGAAACGCCAACGGCGGAGCGGTCGTAACCATTCTAAAATCCGGCACCAACCGGTTTCACGGTTCTCTCTATGACCTGCTGCAGAATCGGACGCTCGATGCCAATTCGTGGGCGAATGGCCTGAGCAATCCCGTCACTCCGAAAAACTCTTACACTCAGAATATTTTTGGCGGGACGATTGGAGGGCCGATCGTCAGGAACAAGCTTTTCTTCTTTGGCGACTACGAGGGCATCCGCCATCACTCGGGCGGGTCGACTTCGGCCAGCGTCCTTACCGGGCCGATGCGTACCGGCGACTTTTCCGCTCTCCTGAACACCCCTGGTGTTAGCCCGATCCAACTCTACGACACGCAGAACAACTTCACGCCCTACTCAAATGACCAGGTTACTATCGTGAATCCGGTTGCGACCTACCTGTTCGCGAATCCACAACTCTACCCGTTGCCCAACCGGCCTCCGGTATCCGTTAGCAACGGAGGGGACGGATTGATTCAGGGAGACTTTGTAGGTCCGCAATCCACCTACGTTTCGAACAATCAGGAAGATTTCAAGGTGGACTGGACTCCGCGCGACAAAAACAAGTTTACTGGCTTCTATTCCCAGGGCACGGGAGGTGACTATACGACAGCCATCATTCCGGTAGAGTTTCCCAACCACAACACCTACCCGACGAAGATTGCCGGCGCCAGTTTTGTCCACACGTTCTCACCGACCATCGTCAATGAATTTCGCTTCGGGTTCACCAGAGTGCGCTGGAACAATGGTGTCCCCAGCGATCCGACGGGACTGTTCGGCTACACGGGCGACGCAAAAGTCGGCATTCCTTTTGGCGTTCAGAAGTATGTGGGCTTCACCGGACAGAGCATCAACAACGGCGTTAGTTACTTGGGTACAAATGCGAATCCTCAGGTTTTTACCGACAATACCTTCAACTACGAGGACGATCTGACCTGGCAAAGGGGCAAGCATTACCTCTCCATCGGGGGACAGGCCACGAGATACCAGCAGAACTACATCAACGCGGGAAACGTAGGATTTCTGGGTCAGTTCAGCTACAACGGTCAATTCACGGGCCCTGCGGGCGGGACAGGCTGGGGTGCGGCAGACTTCGTGCTTGGCCGGATTTCCAATGTTCAGCTCGCGTCTCCCCTGGGGTTCGTCGGCAATCGCCAGTGGCGGATTGCCGGCTATTTCCAGGACGATTACAAGATCACTCCCAGGCTGACGTTGAATCTTGGGATCCGGTACGAATTCGACCAGCCCTGGTACGAGCAAAACAACAAGACCGCCAACGTGCTTCCGGGCGGGATCGTAGAGTATGCGGGGCACGTGCCTGCTGATTCCGCGCCTGGATCGATCGTTTGCGCCACTCGAGCGTGCTACAACGCCAATTACAAGCAAATCATGCCCCGCGTTGGCTTTGCGTTCCAGGCAATGCCAAAGCTCGTTGTTCGCGGCGGCTACGGCGCGACCAGCTTCTTTGAAGGTTATTCTTTCAATCAGCGCCTCACGTCCAGTCCACCCTTTTCGCTCGCCATCAACAGCAATGCCACGACTCCGTCGGGAGTTTCGGGAGGGTCGCCCTTCACGGTGGCCGATGCTTTCAGCCAGCCGCTGGGAATCAACAACTCGTTGTACTCGGTTTGGCCGCAGGATACGCAGCCTGCCTACAACCAGCAGTTCACTCTGGTCACTGAATACGCGATCACGAATGAACTGTCTTTCAGTGCGGGGTATCACGGGCAAGTCGGGCATCACCTGGCCGACTATCGCAACGGCAATCAGCTGACTGCTGCGCAGGCGCAAGACCTCTCCACGGTCGGAGGATGCGGCGCTGCGACGATCCCCGCCGTAGATCAAACGCCCTACTTCTCTCTGGTGGGAGAGTGCGGCAGTATTCTCATTACCGAATCGCAGGCCCGGATGAACTATAACGCGGCCCAGTTTACGTTGCGCCAGCGAACGCACCGGGGGCTGGAATATACGCTGAACTACACTCTCGCAAAATCCATGACCAACTCATCCGGAAACTACGCCGTGTCGAATACAAGTTTCAACGGGCTTTCCGTCCAGAACGGTTACGATCTCGACGCCGATTACGGCCCCTCCGGCATGGACGTTCGGCACAGTCTTAACTTCGTAGGAGTCTATGACCTTCCCTTCGGCCACGGCAGAGCCTACGGTGGCGATGCGAACGGGTTCCTTGACGCAGTGTTTGGAGGCTGGAAACTGGCGACGTCAGCCATTCTGTATTCGGGATTGCCCGTCACCATCTTCGGCCCAGACAACAGCAACACGAATAACGCTGGATGGGGCTTGAGCCGAGCGAATCAGTACCGTCCCATGATCATTCGGCACCGCTCGCTTGCGGATTGGTTCGGAACAGACCAATCTGCGCTCAATGCCATTTTGTGCCCGTCGAACGGAGCTTGCGCCTATGGGGAGGCGGCTCAGAATACGTTCGGCACTGCGTCGAACAGCACCGAGCGTGCGCCGGGCTATCGCAGCGTTGACGCATCGTTCTTCAAGGACTTCCACCTGGGAAGTGAACAACGGGTGCTTGGCCTCCGTGCTGACTTCTTCAATCTTTTCAATATTGCCAGTTACGGAAATCCGGACAACGGGATCGGGGACAGCAACTTCGGGGCAATCAGCAGCGTTCGCTCTCAGGAACGACGTATTCAAATCGGCTTGCACTACGCCTTCTAGCCTTGATCGCCTAGGCTTGACCGGCCGGAGGTTGCCCGGGAAGGTACGCTTCGAGTGGCCTCCCACGACCGGGAGTCTCTTTTGCCGAGCAGACCGTTCACTGAATCGGTTTGCGGGCGGTGGGAGAGTCGCGCAGTTGCGAGTCAGGATCGAAGCTCATTCTTTCGCGACGCTCTTCATAAACGGGACCCATGGCCGAACAAGTACTGATTGAAGTTTGCGTCGACTCGGTGGCGTCTGCAGTGGCCGCGCAGCGGGGCGGGGCGGCACGCGTCGAGTTGTGCAGCGATCTGCTCGAGGGAGGGGTGACTCCCAGCGCGGGCCTGATCGAACTGGTCCGTGCGCGTATCTCCATCGGCCTGCAGGTGATTATTCGCCCCCGCGGGGGAGACTTCTGCTATGCCGGCGAAGAAGTCGAGATTATGCGCCGCGACATCGCCGCCGCCAAGGCACTGGGTGCCGACGGCGTCGTGCTCGGCATGCTGGATGCCGACGGCCATGTCGATGTCGACGGCACCCGCCAACTGGTGGAGTTGGCGCGCCCGCTCAATGTCACCTTTCATCGCGCGTTCGATATGTCCGCCGACCTGTTCCAGTCCTTCGAAGACGTTTGCGCCACCGGCGCTGACCGTCTTCTTACCTCAGGCGGCGAACAAAAATGCCTGCAAGGCGCCGAAACTATCGCCCGGCTGGCCAAGTCGGCCCGCGGCCGCATCGCAATCATGGCCTGTGGCGGCATCGGTCACCACGACGCCGCTGCCATCCTCGAACGCACCGGGGTCCGCGAGATTCATGTGGGACTCGGTACGCCTGTACCCAGTCCGATCCGCCACCGCAACCCGCGCCTATCGATGGGCAAGCTCCACGGACGCGAATACGAGCGCGTGCAGGTGCTCGAAGAGAGCGTGCGCAATCTGCAAGCCGCCATCCTGCTTGCCAAGATTTAGCCTGTGGCGATCGGCTTTTCCCATTGCATTTAGCTTAGACCTCATTGACCCTGCAGTTCCATTTCTTTTGAACTTCCCGCCTGTGCGATAATTCTGCTTCCTTCGCGTCGACAATCACTATCGCCATGAACCTTACGCGTAGAGACTTCGCCAAGCTGAGCGCACTTAGTTTGGCGGCGCAGTTTGCCCCGAAGCTGCATGCGGAGACTTCCGCCGCGCGGAAGACGGGCTATTGTGTCATCGGGCTTGGCCGCATCGCCGGTCATTTCATGCCCGCCGTGCGCGGCACTACCACTTCCCAAATCACGGGGCTGGTAAGCGGCCATCGCGACAAGGCGGAGCGGATCGCGGCCGAATACGGCGTTCCCGCAAGCTCTATCTACAGCTACGAAAACTTCGATGAAATCGCGCACAACCGGGCGATCGATGCGGTCTATGTAGCGCTGCCCAACTCGATGCACGCCGAGTACACGATCCGCGCAGCCAAAGCCGGCAAACACGTGCTTTGCGAAAAGCCAATGTCGACCAATGTGGCCGACGCCGAGGCGATGATCGCGGCCTGCAAGGCGGCCCACGTCAAGCTGATGATCGCCTATCGCTGCCACTACGAGCCCACCAACCTGAAAGCGATCGGGCTTATCCGCACGGGCGCGCTCGGCCAGGTGCAGGCGATCGAGAGCTCCTTCGGCTTCAACATTGCTGCCGGCGAGTGGCGGCTCAGCAAGAAACTTGCCGGGGGTGGGCCGCTTTTCGATGTGGGCATCTACTCACTCAACGCCTGCCGCTACCTGACCGGCGAAGAGCCGGAGCACATCGCGGCCTATGCCTCGGTCATTGATCACGACGGCCGCTTCAACGAAGTAGAGGAGAATGTTTCCTGGACGATGAAGTTCCCCTCCGGCATCCTAGCCAGTTGCGACACTACTTACGGCGCCGATATGGAAGGCTACTATCGCGTTCACGGATCGAAAGGCTGGCTCGAAGTGGATTCCGCTTTCGTCTATGAAGGACTGCGGCTGCGGGCTGATTACGCAGGCGTGCAACTGGACGAACTCAACCCGGCGCGCGATCCCTCACAATTCCAGGCAGAAGCCGAGCATTTTTCCCACTGCATCCAAAACGGGCTGGAGCCACAATCGCCGGGCGAAGAAGGTTTGCGCGACATGCGTTACATCACACAGATTTACCGCTCGGCGGGAATTGCCTAGAGGAAAGGCGCCGCCGATTTCAACACGCGACCCGAGCTGCCCTCCAAAACAGAAACTTCAGCGCCATTTGAATCACCCGCGGACTTACAAATGGTCCGGAGCAGTGACGATTCGAACCCTCGGTACAGCTCTGAGTACGTCAAGAAGCGACGTGTCCGTAATCTAAGCGCAGTGATTTCCCCCTGCATCTTTAGTCTGGGCAGTAATCCGGCGGGGCGCGAGCATCCGCGAAGAAGTTTCTTCCCCGGGCATTGTTCGAATCTGCCGCAGCGGAGCCGACATGAGCTAGACGGGCAAGCGTCTTGACTAATCGGAGGAAATAAGAGACGCTTGCGCGCGATTCAGGATGAGGCCGGACGCCACAATTCCATGGCTTATTGGCGCCGCCGAACAAGGCGATGCGGCTGCCGCTGACGCGCTTTTCAGTGCCCTTTATGCCGAGTTGAGACAACTGGCCAAGCGCGAACTGGCGCGGCCGGGCGCGGCCGTCAGCCTTAGCGCGACGACCCTGTTGCATGAGGCATACCTGGACATGGCGGCTCGCGAGGGACCGTCGTTTCCGGACCGCGCTCGATTCATGGGATACGCGGCTCGGGTCATGCGGGGATTGATCATCGATCATGCACGAGAACGGCACGCCCAGAAGCGCGGTGGGCTGTTCGAGTTAACTTCGCTCGACACGAACGCTGCGGAGAATGCGGTCGATCACACAGAGCTTGCGCGAATCGGCGAAGTGCTGGAAGAACTGAGCAGAGTGGAGCCTGCCCTCGCTGAGGTTGTTGACTTGAAGTTCTTTTGCGGATTTTCGTTCGGGGAAATTGCCACCATGCGGGACGTATCGGAGCGCACGGTGCAGCGGAACTGGGAGAAGGCGCGCATTTACCTCCATCGAAAAATCAGCGCGGATTCATTGCTCTGAGGATTTTATGCCTACACTGAGCCCAGATGAGTGGTTGGCGATAAGCCCATACCTGGATCAGGCGCTCGCAATGTCTGGCGACGAGCGTGCCGCGTGGCTGCGGTCGCTCGGCGAGCGGAGTCCTGCACTGGTCGCGCGGTTGACAGATCTCCTCGAGGAACATCAAGTGCTGTCACAAGAAGGTTTCCTGGAGAAGCGAGGGTTCGGGTTGCCGAACTCCGCTGGCCTCGTGGGCCAGACGCTTGGGCCATACACTCTGATCTCCCAAATCGGGCAGGGTGGAATGGGAAGCGTGTGGCTGGCGGAGCGCAACGACGGACGTTTTGAGCGAAGAGTGGCGGTGAAATTCATCCACATCGCACTGATGGGGAAAGGCGGTGAAGGGCGTTTCAAGCGCGAGGGCAGTATTCTCGGACGGCTCTCGCATCCGCACATTGCGGAACTCGTCGATGCTGGAGTATCGGCCGCGGGGCAACCGTATCTCGTTCTGGAATATGTCGAGGGTGACAGCATTGATCGCTACTGCGACCGGCGGAATCTGGATGTGGAAGCGCGAATCCGCCTCTTCCTTGAAGTGCTCGGAGCGGTGGCACACGCTCACGCAAACCTGATCGTACACCGCGACCTCAAGCCCTCAAACGTTCTGGTCAGCAAGGATGGGCAGGCGAAACTGCTCGATTTCGGAATCGCCAAACTGCTCGAGGGCGAAGCGGAAGATGGTACGGCGACTCTGCTCACGGTCGAAGGCGGCCGCGCGATGACGCCCGAGTACGCGGCGCCTGAGCAAGTGACTGGAGCACCCGTCACGACTGCCACCGATGTCTATGCCCTCGGGGTGCTGCTGTATGTATTGCTGACCGGACAGCACCCCGCTGGAACCGCACACTCTCCAGCCGATTTGGTGAAGGCAATTGTAGATACCGAGCCGAAACGCCCATCCGATGTTGTAACCACAGCGAGGGACACCGGCGAAGAGATTACTACCAACGCCGCCAGGCGCACCACAACTCCCGAGAAACTTGGACGGCTGCTGCGTGGAGACCTCGATACAATCCTGGCTAAGGCGCTGAAGAAGAACCCGCGCGAACGCTATGCCTCGGTCACGGCGCTGGCCGACGATTTGCAACGCTACTTGCGGCATGAGCCGATCACCGCCAGGCCCGATACGCTGACCTATCGCGCGGGAAAGTTCATCCGCCGAAACCGAGCCGTAGCCGCACTGGCGACGCTCACCGTACTCGCCATTTGCGCGGGGCTTGTGGGGACATGGGTACAGGCCCGAACCGCGCGAAGCCAGAGAGATTTTGCTTTCCAGCAACTCAAACGGAGCCAGGAACATGACGAGCTCTTGAATTACCTTCTTTACGACGCTGCGCCCAACAAAGCATTCTCGGTTAGCGATCTACTCGCGCAGGCCGCGCAAGTGACCGAAAAACACCACTCTACGGACCCTTTGCGCCGCGCCGATCTTCTGATATGGATTGGAGAAAGCTACTCGTCCGAGGACCAGGTCGCCCAGGGGCGGGTTCTTGTCGAGAAGGCGTATCAGGTATCTCGTGGCCTCTCCGATCACTCGGTTCGCGCGCGCGCATCATGCGCCCTTGCCGACTGCCTCTCGCAAGACGAAGACCTGGTGCGCGCCGAGGCCCTTGTCCAGGAGGGGCTCCGCGAGCTGCCTGATGATCCACGGTATGCCCTCGATCGCGTGGCTTGCCTCCGGATTGGAAGCGATGTTGCTCGCCAATCTGGACACGCAAAGGACGGTGTGGCGCGCATGCAAGCGGCGCGACGCATCGTGGAGCAATCACCGGTCGCGACCGAGCTTCTGAAGATGAGCACCGCCCTGGATTTGGCAAGCGCCTATAGTGACGCCGGGCAAAACATCGCAGCCTTGTCAGAGTTCGCACAGGCGAATTCTCTCTTGTCCTCGTTGGGATGGGAAGAGACGGACACCAGCGTCCACCTGCTCAATAACTGGGCCTTGGAACTGGATCAGATCGGTCGCACGCTCGAGGCCGAACAAATTGAACGGCGGGCCCTCGATCTCACCAATGATGGCAACTCCGTCGAAGTGTCGACCTCGATGATCCTGAACAACTATGCCAAGATGCTCCGCAAACTGAATCGCCTGGATGAAGCTGCCGGCTACGCGCAGCGCTCTTACGACAAAGCGCAAAGCGAGCACAACCAACTGGTGACTGGTCAATCGCTGCTGGAACGAGCGCGCATTGCGATCAGTCAACGCAAGTTCGCGCAAGCCTCCGAGCTGCTTTCCGAACTCGAACCGCAGATGCGCAAGCATCTTCCTCCGGCGCACTACGCATTTGCCAGTCTGGCGGCAGACCGTTCGAAGATTGCTTTTGGAGAAGGCAATCTGCCGTTGGCGCTCCAGCTTGCAGATCAGTCGGTTGCTATCGGAGAAGCCGCACTAAAGAGTGGAGGCCAAGGTGCGTTTGCGTTTCCTGGCTTCCTTCTGAATCGTTCGTCCATCGAACTCGCATCCGGAAGTTTGGAGCAGTCGGTTGCCGATGCGAACCGCGCTCGGGAGTTGCAAAAATCGAATACCCAGCCTAGTTCCTTCTCCAGCACCTTGGGTTATGCCTACCTGGCCCTTGCCCGAGCTCTGGATGCACAGGGCAAGCATGGCGAGGCGCAAGCGGCGGCCGGTTTGGCGGCCCAGAATCTTGAAAAATGTATCGGCGCCGGCCATCCCGATACTCGCAGCGCGATTGAGCTGGCTGCGCTCAATTCCAAGCACTAATATCCCCGTCCAAAGCCGCAAGCCATTATTTTTTCGGCTGGCGTGTCGTCTTTTCCCTTTCGTTCTCGATATCCCAAGTAGAGCCGATTTGAATCGGCCTTTGGCAGATCTCGGGACTTAGCCGGCGCTCGGGGGCCGCTACCCGTCTTCTTCGCTCAGGAAACCACAAGACGTCAAAAGGAGAAATCTACTATGCGCACCACTATCATTTTGGCCATTTGTCTGTTGATGATCACATGCACGCTGCCACTCGTGGCGCAAAACAGCGCTGTCACGGGAGGCATGGTTCCACGTCTCGTGAATTATTCAGGGAGAGTACTCGATGTGGACGGCAAGCCCCTGGTTGGAATCGCCGGGGTCACGTTCTCCATCTACAAAGATCAATACGAAGGTTCGCCGCTGTGGCTCGAAACGCAGAACGTGACTGCCAACAGCAAGGGGAACTATACAATCCAGCTCGGCGCGACCAGGCCGGAAGGCTTGCCGCTGGAATTGTTCAGCTCCGGCGAAGCGCGCTGGCTCGGCGTGCGTGTGAATGGAGGCGAGGAAGCCCCACGTGCTCTGTTGCTCAGCGTGCCCTACGCGCTGAAAGCTGCGGATGCGGAGACGATCGGTGGGTTGCCGCCCTCCGCCTTTGTGCTGGCCGCACCCGCCTCCAGCCTGGCAACTGCCTCGGTGCCAGCGGTAACGGCGCAGCCGCTGGCCACCGGTACCACGCCGGTGACCACTGCGGGCGGCACTTTAAACACGCTGGCAAAATTCGATGCCAATGCTGACATCACCAGTTCCGTCATTTTCGATAACGGGACCAGTGTTGGCGTCGGGAACACGGCGCCAGCGGCGAAACTTGACGTGAGCGGAACCAGCATCTTCCGCGGCCTGTTGACATTGCCTGCCGTCTCAGCCGCGACAGCTAGCACAGGGAAGAATTCTCAGCCTATCAACCTCACTGCTTCGACCTACAACAGCAGCGCGAAGAAAGCGGTGAATGAGACCTTCCGCTGGCAGGCCGAACCCGTCGGCAACGACAGCACGGCGCCGTCGGGCAAATTGAATCTGCTGTTCGGGTCAGGGTCGGCAACCCCCACCGAAACCGGGCTTTCGATCTCAAGCCAGGGACTAATCACATTCGCCGCGGGCCAGACGTTTCCCTCGGGCTCGGGTTCGGTGACGAGCGTGGGATTGACGGCACCGTCCTCGGACTTTACGGTCACTGGATCTCCGGTGACAACCTCAGGAACGCTGAATTTCGCATGGAACGTCGCACCCACGAGTGCCGCGACCGCGAGCGCCATTGTGAAGCGCGATTCCACCGGGAGTTTCTCTGCGGGCTCGATCACGGCCAGCCTCGGAGTAACCGGTGCTTCCACTGCAGTGGGAGTCTACGGCGAGAGTACGGGCACAGTCAGTGGTGACAATGGAGTGCAGGGCGTCACTTTCGCAGGACCAGGCTCCGGCGTCGCGGGATTCAACAATTCGGGCGCGCCAGGCAGTATCGGCGTTTACGGACAAGGCGACACGGCAATCTATGCCTACGGGACGACGACCGGAGTCTATGGCCACGGCGCTTCTTACGGATTCGCCACCGACGGCAACGTGCAGCAGGCGCGCACGGCGGGCGGCTGGGTTAAGGCGATGGCGGTGGTGCAGGGGCTCAACGCGCCATACACCATCACGCGCTGCTTCAATTCGTATTTGACGGGAGCAGCGGCCACAACTCCTCCCTGTGGATTTAACCTTACCGAGGTCCAACCTGGCCTCTTCAACATTGATTTCGGTTTCCAGATGAATGACCGGTTCATCATGGCGACGCTGATTAACTCATCCAGCGCATGCACACTCTATGCTGCATATACCCCCGATGTGGAAACGTCCGGCCAGCTCCTCTGCGGCTTCGGAGGTAGCTATACGCCTTTCGTGGGCACCGTTGCGGTTTTCTGAGAAAGCCGAGGCCGCATCGAATCGGGCCACTCCGCCCCGGAATTCAATCCGGGGCGGATCACCTTCACGGCTTGCCTCTATGGCTGTGGTGAGTGATCGCTTTCCTCCGCCACCATGGCTCAATGCCAGTGTGACACGAGCTGATTCCCGTGTTGTTCGCGATGCTGTCGAGCAACGATGCGCACGCCATTACGGTCGGGGTCTACCAGACTGGGACTTCGAACCAAATCCATTCTGCAACTTTTCCCGTTCTTGCACCCCGAGGATCTTCGACACGCCTACACCGACATCTATAACCAGGCGGAGATTTGCTATTACCAAAACGCAAATGGTCCCCCGCCTCCGCTCGCCTCGCAATGCCCGGCCAGCCTGGGTTATGCGCCGGCGGCGATGTCTGGCTTGGGGGACTACTCCAGCAAACAACACTTTCTGTATGGCGACGTTACCTGGAAGCCCACATCGCGAGTCACCGCCAGCGTCGGATATGCTGGGACCTTCGTCGGAGGCAATACGCTCGCCATCGATCCGCTCCAGGTACCTGGGACGCTGGCCTTCAATTATCAGAAGCCCTATGCGCGGGCGATTTTCGATTTGGGTAAAGGCTTCAGTTGCCGAATGACATGGAATTACTACGGCTATAACGGCAAGGGCTGGCTTCCAACGCAATACCGGGACTGGCCGCAATTCCTACACAGGACTTCAACGGCAGCACAGCCGAATTCGCACTTCGGTAAGCCTTTTGAATCGGCATACAGAGCGGGCCGTCCGCGATCGACCAGCGACTCTCTGACTTACTAAGCGTGGCGGCCGGCATCAGATCACCACCGGATTCCGACGAACCGGGACTTATCCGGCTCTTTTCGTTAAACCGACACAGCGCATGTGTTCCATGCCGAACATACTCGTGCTCAGCCTGCGCTCGTTGACTGTTGTAGTGAAGGTTGCCCCGCGGAGGCTGAAGATCCAGAATGCAGGTAAGGCGCAGCTTGGTGTCGTACTAGCCGCGCTGCCGGCTCCTTTCGGGCGGGGCGGCACACGTCACGAAATCAAGCGGGCACTCGGAGTGTAAGTGGAACGTTCGGGCTCAGGTCTGCGTATATTATCCCCAAGAAGGCACCCATGCCCTATTCGCCCATCCTGATGGCTCATATCTTCGCGGGGACCTTGGGGTTGCTGTCGGGAACCGCTGCAATGTGCTTCCGGAAAGGCTCCCCGCGCCATGTGCTGGCGGGAAAAATCTTTGTCGCATCCATGCTCACCATGGGTGTCCTCGCTGTCTACCTTGCAATCGTGAGGCATCAACCGAACAACATCGGCGGTGGCATTCTGACCGTCTATCTCATCGGAACGGGATGGCTCACCGCCAGGCGCAGAGACGGGGAAACCAGTCGTTTCGATTGGGCTGTGCTCCTGATTCCTTTGACGCTCGGTACCCTCACCTGGATGAATGGTCTGAAAGTTGTGCGTAGCGGAGCGAGTTCACAAGACGGAGTTCCGGTCGGAATGACCTTTTTCATGGGTTCCGTGATGCTGCTGGCCGGCGCCGGGGACATTCGCATGCTTGTACGCGGCGGTATTTTTGGAACAAAGCGCATCGCGCGGCATCTCTGGCGCATGTGCTTTGGCCTTTTCATCGCGGCCGGGTCTTTTTTCCTGGGGCCGTCAAACCGCCCGCTGAGATTGCTCTCGGCAGTGGGGCTCGGGCAACACTTGTCCCCGGCTCTATTCGGCACGCCGTTGTATTTAATTCTCAGCGTCCTCCCACTGGTTATGCTGATTTTCTGGCTAGTCCGAGTGCGCTTCAGAAATGCATACCAGGGGTCGATCCAACTCGCATCTGCAGGTCCGGATTTAACGCGATAACCGGACGAGTCAAGTCCGCTGCGCGAGGTTCGCCATTGCCGCCAGGCCATGGCGGACGGATGACAGGCCAAGCGGAAGCTGCGCAAGTGGGTGGAAATAAAAGCGTAGAAAATCTGGCGGAGAGGGAGGGATTCGAACCCCCGATACCCTTTCGGGCATGCCGGTTTTCAAGACCGGAGCCATCAACCACTCGGCCACCTCTCCA
>JBEKDY010000006.1:0-46584 GCA_050014115.1 Candidatus Sulfotelmatobacter sp. | reverse complement strand
GATTGAGGTGGGGACCGGGATTTGCAACAACATCAAAGACGCCAAGGCGGAAGTGAAGATGCTGCGGCGGGATATTGTGCGGCTGGCCAAGGAGAACGGGTTACGGCTGGCGTCGGTGGCGACGCATCCGTTTTCGGACTGGCGGGGGCAGGAGATTTATCCCGACGACCGCTATAAACACATTGTCGAAGATTTGCAACTGGTGGCGCGGGCGAATTTGATTTTTGGGCTGCACGTGCACATCGGGATTGAGGATCGCGAGACCGCGATCCACATGATGAATCATGCGCGATATTTTCTGCCGCATATGCTGGCGCTTTCGACGAATTCTCCGTTCTGGCTGGGGATGAATACCGGCCTGAAGTCGTACAGGTGCAAGGTGTTTGACAAGTTTCCGCGGACGAATATTCCGGACTATTTTCCCAGCTGGGGCGAGTATGAGAATTTCGTCAAACTGCTGATCAAGACCAACTGCATCGATAATGCGAAGAAGATCTGGTGGGACATCCGGCCGCATCCATTTTTTAATACGATCGAGTTCCGGGTGTGCGATGTTCCCATGCGGGCGGACGAGACGATTGCGATCGCGGCACTGATTCAGGCTACGGTGGCGAAGCTGTATAAACTGCACACCGCGAACCAGGGATTCCGGTTGTACCGGCGCGCGCTGATCATGGAAAACAAGTGGCGGGCGTCGCGCTACGGGCTGGATGGAAAAATGATCGACTTCGGCAAGCAGACGGAAGTGCCGGCACGCGATCTGATTTACGAGTATCTGGAATTCGTGGACGATGTGGTGGACGAACTGGACTCGCGGGAAGAGTTGAATTATGTTCACGAAATCCTGAAAAATGGGAGCGGGGCCGACCGTCAGCTGCGGGTGTTTGAGCAGACTGGAGATTTGAAGAAAGTGGTCGATTATATTGTGGAGGAGACGGAAGCGGGGCTGGAAGAAGAGCCGGCAGCCGCGAGAAAAGTAGGATGAGCCTTCCTGTGAGCCAAGACAAAATCCCCACCCTGTCGCAAAAAGCGCGACAAGGATGGGGCACCCACCGCACAGAAGATACCGACGTCAACCACATCCCCTTCGATCCCGAGTTCACACCTGGGGCACGTAATGCGGTGAATATTTGCCTCCGCGTGCAACCGCAGGAAAAAGTTTGTGTGATTACCGACGAGGCTACGATCGAGATCGCGGCGGCACTGGCTCAGGAAATTCAAAAAGTGGGAGCACCTTATCGGGCGTGGGTGCTGGAGGATCTGGCGCCGCGTCCGTTGACGGATATGCCGGGCGAGATTTTGGAAGACCTGGAGACGAGCCAGGTTTCGATTTTCGCGGTGCAGGCTCAGACGAACGAGTTGCGATCGCGGATTCAGATGACGAACGTGGTGAACCGGAAAAAGATCCGGCACGCGCACATGGTCAACATCAACCGGCAGATCATGCTGGAAGGGATGCGGGCCGACTTCCAGAAAGTGGACCGGTTGAGCGCCAAGGTGATTGCGATGGTGCGCAAGGCTCGCACGGTGCGGGCGAAGACCGCGGCGGGGACAGACCTGACGGCGGATTTGAATCCGAACTACAAGTGGCTGAAGACCAGCGGAATTATCACTCCGGAGAAATGGGGAAATTTGCCGGGAGGGGAAATCTTCACGACTCCGGGCGAAGTGAACGGGACGTTCGTGATCGATGGCGTGGTGGGGGATTATTTGTGCGCGAAGTTCGGAAATTTGCAGTCGCATCCGCTGACCGTGCGCGTTGAGAAGAACCGGCTCACGGAAGCGCACTCGGAGAATCGCGAACTGGAAGACGATTTCTGGAAATATACGCACACCGACGAGAACAGCGACCGGGTTGGCGAGTTTGCCATTGGGACGAACATTGATTTGAAGGAAGTGATTGGGGAGATTCTGCAGGACGAAAAATATCCCGGAGTGCACATTGCGTTTGGGAATCCGTATGGGGCGCATACGGGCGCGGAGTGGGATTCGACGACGCATATTGATGTGGTGGGGAGGGAGTTTAATATCTGGGTGGATGAGCAGCAGATCATGGCGGATGGGAAGTTTCTGGTGGAGGCGTAGAGCAGCGTTCGTATATTGAGAACCCCTCGCTGGGTCGCGTGAGAAAGTGATAGCTATAGGGATCCTTCGACTCCGCAAAAACGCCGACCATGTCGGCGTTTTTTGCCACGCTCAGGATGACAGAACGTTGAAACCATGATTCCTTTCCTTCGTAAACAGTTTAACGACGGCTTTACCCTCGAAAAATATCAAGCGTTCTTGCGGCGGGTGGACGACTTGTCCGGGACGCATGTGTCGTTTCGGCTGTCGGAGACGCCTTGCTTTTTCCCGAAGGAGCTACTGGAGCGGATGGCGAATTGATCCGGCAGCTGGTGGAGAATCCGGAGTACCGGGCAAAATCGGACGAGGCGGTGCCGGCGGAGTTCAAGGTGCCGAACGAGCCGGATCATCCCATGTTTGTGCAGGTGGATTTTGGGTTGGTGCGCGATGCGCGCGGCGAGTTGCTGCCGAAGCTGGTGGAGTTGCAGGCCTTCCCTTCTCTCTATGCTTATCAGGGGCCGCTGGCGGAGGCTTATCTGGATGTGTATCAAATGCGGGCTGCGGGCTTCGGCTTTCGGGCTTCGGCCGATCCTACGCCGCGTTTGGCTTCTGGCGAACTCAAATATTTTCTTGGCGGGCTCGATCAAACCACTTATCTGGAGCTTTTGCGGCGGGCGATTGTTGGCGGGCATGATCCGGAGAATGTGATTTTGATGGAGATCGATCCGCTGCATCAGAAGACTTTGCCGGATTTTCTGCTTACCGAGAAGATGCTCGGGGTGCGGACCGTCGACATTATCGATATCAAGAAACAAGGTTCGCGTCTTTATTATGAGCGCGACGGGAAGCTTGTGCCGATCCGGCGGATTTATAACCGGACGATTGTGGACGAACTGGAACGCAAGGGCGTGAAGTTTGGGTTCGACTGGCGCGACGAGCTGGATGTGGAGTGGGCGGGGCATCCCAACTGGTATTTTCGGATCAGCAAGTTTTCCATTCCCTACCTGAAGCATGAGTCGGTGCCGAAGACGTGGTTTCTGGACCGGCTGCCGGAGATTCCGCGCGATCTGGAAAACTATGCGTTGAAGCCGTTGTATTCATTTGCCGGGCTGGGAGTGGTGATTGCGCCGACGAAAGAGGATATTGCGGCGATTCCGGCGGAGAAGCGGCCTTACTATATTTTGCAGGAGCGGCTGCATTTTGAGCCGGTGATTGAGACTCCATTTGGCGGGACCAAGGCGGAGGTGCGGGTGATGTATGTCTGGCTGGAGGAGTTGACAGCGGTGCTGACGATCATCCGCATGGGGCGGGGGCTGATGATGGGTGTGGATCACAACAGAAATATGGAGTGGGTGGGAGCGTCGGCAGCGTTTTACTTGGAGTAAGGAAAATCCTCACCCATCGGCTTGGCTCAGCGCAGACTTTCTCGCGCAAGCAACGCGCGAGAAATGGGGCACCCGGCGCCGTAGATTTCAGCTGGCTGTGTTGATAATGGTGGTTTCGAGGTATTGGCCGTTAGGGCGGATCACGAACATTTTGCCGGACTCGAAACGAACGCGGACTGGGTCGCCGGCGACGAACTCCCCTGGAGTGTAGCCGGAGGCCAGAGCAGAATCGTATTCGCCGACGTATTGGACGCCTTCGACGTTGACGACCACCGCGGGTTTGCGGGCGAAGCGAGTGGCGGTTTCCCTGCGAATCTCAGCCTCGGCCATAAACCAATTCTGCAGGTCGCGGCCGGGAATTCTTCCACTCTTTTCGTAGATTTCTTCGGCGCGGCGGCGCATGGCTTCACGCAGTTCCGCCTCTGAGAATTTGCTCTGGGAGGGCCGATCTTGTGGATTCGAGTCGGGGGCAGGCTTTGCCAGGTGACGATTTGGCGTGGACATATCGGTCTTGGAATTGATAGTAACGCGAAGCCTTGCGAATTGAGCCACTGGAGCCACTCGGAAGGACGTGGCTGCGACTGATCCGGGAACCCTTGCCAGTTCGGACTGCTGGACGCGCCTTACGGCAGACCAGAAACCTTAAAGCGCAGAGACCACGGAGCAAGTGCCGCGGAGGTCGCGGAGGCATGCGGTCAGGCTTTTGACACTTGCCCATTTGGCTGAAACTTCAGGAAAAGAAAGGCAGTTGACCGGATGCCAGCGACAGCCTAACATTACCGCTCGGAGCAGGAGCGCATGCGCTCATGATCGGCCAGACCGTCTCCCACTATCGCATCCTGGGCAAACTTGGGGGCGGTGGTATGGGTGTGGTTTACGAGGCGGAAGACCTCAAACTGGGGCGGCACGTTGCCCTTAAGTTCATTCCGGATAACCTCACCGGCGACCCCAAAGCGCTGGAGCGGTTCGAGCGGGAAGCGCGGGCGGCCTCACAGTTAAACCATCCTAATATCTGCACGATCCACGGCATTGAAGAGAACAACGGCCATCCGTTCATCGTGATGGAGAAGCTGGAGGGCCAGAGCCTGAAGCAGCGGATCAACGGTCAGGCAATGGATCTGGAGCCGGTGCTGGATATCAGCATTCAGGTGGCGGACGCGCTGGCCGCGTCGCATGCCAAGGGGATCGTACACCGGGACATTAAGCCGGCGAATATTTTTCTGACGCCGAGCGGACAGGTCAAGGTGCTGGACTTTGGGCTGGCCAAGCTGGTGCACAACCTTGGAACCGACGATGATGCCGGCGCGGACAACTCGCTGACAGCAGTGGGTGTGATTCCCGGGACAGCGGTTTATATGTCGCCGGAGCAGGCGCGGGGCGAGACCATCGATGGCCGCAGCGACCTGTTTTCGTTTGGCGTGGTGATGTATGAGATGTCGACCGGGAAGAAGCCGTTTACGGGCAATAATTCTCTGGTCACACTGGATGCGGTGCTGCATCAGAAGCCGGTGCCGCCGCGGCAGTTGAATCCGAAGCTGCCGATGGAACTCGAGGGCATTGTCGGCAAGGCGATGGAGAAAGACCGCACGCACCGCTACCAGGGCGCGCTGGAAATGCGCTCGGATCTGGCGCTGCTGAAGCGGGAGACTGAGTCCGGAGTGGTGAGGAGCGGGCTCAACTCCGCGAAGCTGCGGGGCGGAACCAAAACGTTCGGGCAGAGCAACCGGCTGCAGTTGTACGTTCTTGTGGGCTTGGCAGCTGTGCTGTTAACAGTGCTGGCGGCAGTGGGGGCCTGGTGGCTGAAGCATCGCGAGCTGGCCAACGCGGAGCAGCGCAACGCGATTGCGGTGCTCCCCCTGCAAAACATGAACGGCGACTTCGCTGTCGATTACCTGCGCTTCGCCCTGGCTGACGAACTGACCAGTGTGTTGACGTATGCGCGCACGCTCGAGGTGCGGCCTTCGTCGTCGACCCGGAAGTATGTGGGGCTGGATCTCGATCCGCACAAAGTTGGGCAGGAATTGCGGGTGGGGCGGCTGCTGACCGGAAATTTCAGGAAGCAGGGTGACCAGCTCACGGTGACACTGGAATGCGTGGATGTGCCCAACGACCGGGTGCTGTGGGAGAACAGCGTCACCGCCAAGACGGATGATTTGATCGGAATGCGACAACAACTGAGCACGCTGGTGCAGCGTGGCTTGTTGCCGGCACTGGGCGGAGCGGGTGGCGAAATGGAAACCGCGTCCCAACCGAAAAATCAGCAGGCTTATGACTTTTATTTGCGCAGCGTAGCGGTGCCGCACGATCCGGCGCCGAATAAGGAAGCAATCAAGATGCTGGAGTGGGCGGTAGGAATCGACCCTAGCTACGCTCCGGCCTGGGAGGCGCTGGGGCAGCGCTATTACTACGATTCTTATTATGGCGGAGGAGGCGAGGCGAAATTTCAGGCTTCGAATGCGGCCTACGAGCGGGCGTTATCACTTGACCCGAACCGCGTGATGGCGGCGAGCAATTTGATTACGGCGCGAGTGGAACGAGGAGAACTGGGGCGGGCGTATGATGCGGCCACTGATCTGGTGCGGCGGCGTCCGCAGAGCGCGGATGCTCACTTCGCGCTGAGTTATGTTTTGCGGTATGCGGGCATGCTGGATCAGGCGATGCAGGAGTGCAACAAAGCGCGAGAACTGGATCCCGGAAACTTCAGCTTCCGTTCGTGTGCCCAGGCGTTTCTGGAAGATGGCAAGACGGATCGGGCCAACGACTTCGTGCATCTGGATGCGGGATCGGAGTGGGCGGCGTGGGTGACTCCGTATATATACGTGGCGGAGGGCCGGATACCCGAGGCGCGGGAGGCTGCGCGGGCTATGGGCAAGGCATCTTCCTATCACCGCGATTTAATGATTGCCTGCACCGCGACCCAACGGCCGCCAGATTTTGAAAAGATCGTCCGCGAATCGGAGTCGTCGGTAATGATCGAACCCGATCCGGAGGCGTGGTACCGCATTGGAGCGCTCATGGCGTATTGCGGGCAGAAGGAACCGGCTCTGCGTCTGCTGAAGGCGGCGGTGCAACAGAATTATTGCGCGTATTCGGCGCTGCTGGATGATCCGTTGCTGAAGGACCTGCGGAAAGAGACGGCGTTCAGCGAAGTGCTGACCGCAGCCAGCGCGTGCCAGGCGACGCTGAAGGAAGGGCGGTAAAGCAGTTGTCAGGGATCAGTTGTCAGTTGTCAGGTGTCAGTTGTCAGTTTCGGAAAGAATCCTCTTCATTATTTATTATTTATTATGTCTAAATTTACTCGACGGACGTTGCTGAAGTCTTCGGTTGCCGGTGCGGCAGCTATCGCGGTCCCATCGCATATGGCGAGCTTTGATACGGCGGCAACTCCGCGCAAGGGACGCATTCATCAGTCGGTGAGCCGTTGGTGCTATGAGAAGATTCCGCTGGATCAGTTGTGCGAATATGCGGCGAAGATCGGGCTGAAGGGAGTGGATCTGCTGCAAGTGGATGAATATGAAATCCCGCGACATTATGGGCTGATTTGCACCATGGGATACGCCGGCGGCGGCGACATCGGAAAGGCTCTGAATCGCACGGAGAATCATGCGGCGATTGAGCAGGCGTTTCGCGTGAACATTCCTCTGGCTGCGAAGGCGGGCGTGCCCAACGTGATTACGTTTTCCGGGAATCGCGGCGGCATGTCGGACGACGAAGGCGCGCGCAACACCATTGCCGGGCTGAATCGGGTGAAGAAGATTGGCGAAGATCACGGCGTCAATATTTGTATCGAACTGCTCAACAGCAAGCGCGACCATCATGATTACATGTGCGACCACACGGCCTGGGGAGTGCGCGTGGTCGAGGAAGTGAATTCGCCGAATGTGAAGCTCCTCTACGACATTTACCACATGCAGATTATGGAAGGCGACTTGATCGACACGATCCGGCAGAACATCCAGTGGATCGGCCACTTCCATACCGGAGGCGTGCCGGGGCGGCATGAACTGGATGGGACGCAGGAAGTTCGGTGGGATGGGGTGATGAGGGCAATCGCCGACGCCGGGTTCAAAGGGTATGTGGCGCACGAATTCGTGCCGAGCCGCGATCCGCTGGTGTCGCTGCGCGAGGCCACTGACTTGTGCGATGTTTGAGCACCGGCCTAGTTAAGAGAAGGACTGTCACTGCGGATGTGATTTTGAATTCGCATTTCGCAAAAGCCCCACTTCTCGCAAAAAACGCGAGAAATGGGGCACCCGACGTTCAATTGGATAGATGTTATTTTTGAGAAAGAATTTGCGTCGTAGCGTGGGTAGGCCCCATCCTTGTAGCGTGAGACATCCCGAAACGGTCAGCCTGGCGCGGCAGCCCTTGAGCCGCAATTCTTCCACTCTTCAGTCCTTCACTCGCTTTGTTCAGAAATCGATTCACCCTCTGCTGATCCTGCTTTGCCTAGTCGGGGCAATGGCGTCGCAGAATGCGGGCGAATCGCAAACTCCTGCAAGGCCTTCCCAAGAGAAAGCAGGTGGCGCACGACCTTCTTCTGCAGTTCCTGTTTCTGCAAACCCGGCCGAGTTGGTGGATCCGCGCTTTGCCTACTCCGGGGTGCCGGCGGAATTGCCGCAGGATCAGGGCGCGGCTGGATTGCGGCTGGCGCTGCGGCGGTTGGGGACGACGGCGCGGCTGATGCAGGTGGTGGCGCATCCGGATGATGAAGATGGCGGCATGTTGACGCTGGAGGCGCGGGGACGCGGCGTGAGTACGCTGCTGATGACGCTGAACCGCGGCGAAGGTGGGCAGAACAAGATCGGGAGCCACCTGTCGGATGTGCTGGGCGTGCTGCGAGCCGAAGAACTGCTGGCGTCGGATCAGTACTACGGCGTGCAGGAGAGATTCTCGCGGGTGGCGGACTTTGGATTTTCGAAATCGCCGGAAGAGACTTTTCAGAAGTGGGGCGGCCATGATGTGGCGCTGGGGGATATGGTACGGGTGATTCGGACATTCCGCCCCGATGTGCTGGTGGCGCGGTTTTCGGGGACGGATCGGGACGGCCACGGGCATCATCAGGCGTCGAGCATCCTGGCGAAAGAGGCGTTTCGCGCGGCGGCTGATCCCAAGCGGTTTCCGGAACAGATTGCCGCGGGCCTTGAACCCTGGCAGGCGAAGAAATTTTACATCGGAAATGTGTGCGGGTTTGGGGCGATGACGTGCCCCGACGATCAGTGGACTTTGAAGTTGAATACGGGCGAGCGCGACGCCGACCTGGGCATGGGCTATGTGCAGTTCGCGATGCTGGGACTGCGGCATCAGATGTCGCAGGGCGCGGCGAATTGGACCATTGACCCGGGAGACCGGTTTACGTTCTACAAGCTGGTGGATTCGGTTGCGCCGCCGAAGCTAGATAGGGATGGGCACGAGAAGGATTTCTTTGATGGGATCGATACGAGCCTGCCGGGGTTGGCGGAAAGGCTGGGAGCGGAGGAGAGCAAGGTTCCGTGGCTTGCGGAAGGGCTGGGAGGCATGGGGGCAGACGTTGCCGAGGCAGGCGAAAGCGTGAAAGACCCAGCGCGCGCGGCGAAGCCGCTCGCGTTTCTACTCCGAGGATTGAGTACTGTGCGCCTCCAGTTGGAGCAGAGCAGCATCAGCAGCGCGGCGAAGTCCGACCTGCTGATGCGGATCGACGAGAAAATAGGGCAGGCCGAGACAGGTTTGAATCTGGCATTGAATGTGAGCCTTGAGGCGGTGGTGGAATCGGGAGGGAGGAACACCCGGGCGTCGGCGCCACCGAAGGAAGCGGATGCGCTAACGACAGTATCTCCGGGGCAGGAATTCCTGGTCGCGGTGAAGTTTCACAATGGATCGAAGCTGCCGCTGACAGTGGACGGGCTCAAGCTGGAAGTTCCGGCGGGTTGGAACACGATTAGCGAGAGAATTCGCCCGGAGACGATAAAACCTGGGGACGAACTGCGCGTGACCTTTCGCTTGCGGGTTCCGAAGGATGCCGCATATACCCGGCCGTACTGGCATCGCGACGATCCGGAAACCGAGAGCATCAATCACATCGACAACGAGAAATACGCGACGCTGCCGTTTCCGCCGCCAGCCCTACAGGCGCGGGTGACCTATGCGGTACCTTCGATTTCCGGAGCGAACGTAGCGAATCGTATCGCTGCCCTGGTGGTGACCCCGTTTCTGGACGATGTGGGGAAAGTACGCTCACGTCCACTGGCCGTAGTGCCGGCGTTTTCGGTGATGCTAGAGCCAGGGACGCAGGTGATCTCCACGCATAACGGATCGAGTTCGACGGTGACAGTGGGAGTGACGAGCAATCTGCAGCGCCTCGAACATGGAGTGTTGCGGTTAGAACTGCCGGAGGGATGGAGGTCCGAACCCGCGGAGCAGGCAGTGGAATTGACCCATCGGGGCGAGAAGAAGGAAGTGCAGTTCAAAGTGTTCCTTGCCGGTATGCAGGAAGGCCGTGCGACGTTGCGGGCGGTGCTCGACGTGGCGGGAGAAAAATACGGCGAGGGTTATACGCTGGTGACACGCGAGGACCTGGGCAGCTTTTATTATTACCAGCCGGCGCGGCAGCGGGTGAGCATGGTGGATGTGCGCGTGCCGCACGATTTGAAGGTCGGGTACGTGATGGGAGCAGGGGATGATATCCCGACGGTGTTGGCGCAGGTTGGGATGGATGTGACTTTGATTTCGGCGGAGAAGCTAGGCAGCGATGACCTGAGTAGATTCGGAACGATCGTTCTCGGAATTCGAGCCTACGACACGCAGAAAGGCGTCGTGGAGAATAACCAGAAGCTGCTCGACTTCGTTTCCGCGGGCGGAACACTTGTGGTGCAGTACAACGCCGGGGTGGGAGATTTTAATGGCGGACACTTCACGCCATATTCAGCCGAATTGAGCCGGGCACGAGTTTCGGTGGAGGAGGCTCCGGTGGAGATTCTGGCGCCCGAGGATCAGGTGTTTCACTACCCGAACACGATTACGGCGCGCGATTTTGACGGTTGGGTACAGGAGCGCGGGCTGTACTTCATGGACAAATGGGATGAACATTTCGAGGCGCTGCTCAGCTGCCATGATCCGGGTGAGGATGCGCAGAAGGGCGGGCTCCTGAAGGCGAAGTATGGCAAGGGGATTTATATCTATACGGGCTACGCCTTCTTCCGCCAGCTGCCCGCGGGGGTGCCGGGTGCGGTGCGGCTGTATGTGAATTTGCTGAGTGCGAAGCAGTAGCCAGTCGTCGGTTGCAAGTTGCCAGTCTGAGGTTTCCTGTTTCCGGTTCCGTTCCAGTCGTTCGTGTTTGATCCGACCTTCGCATGGGATCTCCAACAGAAGCGTCCGCGAATTCGCCCGGCCTGATCCGCGGGATGGGGCTGGGGAGCGCCACCGCGCTCAACATGATCGACATGATCGGCGTGGGCCCGTTCATCACCATGCCGCTTATGCTGAGCTACATGGGCGGCCCGCAGGCAATGATCGGCTGGATCGCGGGAGCACTGTTTGCGGTGTGCGACGGGATGGTGTGGGCGGAACTGGGCGCGGCTATGCCGGGTTCGGGCGGGTCGTATCGCTACCTGCGTGAAATCTATGGGCCGCAGAAAATGGGACGGCTGATTTCGTTTCTGTTCATCTGGCAACTATCGTTTTCTGCGCCGTTATCGATTGCAACGGGGTGCATCGGGCTGGCCGGATATGCGGCTTATTACTGGCCGATGCTCGATACCGTCTACTTCGCGCACAATGCGGCTTTGCATATTCCATGGGCAGGATCGCTTCAGGTGGGATGGATCGTGACGCCGGGAACTTCGGTGGCGGTGGCAATTTGCTTCCTTACCATGCTGCTGCTTTACCGGGGGATTTCGGTGATCGGAAAATTGTCGAAGCTGCTATGGCTGGGCGTGATGGGCACGATAGGATGGATCATCTTTGCCGGGCTCACGCACTTCAACGTGACGCGGGTGTTCGATTTTCCCCCTGGAGCGTTCACGCTTTCGCGCGCTTTCTTTACCGGGCTGGGCGGCGCGATGCTGGTGGCGACCTACGATTATTGGGGCTACTACAACGTCTGCTTTCTGGGAGATGAAGTAAAAGATCCGGGACGGAATATTCCGCGTGCGCTCCTGCTTTCCATTCTGCTGGTTGCGTGTCTATACATAGTGATGAACGCGTGCATTCTGGCCGTGGTGCCGTGGCGGGAACTGGCGCAGGCGGGACAGAACAACAACGGCCTGTATGTGGTGTCTTTGTTCATGCAGCGGATTTATGGCGCATGGGCGGCGAAGCTGGTGACAGGGCTGGTGATGTTCGCCGCGTTCGCGTCAGTGTTTTCGCTGATGCTCGGGTATTCGCGGGTGCCGTACGCGGCGGCGAAGGACAGAAATTATTTCCGCGCGTTTGCCCGGGTGCATCCGGTGTATCGCTTTCCTTATATCTCGCTGCTGGCGTTGGGAGTGGTCGCGGCGGCGTTTTGTTTTCTGCGGCTGAAGGATGCGATTGCGGCGCTGGTGGTGATTCGCATCCTAGTGCAGTTTCTGGTGCAGGCCGTAGGGCTGATTGTGCTTCGCAGCACGCGTCCGGATATGCCCAGGCCGTTTCGGATGTGGCTGTATCCTTTGCCAGCCTTGGCGGCCATTGCAGGTTTTCTCTTCATTTTATTCAATCGAGTAAATGCCTGGAAGGAAGTGCGGTACGCGGCCGTCATTCTGCTTACAGGATTGGCGATCTATATGTTTCGAGCTTGGAGGGGCCGGGAGTGGCCATTTAGAGTGGCTTCCAGCGTGGTGAATTCTTCCGGTTAATGAGCGGGAGCACAAGAAGAAAATCTCCACTACAGGGGACACAGAGGAACACAGAGAGTGGCTGATCACGCTGCAATTCCGGGAGGCCAGACCGTCGAGATCCAGCGGGCGGACCCGGCTTGGACGCCGCTGCGGGAGCCCCTGTTTCGATCACTGTGGATTGCAGCGGTAGTTTCTTATACCGGGACGTGGATGCAGAACGTCGGCGCGGGCTGGCTAATGACGCAGCTCACGACATCGCCGCTGATGGTGAGCCTGGTGCAGGGAGCGTCAGCGATTCCAGTTTTTCTGGTGGTGCTGCCGGCGGGAGCGTTGGCCGACATGGTGGACCGGCGGCGTCTGCTGCTGTTTACGCAGGGCTGGATGGTTGTGGCCGCAGCGGCGCTGGGCGGGCTCACGTTGTGGCATGTGGTAAGCCCATGGACGCTGCTGGTGTTCACGTTTTTTCTGGGACTGGGCGCGGTGATGAACGATCCGGCGTGGCAAGCGATTACGCCCGAGGTAGTCTCTCCACAGCGGCATGCTTCTGCGGTGGCGCTGAACTCTGCGGGATTCAACGTGGCGCGAGCGGTGGGCCCGGCGCTGGGCGGAATCGTAGTTGCGGCGGCGGGGGCGGGATGGTCGTTCTTATTGAACGCAGCTTCTTTTTTCGGCGTGATCGTTTTCTTGTTGCGCTGGAAACATGCGCCGCACGAACCGCCAGCCGGGGGGCGTTTGCGCGATGCGATCCTGGAGGGGTTTCGTTATGTGCGCGGAGCACCGCAGGTGCGGTCCGTGCTGATCCGCACAGCGGCATTCAGCGTGGGCGCCACTTCCCTGCTCGCGCTGCTTCCAGTAATCTGCCAACCACACGGCGCGCAAGGATATGGATTCCTGCTGACGTGTTTTGGCCTGGGCGCAATGGCGGGAGCGACGCTATTGCCTCGCTTGCGGCTGCGCTATTCGGTAGATGGGTTGGTGGCAGGATCGACCGTATTGTTCGCCGCGATGACGGCGGCGGCCGGACAAGTGCATATATTTGAGGTGCTGTGTCTGGTATTGTTTACGGCGGGCGCAGGGTGGATCGGCATCCTGGCGTGTTTTAATTTTGTAGCGCAAACTATGTGCCCTTCGTGGATGCGAGCGCGGGCGCTCTCCATGTATCTGCTGGTGCTACAGGGCGGAATGGCCGTCGGCAGCGCGATTTGGGGAGAGTTGGCGCTACGCGTCGGAGTTCCGGCGGCGCTGGCCTGGTCGGCACTGGCTATGCTGGCGGGACTCGCGAGCATTCGGCGGCACCGGTTGACGTTGAGTGAGATGAAGATGACGCCGGCCGTGATGAGAGATTAGTAACTTAGATGGCGATGATTTATTCCAAGATTATTTGGGGGAATCGAGAGGGCATCATGATCGAGATAAAGAGAAGAGCAAAGACAGTCTTTTGTGTTGTGATTTGTACGCTGGTTCTGGCGGCTGGAGCTTTCGCCCAAGCGAAGAAGGAAATCCCGCGAACCGTGACCCAAGTTTTGAGCAACACCGTCAAGAATCTCGAGCACGACCTGGTTCCCGCGGCGGAGGCCATGCCGGAAGATAAGTTCGGTTTCGCGCCGAGCAACGGAGAGTTCAAGGGCGTCCGAACATTTGCCGAGCAGATCAAGCACATTGCCGCCGTGAACTACGAACTGGGAGCGGCGATTCTGTCGGAGAAGCCGCCGGTGGACATTGGCGACGAGTCGGGACCAGCTTCAGTCACATCGAAGGCTGACATTCTGAAATACCTGAACGATTCGTTCGTATACGTTCATAAAGCGATCGATACTATCAACGAAAAGAACCTGACAGGGACCGTGAAGAGTCCCTTTGGCGAATACAAAGTGACGCGCCTAGGCCTGGCCACGACTGTAGCGTGGCACGGTTTCGACCACTATGGCCAGGTTGTGGAATACTTGCGCATGAATGGGGTCGTGCCGCCAGCCAGCCGTCCGGGCAACTGAGGAACTTGATGCGAGTCACATTCCCCGCGAAGGTTAGCCGCTTCCCCTTACTCTGAGGACGAAGAGAACGACCGGCGAGCGCCGCGCAGCGTAATCGAGGTGGAAAACAGCTCGGCCGACAAACCGTAACGTAGAAGCCGCGCAGCCACGGCCTCGCGTGCCTTCTTCGCGTCAGTACGCGGATCGAGGAAAACCAACACCGAAGGGCCGGCGCCACTGAGCACTGCGCCGAGAAAACCATTCTTCCCTTTCAAGGGCTGCAAGCAAGGCAGCAGCGGGCAAAGCGGCGCGCGATAAGGCTGGTGAATTCGGTCTTCGAGCGCAGTAGACAATAGCTGGGGATTCCCCTGCATGAGCGCGGCAAGCAACAACATGGAATTTTGGATGTTGAACACCGCATCGGCGCGCGAATACTGAGCGGGCAGCACACGGCGAGCCTCTTCGGTCGGCAGGCTGGCCTCGGGAACGGCCAGCAACAGGGGCCACTTCCCTTTCGGGCGCAAGGAAATAATCTGAGGCTCGGATTCACGCCACATGCGGGCGACGGTGAGCCCTCCCATCCAGCAGGCAGACGCGTTGTCAGGGTGGTGCTCGCGATGCGAGGCTTCGCCGACGATGCGCGCGTCAGTCCAGCCCATGCGCCCGAAATGAACGGCAAGCGCAATTCCGGCGACACGCGCGGCGGCGGAAGATCCACATCCCTTCCCGATTGGAATGTCGTTGCGAACGCGCAGAGAGAGTGGAATAACTTCCTTTCTCTCACCCTCGAGAACCTGTCGGTAAGTGCTGAAGATGAGATGGTCCTCAAGCTTGCCGCAGATGTCGTGGTCGCGGCCGCTCGCTGAGATCGAGAACTCGTCGGCGGGGCGGGCGTCAAGCTGGATGTAGAGATCCATAGCAATCGCCGCCGCGTCGAACGCCGGCCCAAGGTTGGCCGAAGTCGCGGGCAAAACGAGACGAAGAGGAGTTCGACGTTGCGGACTTTTCTTCTTAGACATGCTTCCTAGCAGCTTCTGTTCAGTATTTTCCTGAGTCTTGTCCATCACATGTGGAGATTCGACTTTTCTTGTTCTTCCAGAGTCCGGATCACGGCATCGAGCGTGGCGTCGAGGACGATGGGAGGACGGCGCAAAGCCTGGAGTTCCAAGACTGCGCTATCGCTCTCGGCAGTCGCCCGAAGCAGCTCGCCGCGATGAAATTCCATGGTGAAATCCGGATCTTTGAGTACATGTCCGGTGAGCACAAGGACAACCGATTCCCCCGGCTTGACGAAGTCTTGCTTCAACAATTTTCTTAGACCAGCCAGAGTCACTGCTGAAGCTGGTTCGCAGCCAATGCCCTCGGCGCCGATTTCTGCTTTCGCTCGGGCGATCTCGATCTCGCTCACCTGCTCGCACGCGCCTCCCGTGGCCTGCAACACCCGTATAGCTTTCTTCCAAGAAGCCGGATTTCCGATGCGAATGGCCGTGGCAGCGGTCTCGGCTTGCACGGTGACCAGACGTCTTCCACCAGCTTCGCGCAGGGTACGCACCAATGCATTCGCACCTTCCGCCTGGATGATGGAAAGTTTTGGCAGACGCGAAATCAGACCGAGATCATGCATCTCCAGCAAGGCCTTCCCAATCGCAGAACTGTTCCCAAGATTGCCGCCGGGGACGATGATGTGATCCGGCGGCTGCCAGTCGAGTTGTTCGAGCAATTCGAAGGCAAGAGTCTTTTGACCCTCCAGCCGAAACGGGTTGATGGAGTTCAGCTGATAAACGGGAGCGCGCAAAACCAGTTCCTGCAACAAGCGAAGGCACCCGTCAAAATCCGTGCGCAACTGACAAGTGACGGCGCCGTAGTCGAGGGCTTGCGAAAGCTTGCTCCAGGAAATTTTCCCTTCCGGTACCAATACCAGGCTGCGCAGCCCGCCCCGCGCGGCATACGCGGCCATGGACGCGGACGTATTGCCCGTGGAAGCGCAGGCCACCCAGCGGAACTCCGCCTGCCGCGCAAAGGACGCAGCCACCGTCATGCCAGTGTCTTTGAACGATCCGGTCGGATTCATGCCTTGATGCTTGGCGAAGAGATGTGGGAGGCCAAGTATGCGCGAACATTGCGGCAAGTCATACAGCGGAGTATTGCCCTCGCGCAGAGTAATCACGTGATGCAGGTTCTCGAGCGTGGGGAGAAGTTCGCGGAACCGCCAGACGCCACTCAAGTCGACGGGAGAAAGAGAAGCCCGGCGTTGCTTCCAGATTGTTTTCAAGTCGGCCGCGGTGGGAGCCGACGATCCCTGAGCGTGGCTCCAGTTTGGGCTGGTGATCTCGAGCAAGTCTCCGCAACGCGAGCAGCGAAAATTCTGAACCGCGGAGTCGGTGAGATCGCCGCATGCGATACAGCGGAAGCGGAAGCCGCTCGTCGCGGGTTGTCCGGCAGGCCTCGCTTCGGCCAAGGGTGCATCGGCGGTCCTGGCTTCAACGGCCTTGGGCTCGATGGGAGTTGGAGGTGGCATTAGGTTCCGGGTGGAATCATCTTCTTATTTCTTTGCGCGGAGATACTGGTCGGTTTTGTTGATCCAGTCAGCGCGGGGAGGATTGAAAATATCGAGGTCCACCGTATCTTCGAGGGCTTCCGCCTTATGAGGCATGTTCGGAGGAATGGTGAGCACTTCGCCCGCGTGAACCACAATCTCGCGCCCGTCGATCCAGAACTTCAGCGCGCCTTCCAGAATGTATGTGATCTGTTCATTGTGGTGGCTGTGTTCGGGAACGATGCATCCCCTCTTCAAGAGCACGCGCGCCAGCATAACCTCCTGGCCCACGACGAATTGCCGTTGCAGCAGCGGGTTGAGGTCTTCAAGGCCGACGGTGTGCCACGGGATGTGCTGGAGCCCGGCCTTCGCGGTTGTCCTCGTCACGGTTCCTGACAGTGCTGTCGTACTCTTTGATTTCTTACGCGCAGAAGTCTCGGCTTTCAGTTTTTTCTTTGCCATGGTTTTCTTCGCCACGTCCAGGCCTTGAAGAATACGATCTGCTCACACGGTTTAACGCGTTCAGTGCACCCGGCCGTCGTAGAGCTTCACCGCCGTATCATGCAAATAAGCATGCGCAAGTTCGAGGGCACGGGCTTCGCTGATTTCTCCCTCGGAAACCATCTCTGCCAGAGCCGCAGCCAGCGACACGCGCGCGGACTCCGCTCCCAACCAGTAGCTTTCCTCGGCACCCATAATGTCATTGTAGGGGAAACAGTCAGTGCCAAAGGTGACTTTGTCGGGGAAAGTTTCCAGCCACATCTTAAGAGTTTCCTTAAATGATGAAGGATACTGGGCGAGTTCGCCAAAGGAGGAATCCAAGTAAACATTTTTCATCGCGGCGAGCCAGATGGCTTCGCGCTCGAGCGGATAACCGCCGTGAATCATCACGAAAGTCGTGCCGCTGTAGCGTGGATCGCGCAGCACGCTTTCGAGATTCATGATGTTGCTGGCGGATAAATTAAAGTAGTCGCCGATACCGACGGCGGTGTGGATGTGCACAGGCAAGTGCTGGCGACCGGATTCGGTGACCAGATAGCGGAAGAGGTAATCCTGAAAAGCTCGGTATTCCTTTTCGGTGGGAATGCCGCCCGTAACGTAGCGTTGATAAATGTCTTCCGCTTGAGCCCGCGGGGGATCGGAGAAAGTCGTTGGCCGGAAATAGGCGACTTCAAACTTCATAGCTATGCCGCCTTTTTCCTTGTTCGTCGCGAGCACGCGCGCAATGAACTTCAAATAGTCGTCCAAGTTGGCGGGAAGCTTGCTGACATTTTCCTGTTGCATCCAGCGATGAAGCATTTTCTCTTGCAGCGGGATGTAGACACCTTCGTCGCCGTTGCGGGCCGTCTCCCGCTCGTTGTTGAACGGCCACATGAAAGCATCGCCGAAGAAAACCCACGAGAAACGCTTGGGGTCGAGGTAATCGGCCATCATGGCGCGGTTGGCGACCGAGCTTTCAGTATTGATTTTGTCAAGAACCATATTGAAATAGGCCTGACCCGGATATTGCTTCTTGAGTTCAGCCTTCTTGGCGATAAGCCACTTCGTATGCTCGGGAGAAAGATCGTTGTAAGGATATCCCCACATAGCTTTGGCGGCGGCGGCGAGTTCGGGATTATCGTCGCGGGTGCGCAGAGCTTCGCTGGCGTTAGGCGGAGCGGCCATGGCGTCGACGTCAGGATCGTCGGCAAAGCCGGGATGGGCATGATGATCGAATGCAGGAATCTTTTCGATCTGCGGCAATAGACGCAGATAAATCTGCTGAAGGTCTGGGCCGGGGAATGGGCGAGCCTGGCCGGTTGCGAGCGCGGACACGCCAACAACCACAACCAGCAAGAACGACTGGCGCAAAAATGCGAACGAGGATTTCATCGATATTCCTCAGGGTCCATAGGTTACTTGCCGGCCAGCGTTCCCTGCCAGGCAGCGGAAACTTTTATGATGCGTTCCACCGCTTCGTGCAAAGTCGCTGTCGACGACGCGAACGAGAAGCGGACGAAATCTTTGCCGGCGGCGCCAAAGGCGGCTCCAGGAATCGCAGCGACACCGGCGTCTTCGAGCAGAAGCTGGCAAATCTCTTCAGCAGTCATGCCCGTGGCAGTGATGTCGACCCAGGCATAGAAGGCGCCATCCGGTGGCTGGCAACGGAAACCGGGCACGTCGTTAAGGTCCCGCACAAATTGTTCGCGGCGGCGCGCAAACTCGCCCACCATACGGGGCGTGGAGCCTTCCCGGTCGCGCAGAGCTTCGATCGCGGCATGTTGCGTGAACTCGGCAACACACGTGTAGGTGTTGACGGCAAGTAACGCCAAAGCCGGCACCACCGCGGGTGGCGCGACGGCATATCCCAGACGCCATCCAGTCATGGCAAAGCTCTTTGAGAATCCGTCGATAATCAGAGCTCGTTCCTCCATGCCGGGATAGCGCAACATGGATTTATATTCGCCGCCATAGATAATGCGCGCGTAAATTTCATCAGAGAGAACCCAAAGGTCGTGCTTCACGGCGATCTCAGCAAGGGCGCGCTGCACCTCATCGCTGTAAACAGTTCCAGTGGGGTTGCCGGGGGCGTTGGTGATCAGCATGCGAGTGCGAGCCGTTATTTTGGACGCGACCTCGGCCGGATCAGGCTGAAAGCGATTCCGAGCGGACAGATCGAAAGGCACGGGGACCGCGCCCAGTCCGCGCGCAATCGAAGGATAGCCCGGGAAGCCGGGATCAGGATAGAGAACTTCGTCACCCGGATCGAGCAGCGCCATCATCGCCAGAAACAGCGCGATCTTGCAGCCCGGAGCTATCACGATGTTGTCCGGCGAAATCGCGAGGCTGCGCGTGCGATGCAAATAGGCGGCAATCTCCTCGCGAAGCGCGGGAACTCCGACCACAGCGCAGTAGCGGTCTTTACCCTCGGCCAGCGCCTTCGAGGCAGACTCGATCACGGAGGCCCCGGGATGGAAGTCAGGCTCGCCGAGCTCCAGATGAATGATGGACCGGCCCTGCCTCTCCAACTCTTTGGCGCGAGCAAACACCGACAACGCGCCTTCACCGCTCATCACCGACATCCGGGAAGCAATCGACTTCATGGAGTCTCCGAACCCATTATTTCCAGTGCCAAAGTTTCTGAGGAATTTCACAAACCTTTGTAAATGCCACCATCCACCAGCAGCGTCTGGCCGGTGATGTAGGACGCTCGCTCAGACGCCAGCCACACGATCGTCTCTGCGACTTCGCGGGGTTGTCCCAGGCGCCTCAGCGGCGCGTCCGCAGCCCAGCCGTCGAATAAATCCTGTTCACTTTTTCCGGTGGACGCGGCGCGGGTTTTCGCCAACTCTTTCAGGCGGTCAGTCGCGGTAAATCCGGGGCCGACATTATTCACCAGAATTCCGTCCTTGCCGAATTCATTCGCCAGGCTCTTCACCAGGCCCACCACAGCGGCACGCACGGCATTCGAAAGCACAAGATCGGCGACGGGCTGCTTGGTAGTGATGGAGGTGAGAGTGATGATGCGCCCCCAGTGCTGCCGCTGCATGTGCGGGATCACCTCGCGGGCGAAATACACCGTACTCAGAAAGTTCAATTCGAGGGCACGCTGCCACTCGTCGAGGCTGGCGGAGAGGAATCCTTTCGCCGGCGGACCGCCGGCGTTCGTAATGCAGATATCGACGGCACCGAATTTCTGTGCGACCGCTGCAACAAAGCGGCCCACCGCAGCCGCGTCGGTAACGTCGAAAGCTTCAGCCAGAACCTCGACGCCATATTCCTTTCGAATCCTGTCTGCCGCCGCCTGCAAGGTTTGCGAGTTGCGGGCACACATGGCCACGCGGCATCCCTCGGCTGCAAAGGCTTCGGCAGTGGCGCGGCCAATCCCCTGACTGGAGGCGGCAACCAGGGCAACGCGGTTTTTCAGACCCAGGTCCATGAATAGAGATCGATCACCAGAGACTCGTGAATGGGGAATTATAAACGGTGCGGCACGCATTCCTTCCCTTGCGGGAGTGCTCGCGCACAATTAATCTGGATGGAACGAGGAATCCATGAAACGGAACACGCATCGCACAGACACGAAAGCCGTCCGCGGCGGGGTTGATCTCGAGAAGAAGAATGGTCCGCTGGCCACGCCGATTTTCCAGACGTCGACCTTTGAGGTCACCGACAACGAAGAACAGCTGCGCGCGACGCCCACCGACCAGTTCTACACGCGCTATGGGAATCCTACGAACACAGTCGCGGAGAAGCGAATCGCGGAACTGGAAGGCGTGGACGCCGCGCTAACCTTTGCCTCCGGCATGGGCGCGATCACCACAACGATTCTGGCGCTGCTGAAGTCGGGCGACCACATTGTGGCGCAGCGCGATATATACGGTGGGGTAACGAAGTTTTTTACGCAATGGCTGCCCCGGCTGGGCATCGACACCACGTTTGTCGACACCACGTCCCATGAGGAGCACGGGCGCGCGATCCAGCCGAACACCAAGCTGTTATATCTGGAATCGCCGACCAATCCTACTTTGCGCGTTGTGGACTTGAAAGCAGCCGCGGACCTGGCCAAGCAGCACGGCCTGATCAGCATGATTGACGGGACGTTTGGCACTCCCATCAACCAGCATCCAGCCGAGTATGGCATTGACCTGATTATGCATTCCGGAACAAAATTTCTGAGCGGACATACCGACCTGATCTGCGGCGTGGTGGCCGGCCCCGGCAATCTGATCGAAAAAATTCACGCCACGCGTACAACGCTGGGAAACTGCATGGACCCCCACGCTTCCTGGATGCTGGCGCGGGGGCTAAAAACGCTGGCAGTGCGGGTCGCGCGACAGAACGAGAATGCTCTCCAGGTGGCTCAGTTCCTCGAGCAGCATGCCAAGGTGCGGCACGCGCACTACCCGTTCTTGAAAAGCCATCCCCAATACGAAATTGCCAAAGAGCAGATGACCGGGGGCGGCGGCGTTGTTACGTTCGAGGTCAAAGGCTCGGGCGAGGACGCACGCCGGGCCAGCGAATCCATGCGGTTGTTTACGCTGGCGCCGAGCCTGGGCGGCGTGGAGTCGCTGGTGTCCATCCCGGTGTTGACGTCGCACGCCATGATTGAACCCGCACACCGCGTCCAGATGGGCGTGACCGAGCAGATGATCCGCCTCTCGGTCGGGATTGAGGACGTCAACGACCTGATCGCCGATTTGGATCACGCGCTCGAAGCGGTGCGGGCGCCGCAGGCCGTGGCCAGCGTTTAGCTCCGATCTAACTCTTAGCCGAGCGGCTGTCGCCTCGCGAACAAAAAAGAAATCCCGGCCTCTTACAAGGCCGGGATCATTTTTTGCTACCACTCGCGCGGTTAGAACAGGAACTTCAGGCCCAACTGCAAGATGCGCCCAAGGTGTGCCGAGTTGATCTCAAACATGTTGGCGCCTCCCGGACCCAGGCAGCTCGGATCTCCGGCAGAGTTATTCGCTCCGCCAGTGCAAGTCATGCCAGCGCCAAAACCGCTCCATTCGGGATGGTTGAAGATGTTGAAGGCCTCACCACGGAACTCGATGGAAAGTCGTTCCTTAATGGCAAAATGCTTGAACAGCGCCATATCAAAGTTGATGCGGCCCGGATTGTTTATGTCGTCTCTACCTGAGTCTCCAAACGTGAGTCCGGTTGGCAACGCAAACGCCGCCGGATTGAGCGCAAATTTGACGTAACTGCCACCCGCGAGCGCACTCGGTCCTGGGATATTGGACTTGGGATTGCCAATCACGTCGGCGTAGGAGCCTGTTCCGACGCCGTTGCCCACGCCCGCATTGTCCCCATACGTTGTGCCATTGGTGACGGTCGCCGGCGTTCCGGTGGAGAAGATAGCGATACCGGAATACTGCCAGCCACCGAGCAGAGAATGGCCAAGACCGGCCTTCCGCATGAACGGCAGATCGTAGACGTAACCGACGTTGAACATGTGGCGTTCGTCAAAAGTGGAACTCGCACGGTTAGAGGCGGGTGAGTAGGTGTTGACAAACGTCCCGTCATAACGATCCGAGGAGTCGTCGATGGAGTGGCTGTAAGTGTAAGCCGCGCTCAAGCTCAATGCTCCCACGCTCTTGCGCAGCGAAACCTGGAGGGCGTTGTAATTGGAGGATGCGGCAGGTTCAAGTCGGGTAATGGTAGAGATGCCCTGGAATGGCCGGTACGGGTCTGCGTCGTTGCCACAAGCCGTCTGCAGGTTGGCGGCCGTCCCACCTGTAACCAGCTGGCCGTTGACTCTGCCGCTCACACTCGAAAGACCGACGTTCCTAAGGTTGCCCGTGGGATTGTTAACCGGATCATACACCGAGCAATCCTGGGCACTGATCGGCTGGTGTGGCTGATACGGGTTCTTCGAGGCAGGGGTCGGGTAGAGTTGGTTGAAGTCACTCTGCCGGCCAAGATGCGTACCTTTGCTGCCCACGTAGGAAACCGTGAGCACCGAGTGGCCGGACAGTTCCTGCTGCACATCAAGGTGGAACTGTTGCATGTAGGGCCAAATCGCTTGGTTGGGAATAGATATGAAGCTCAACGGGAAAGTAGGAGGTGTGGCATTGCTCGGATTTCCAATATTCGTGTACCCCCCGTTAGGTCCGGTCCCGACGATGTTGATTTGCGATGAGCTCTGGAGCAGAGGTGAGGACTGGCCTTCCATGCCCTCGGTGTTGGCTTCGTTTCCGTTGGCATGCTCAAAGAAGATGCCGTAGCCGCCGCGAATCGCAAGCTTGCCCTTCCCTCTGGGATCCCAGGCAAAACCCACGCGGGGAGCAGGGTTAAACAGGTGCCCCTTGGAGCAGCCGACGGCAGAGACTCCGCCGACCGACGCGTTCGGGAATCCAGCGAAAGTGGCGGGCCCTCCCGGACCTCCGCATTGCACAAGACCAACAAACGGATTACCCAACGGGTTGCCACCCATGCTCGGAGGAACCAGCGCGCCCGCATTCTGCGTAATCGAACCGTCCCCGTCGATCGTCGGTGCGCTTGCGATGTTGGCGGCGTAAACCGCGGGGTCCCAGTTATAAGCGTGCTGGTACCGATCGCGGTAAGTCCCTTCCAGGCTGATTCGTAAGCCTAAGTTCAAGGTCAGACGGTCCGTCGCGTGCCAATCATCCTGGAAATAGGGTTCGACGATCTTGTACCGGTTGTAGAACTTCAACTGGTTGCTTCCCTGGGAGAAGCTCGCGATGTTTCCCAGCAGCATGTCTGCGAAAGCATTTTTCGTGCTGACTGGAGAGCCAATGTCGTACGTGAGTGAGCCATTCACCTGCACGCTGCTCAACTCGTTCTTCTGGGCGGCTACAAAGTAAGCGCCAAACTGCAGGTTGTGGCGTCCGACAATCTTGGTGACGTTGTCACGATAAGTGTAAGTGGGATTGGCGTTATAGGGTCCTTCGGGCCAGATTCCGTCAGGATCCTCGGCGAACCCGCCTCCGTAGGCGGCTCCGCCGCTCACATTGATGGCGGGCAATTTACCAGCGGCGCCGTTAGGGTAGATGTACCCCATTTGGAAGCCGGCAGGAAGTTGCCATGCCCCCTCGGACTTGAAGGCGATGTGATCGGTGGTGTAACTGGCTACAAATTCATTGAGCAAAGTGGGGGAGATGGTGCTGGTAAGGCGCGCCACGAAGCTTACGCCCGGCCCGTTGAAGAAGGTCTGTACGGTCGGGAAAGACGCGGAATCCCAGATGGGACCGGATTCCAGCGTGTTCCACGAATCGTGAATATAGCGGAACGTTACGCGGTTGTGGTCTGTAATGTTGTGGTCAACACGCGCCAGTTCTTCGCGCCAATTCGTCGGAAGCAGCGCGTTGGAGTTGTAAATAGCCGCGCCCTCGACATCTGAAGTTGCCACCGGAATCAACGCGAGCAGAGCCGTTCCCGTAGCGGTGGGAGTAATCAAATTGCCAGGGTAATACGTGCCCGTGGTGGGATTAATCGGACAGTCGATGTACGACCCCGACAGTTGGTTGGGGCACACGTCGTTGAAGTCGCCAGCGCGCTCTTTGCTGTAAGGCACAGGGACGTTGAATGAAGCCGGGACGCGATCACGCCGCCACTCCTGCGACCAGAAGAAGAACGTCTTCTGCCGGTCCCTGTTGTAAACACCGGGAATATAGATCGGTCCACCGAACGTGTAGCCGAAATCGTTCTTCTTGTAGGGAGGAGTAACGCCAGTGCCGCCGGCAACTGTGCTATTGAAGTAGTTTTGCGCGTTGAACATATCGTTGCGCACGAACTCATAAACATCGCCGTGGAAGTCCTTCGTCCCGGATTTGGTTTCCACTTCCACCGTGCCCGATCCGTTGCGGCCATACTGCGCGCCGTAATTGGAAGTCAGAACTTTGAACTCCTCAATCGCATCAATGCTGGGATACACGTTCAATGTGCCGTTACTGCCGTTGTCCATGTTGTCGCCGCCGTCGAGTTCCCAGTTGTTGTATTCGACGCGTCCACCGTTCATGCTGAAACTGACGCTGCCGTTGATGCCGACCTGCGGCTCATCCATTCCCGTCTGGTTGCTCACGCCGGGCACCAGCGTAACCAGCGTCGTAAAGTTTCTGCCGTTCAACTGGAGTTGGGTCAGTTCTTTCCCCGTGATGGTACCCGCGAGTTCGGAGGACTGAGTCTCGACCTGGGCTACGTTTGCGCCCTCGACCAGCACTTCGACCGTCGCCGCGCCAACCTCGAGCGACACGTCGACGCGGGACTTCTGCGCCACGTCAAGCACCACGCCTTTAGCCTCGTACTTCTTGAAGCCGCTCGCGCTCACGATGACGTCGTACGAACCCGAGGGCAACGCCGACTCGTTGTATTCGCCCGTGGAGTTGGTGACCATTTGCCGATTGATGCCACGCTCCGGACTGGAGATGACGACAGTGGCGCCGGCAACCGCGGCTCCCGACTGATCCTTCACCGTGCCTGTGATCGAACCTGTAGTCTGACCCCAGGCCGCGACGCAGGCGACCATCACAACCAGCACGCTCCGCAACAGTTCCCGAGACGATTTCATGATTCAGTTCTCCCCTTTAGCGCGGGCACACCGGCGCGCGCTCCAATGAACCGCGCCGCCTGTTCGGCGGCACGGCGGCGTAATTTTTCAAACTCACAACGGTCGGCAGGTGATTCGAGACCCCAATAGCCTGCTATTAAAACGTATGAATAGTGCTTTTCGAAGGCATCCGCTGTCAAGAAAAAAGCGAAGCGGCAGCCGGATCTTTTCCTTTTCTCCCGCTTTTCGGCGGGACGCCAGCCCCGCACCACCGCTCCCGGCTCGACCAAGCAGCCAGAAAAACCCAATTCTTGACGCCTACAGCAAACTTCGCGTGGATTCCCGCACCACCAGTTCCGGTGCCACCTTGCGGTGGTCGGCGGCCACTTCGCGTTTCTCGAGCACGCCGTTGATGCCTTCCACCACAATCCCCACCGCCGCTCCGCCCATGGATTCCAGGGGTTGGCGGACCGTGGTAAGCGAGGGCGTGTAGAGGGCAGAAGGAGCTACATCGTCGAATCCGATCACCGAGCAGTGCTCGGGCACTCGCAGGCCGGCCTTCGAGAGCGCACGAATCGCGCCAAAGGCGGTCATGTCATCAAAAGCCAGCAGCGCAGTGAAAGAATTCTTTTGCTTGATCAGCTCATCCGTCAGCCGCTGGCCGGCCTCGAAGCTCGAAGTGAAGTCCCGTGACTCGGGCAGATCCACAATCAGGCGCTGGTCGAGTTCCAGCCCGCAATCCTTGGCGCAGTTGCGGATTCCCCGCCAGCGCGGCGAGCTGTCGGCCAGAGTCTTGGGCCCGCGGATAATAGCAATTCTGCGATGTCCCATCGAATGCAAATGCTCAAGCGCCAGATAACCGCCGATTTCATTGTCCACGATCACGGAACTGATAGAGTCGGTGTTGAGCTCACAGCCGATCATGATGGTGGGGATGCTGCTTTTTTCCAGGTCCCCAAGCAGATTAATATCGAGAAAGAGCCAGTTGGCCACAACGATCAGCCCTTCGATGCGGCGGTCGAGCAAAAGCTCAAGATAGCGCTCGAAACGCGCGCGCTCGTTGTGCACGTCGGTGAGGATCGGAAGATACGAAGACTGGTAAAGTGTGTTCTCAATGCCGCGCAACACCAGCGTGCAAAACGGATCGGTCATGTCGAACACCATGACTCCGACGGTATGGCTGCGTTTGCTGCGCAGCGAGCGGGCAAACTGGTTTGGACGGTAGCCGAGTTTCTCGGCGGCGCGCTCAATCCGTTTCTTCGTGACGCTCGGAATGTAACGCGCCAGAGGAGCGTTATTCAGGACGATGGAAACTGTGGTGGAGGAGAATCCGCTCTCCTTGGCAACGTCTCGGATGGTGACCATCGAAGCCTTCAGCCTTGTCCTTAGCCCGCGCAGCTCGCCGGCGGCAAAAGCCGCAGCAAAAACCGCGGCGTTAAAACCGAAGCGCGAGTCTCCGATTCCCCCTCAGATTTCCACGCATCCCCGCACTTGAATTCACGGGGAGGCTGGCGGACACTACAGCAGAGACTACATCCAGTGTCAAGCATTCGAATCAAGCACGGGGTTCTTAGCACGTTGCTGGGCCTGCTCTCGCTCGCCGCCGCGACAGGGCAAACGAGCGCGCAGAATTCCGCTTCGACTTCAGCAGCCAAGCCGCAGCCAGCGTTGATTTTTCAGCATGGGCAAGATGCTCTGAATCACGGCAGACTAAGCGAAGCCGAGCGCGATTTTCGTCAGATTCTGGCTCTTGATCCGCAAGCGGGAGCAGCCTACGCGAATTTAGGCGTGGTCTACATGCGGCGCAAGCAGTGGAACAAGGCGCTCGAAATGCTGCGTAACGCCGAGCGCCTGCTCCCGCAAATGGCCGGCATTCGCCTCAACATCGGCCTCGCCTACTACCGGCAGAATGAATTTCTGCTGGCGATCCCTCCTTTTGAATCGGTCGTCCGCGATCAGCCCGACGCGCTGCAGCCGCGCTATCTGCTCGGGCAATGTTATTTTTTCGCCGACCGGTGGGCCGATGCCGCAGACGCTCTGGAACCGCTGTGGACGCAGGAATCCACGCAGCTTAATTATCTCTACGTGCTTTCGATCGCAGCCCATCGCGCTGGCCGCAAGGAGCTTGACGAGCGAGCAACCGCGCAGCTGGTGCGCGTCGGAGAGGGCTCGCCCGAATATCATCTCTTCATGGGCAAAGCGCACTTGAATCTGGAACAATATGACCTCGCGTTAGAGGATTTTCAGGCTGCCGCCGCAGCCGATTCCAGGCTGCCCTTTGTACATTTCAACCTTGGCCTGACCTATTTGAAGAAGCAGGATTACGAGCACTCGCGCGACGAGTTCCTGAAAGATGCCGCGGTGGAGCCGGACTTGGCACTGAACTACGACGAACTCGGCGACGTATATACCCTCATGCAGCAGGACAGCGATGCCGAGAAGAGTTATCGCAACGCGCTGCGCCTCGACTCGCGTCTGATAAATTCGGAAGTTGGGCTCGCCAAGGTCTACGAGAGACAAGAAAAATACGCGCAAGCGCTGGCGGCCATCGAATCCGCCGGAAAACTGGATCGGGACCGCACCGACATTCACTACCTCCGGGGCAAGATTCTCTTGCACCTAGGGCGCAGGGCAGAAGGTCAGAAAGAACTCGAAACCGCTGTACGCATCGATAACGAACGTCGCACCGAACACCAGAAGCAGATAGAAACCGGAACCATCCCCTCGCCCGAACTCCTGCAGCAAGACCAGCAGTGACCCTTCCGCGACTACCGCAACCCCATGATGTTACTATTTAGAATTCGTTTCATCCCTGGAGAAACTACCGGGCACCCTTTACTTTATCCTGTGAATCGAAGGTAAGAGACCAGACCTGCTCATGTTGAAATCCAGCTTCTTGAAATCCCGAATCGCCGTTCCCGTCCGCCTGCTGCACCGGTTCTTATTTCTGGCTCTTCTGGCATCGCCCCTCATGGCTTTTGGGCAGGACTTTACCATGCTGGTCACGGAACCCTACCCGTCCGCGGTGGACGCCGGTCAGGACTCAAAATCCTACATAAACCTCGGAACCGTGAATGGCTTTACCGGCAACGTTTCTCTCAGTTGCACCGTGTCCCCGTTCGTCGCGAACGGCCCAACATGCACGCCCCCGGCCACAGCGACTCCTCCGCAGCAGGTCGCGATGTCGATCACCGTCGGCGACCTTGCTCCCGCCGGCTTTTATACCCTCACCGTGACCGCGACGGGCCCTGCCCCTAGCACCGCAAAAACTGCCAACATCTCCCTGACCGTGCTGTCGATAACCCCTGACTACACACTGGCGGTGACAACCGCGATTTTCCCCACCAGCGTGCATGCCGGTTACCCGGCCACGGCAACGGTGACCGTAAGCCCGATCAACGGCTACGCGGGAACTGTCACTCTTTCCTGCAGTTCCATCACGCCATTAGCTACCCCCGCTCCCTCCTGTTCGTTCAGTCCCGCTGCCGTTGACACTGGCCTGGAACCGCCTTACACCTCCGTCCTCACCATCACCACCACCGGACCCACGGCACCGCCGCCGCCAACTACAACGGCTTCGCTTGGCCGGAGCCCTGGGATCAACGGTGGAGTACGGCTCGCATCAAGCTCTAACAGCCTCTGGTTCGCATTCCTCGGACTGGGATTGGTCGCGCTCGCCCTGGCCACTTCTGGTCCACGGCGCCGCAGGCTCGGCCTGTTGTCAGTTCTCTTCCTAACTGCGGCGAGCTTACTGTTCGTGCCCGGCTGTGAGAACTACACCAACACCGGCCTGAACGGAAGCACGCCGAAAAATACCTACGTCTTCACACTGACCGGCGCGGACACCCAGGGAGTGGCGCCCAGCAACGAAGCCACGCCTGCCACCGTAAGTCTCACGGTAAACTAGCGCCGGTTGCAGCTATGGGCAGCTTCCGGTTACCGACACTTTCCCGCTCAATTTTTCGCTCAACGCGAAAGCTGGCCGCGGCATGCCTTTTCTGCTCTTACTTCTGCGCGATCCCCGCTGTAATCGGCAAAGACAAACCCAAACCAACTACCGTGCGCTGGGACGAACAACGTCCGGGCTGCACCTTCTCCCGTGGCGACGACGGAAAGTACCATTACGGACTATGGTCGGGCGACCTCGGCATCACGCTCGCGCTCGACGCCCAGGAGCTGGAAAAAGTCCGGCGCCGCCACGAGCCGTTTTTCGGCGTGCTCCTCGATATACGCTATCGCGGCCAGACTTCTATCGATATCGCCACGGAAGGCATTTCGCTGCAATTCCTCAAGCACTTCAAGGTCATCCAACCCGCCCTCGACCCGGACAGATTCGCGGAAAAAATCCAGAAAGATGCCGACACTCAGGATCACGAAACCGCCCGCGAAATTGAAAAACATCCCGAGCAGAAAGACGCGAAAGAAGCCTACACGCGGGCCTTTCAGAAGGATGCGGCTGAGTTGCTGGAGTTCGTCACCAAAGACACCTTGCGTCCAGCACATCTCGACCCCGGAAAACCGCAAGTCAGCGGATGGGTATTGTTCAACACGAACACCCGCTGGATCAGCGGCTGGAAAAAGCGGGAAATTTTCGTGCTGCGCGTTCCGATCGAGGGCACCGTCTTCGAGATTCCCTTCGAACTTCCCCCGGAAAGAGGTGAACTGATTCTGCGCCGCAGAGAGTAGAAAACCCGCTACGCGTGCGGGTGCCTCAAGCTAGCCGCGTTTCTTGCGGCTAGGGTGGGGATTCTGACTTTGCTTGAATTGGGGACTTTTAACTTTGTTTCAGCGCGGGAACTTTGGCTTTGTTTATGTTGGAGACTTCGACTTCCGGCTCGGCAATATTTCCTACGAAGCCGCCCGCCGCGTCCCGCGGTCGTTCTCCGCCGCCTGGCGCCTGAGGATATCGCGCAGCGAAACCAATCCCTTCAGCTCTTTTCCTTCAACGATCGGCAAATGGCGGAATCCGAATTCCTGCATGATGAACAGACATTCTTCCATGGTTTCATCGGCAGGCACGGCGCGCGGGTTCGCACTCATCACTTCCGCCACCGATGTCGATCCCGGATTCCTTCCCACCGCGACCACCCGGTTCATAATGTCGCGTTCCGAAAACATCCCTGCCAGTTCTCCATTGCGCAGCACGGGCAGCGCTCCGATGTTGTGTTCCATCATGTAGCGCGCCGCTTCCAGCACAGTCTTTCCGGCATCGATGGAATAAACTTTACGGTCCTTTACGATTTCACGGAGAGTGGTCATCGGTCACTCCTTATTGGGGTCTGGGGATGGCGGCCTGGCCCGGGCCCACATCCCAGCCGTTAGGTGGGCAATACTTTATCACGACCAGCGGCGGCCAGACACCCCGGAAACAGGCCACGGACAGCCAGTGTCCGGTCGGCCGAAAGCCCACGAGCGCCGCACCAACTCTCCGCCTGCCAGCACCCTCCCGTGTTCTCAAAGTCCCCGACCTCCGCGATCCAAGCTCTACTCTGTGATCCCTGTGTCCCCGGTGGTCAACGAATTCAGACAGCCTGCCGTTTCCATTTGCAGCTTGGAAGCAACGAAAGTCTTCAGTAGAATTCGGAGCAATGGGGCAATGGAATAGCGGGCCGACCAGCCGGCCGTGGAGGATCACCATGAAGTTTCCCGTCAGCAAGCTTACAATCATAGTCGCGTCACTAGCGCTGCTCACAGTTGCTGAACCGCGCGCGTTTTTCGGTCAAACCACCAGCAACACCGCCACCCGCGCGAAAGGCAATCCTGCGCCGTCCTCCGTCGGCACAGGCACAGGCGTAATGGTCGGTGGCGTGACATCCTTCGCATTCTCCAGCGTCCGCACCATCGCCGGCGAACCGTTTTCCGCCGAGGAAGAATCCGAACGTTCCCAGGTCCTGGCAGACGGTACCCACGTATCCCAGACCACCCAGGTGCACCTCTACCGCGACTCCGATGGCAGAACCCGAAGCGAGACCTTGCCAGCTCAACCGAAGGGAACCGGCTCTCCGGTGTTTTTCGCGCATATCTCCGATCCCGTCGCCAAGGTTCATTACACGCTCGACATGCAGCGACAGATAGCCCACGTAATATCAGTAGCGGGAGAGAATCGCGCGCGCCCCGAACCCACCCAGGCCGAGACCACTGGCCAATCGCCGCCCGCCCGAGTCGAACGCCCGCTGCGATCAGCCACGTCACAATTGGGTACAGACCCCGCAAGCGAGCCGGTTCGACGCAGAGTTTCGCACGTATCGCTCGGCACGCAAACCTTCGAAGGCATCGAGGCCCGGGGTACGCAGACGACCATGACGATTCCTGAGGGTGCCGAAGGCAACGATCGCCCGATTGAGATTGTTTGCGAGAATTGGGAATCCCCGGAACTGAAGCTGATGATGCTTACGAAGTGCACCGACCCGCTTCATGGCGACCACACCACGCGCGTCGTCAGCATCGACCGCTCAGAGCCGGACGCCTCCCTGTTCCAAGTGCCGCCAGATTTCAAAATCGAAAACCAGCAGACTCGTTCCACGCCGGAACCAACCACCAGCGAACACTGATCGAGAAATCCGGAAGTACACGAAATGTCACGAAGCGCTTTGCCGCCGGGATTTCCTTCGTGTACCTTCGCGTCCTTCGTGGTTAAGGCCGTTGCATTGACCCTGCCATTGCAGCCGGCTGGGTCTGGCAGTACCGAAGTCGCGTCAGACTTGAAGTTGCCCTACCGCTCTACTAGTTCTTCCAGCGTAGCAAAAAACGCCGGGTAAGAAATCGCCGCGGATTCCGCCCCGCGAATCACCGTCTCGCCTTCCGCGCGCAGCGCCGCAATCGCAAAGCCCATGGCAATCCGGTGATCGCCGCAAGAATCAACCTCCGCGCCGTGCGGCTTCTGCCCGCCAGGAATCTTCAAACCGTCCTCGCGCTCCTCTACCTGCGCACCCATCCGCCGCAGATTGCTGGCCACCGCGGCAATGCGGTCCGATTCCTTCACCCGCAACTCCTTGGCGTCGCTCACCTCAATTCCCTGCTCTGTGTAAGGCGCAATCGCCGCCAGCACCGGAATCTCATCAATCAGCGCCGCCGAGTCCGCTCCGGAAATAGTCACACCCTTCAGTCGAGCGCCCTCCACCTGCAGCGTGCCCACCAGTTCGCCGTGAATCTCCTCAATCTGAGTCACGGAAATCTTCAGCCCCAGCACGGTGAGAATGTCGAGCAGCCGCGCCCGCGTAGGATTCATCAGCAGATTCGGAATGGTCAGCCGCGATCCCGGAAACAACGCCGCCGCGCACAAGAAAAAAGCCGCGCTCGATAAGTCGCCCGGAACCCGGGCTTCCAACCCCTTAAGCCTCTGTCCTCCGCGAATCTTCACTTCATTTCCCTTGCTCTCAAGTTGCGCTCCAAACGCGCGCAGCGCAACTTCCCCGTGATCGCGAGTGCGCAGCGGCTCCTCCACGCGGGTTTCTCCGTCAGCAAACAGCCCCGCAAACAGCAAACAGGATTTCACTTGCGCGCTGGCCACCGGCATCTTGTAGTCGATAGCTTTCAGCTCCCCGCCCGAAATCCGCAAAGGCGGAAGTCCGCTCTGTGAAGCAATCTGCGCGCCCATCGCCGTAAGAGGATTAATCACGCGCCCCATCGGCCGTCGCGAAAGTGACTCGTCGCCGACCATCTCACTCATAAATTTCTGCCCCGCGACAATCCCGCTCAACATGCGCATCGTCGAGCCAGAGTTGCCGCAATCAAGCGCCGCGCGCGGAGCAGCCAGCGCGGCCCCGCGCCCTTCAATCTCGATTACGTTGTCGCCGCCATCTCCGTTCCCGCGCTCCCACTTCACTCCCAGCGAGCGCATGCATCCCAGCGTGCTCGCGCAATCGGCGCCAGTGGAATAGTTTTCAATCCGCGACGGTCCCTCGGCGATGCCCGCCAGCATCGCATAACGGTGCGAAATAGATTTGTCCCCCGGCAGCCGCACACTGCCCCGCACACCGCGCGCCGGGCGCACCACTACCTGTGATTCACTTTTCATCTCGAGATCAATATAACGGAAACCGCCGGAAAGAATGGCCACGCAGGCCTGCAAAATTGTTGATTGCTAATTGCTGATTTAACCAAACGACCGCGGCACCCCGGTGCATTCAATTTTCAATCAGCAATCAGCAATTTCTCACGCCATCGCCCGCGCCTCGGCCGCAGCCTCCTTCAAAATGCTGGCAGGAACTTCCCTCATCGTCACCCCAAACTCAAACATCGCCGTCTCCGTCCCGCGTCCCCAGCGCGCCACATCCCAGTGCGCGCGAACAAACTTCAACTCCGGGTGCGCCGTCAGATCCAACAGCAATACTGCCTGATCCCGGTAGAATTTCTGCGGAAACGCCGCAATCGCCTTGGGACTCCACGCCGCCCCATCCGCCGAGCCGTAGATGCTCACATCCAGCGACTCCTGCTCGATAATGTTCGTAATGTTGAGCGTCAGCAGAAAAACGCGGCTGGTGGCCGCGCTCACATCGACGGCGGCGCCATCGCCCTTGGCAGTCACTACCGTCTTCGCCGCAACCAGATCAGCCAAAGAAGTATTTACCGTTGTCATTCGACCTCGATTCTTTTCCCGATTCTCCCGTCCTATACCCCACAGTAAAGCTGCTCACTCCGACGGATGTGGCCCCGTAAACTCCGAACAGCACGGCTTCTCAACCGGTTTGAACTCCATCAGTTCGATCCGCGTCAGATCGGGATCGTACACGTTCAGCTGCCACTTGCCATCTTTCCCCATCTGCGCCTTCTCGTCGCCGTGCGGCTTCCAGCCATGCGACTCCAAAATCGCCTGCGCCTTCTTCATGTCGACAACGCCCAGCGAGATGTGATTCATCACCCCCGTAACCCGCAGATCAGGATGCTCCGGCTGATTCAACATATACTCCAGCCACTCTGTGCCGTCCGGAACCTGCATCGCCACCCACTCGGTCCTGTCCGGCTTCATTCCCCCCTGCCAGTAAAGATGAAAGCCCAGCAGGTCGCGATAAAAGTGATCCTCCGCATCCCGGTTGTGCACCAGAAACCCGGCATGAATCATGCGCCGCGACACCGCCGCTGAGGATCCCGGCGCAGCCGCGTCTGCCTTGGTATTCTCAGCCGCATGTTCGACCGAGGCGTGTTCTACAAATTCAACCCGATGTCCCTCAGGGTCAACAACAGAAAAACTCAAACTGTGATCAGACCAGCCCTGCACGCCGGAAACCTTCACCCCGTTCGCCGACAAATAATGCCGCAGCCCCACCAGGTTGTCAGTAATGAATGCAACGTGGTCCATGCGATCCGTAGCTTTCGGATCGGGTGCAGCACTGTAGCCCACCCACTGCGCGCCCACCATGTAGCGCACGATGCCGCCCGGTTCTATCGCCGGAGCGTCCGCCAGTCCGAGCACGCCACCGTAGAGCTTCTGCACTCCCTCAGGCTCAGTAGTGTAAAACGAAACATGATCAATCCCTAGAATGCGCGGCCTTGGAACGGCAGCGGCCTGCGCGAAAGCGCCAGCCGCAGAAAACAAGAATGCCAGTATCGCAACCAGTCTTCTCATAAGCAGGACGATTGTAGCCCGACCCGTCCCTCAAAACCTAGACCTGGATTCCGATTCACCCGGTGGTCCTCTGTGTAGTCAACGAATTCAGGAAACCGCTCGCATTTCACCCCTGGATTCCCTCCAGAAAGTTCGACACCAGCCCCGTCACATCCTCCGGCCGCTCCCATGCCGAGTAGTGCCCGACCTTCGGAATCACCCGCATCTGGCTCCCCAAAATATGCTGGCGCATCAACTCCGCTTCGTTCACGCCGGTAAGAACATCTTCTTCCCCCGTGATCAGCAGCACAGGAACATTGATGGTCTTCAATATATCCACCGAGTCCGGACGCTCCGCCATCCCCCGCTGCACCTGAGCGACATCCTCAGCCGACATTTTGCGCATCATGCCCAGCGCCCCTGCCACCAGGTCAGGGCGCGACTCGCGCGTGCTCTTGCCCAACAGTCGCGGAATCATACTTTCAAAAAATGGCTCCGTGCCGCGCTCCAAAACGTGATTCGCCGCTTGCAACCGTCCCGCGCGCGCTTCAGCGGAATCCGCCGGAGCTTTCGTATTGCACAGGCCCAGCGCAGCCACGCGGCCGCGAAATCTGCGCCAGAATTCAAACAACGCATATCCGCCAATCGACACTCCAATCAGCGCAGCGCGCCCCACTTCAGCGTCGTCCATTACGCGTGCGATATCAGCGGCGTGCTTCGCCATCGTCGCTGGCCCCTCGCCAACTCCAGAATCGCCATGCCCGCGCAGGTCCGGCAAAATTATCCGGAAGCGCGCAGCCAGCGCCTCGGCCACGGGCAACCAGAACTCGTGATTTACGGGAAAAGGATGCAGCAGCACAACCGGAGCGCCCTCGCCCAGAACCCAGAAGGCGATGTCCGCGTCGCCACTCTTCACCTTCGAGACGCTAGCCTGCATGCAACCGATTTAAACACGAATGCCGATTTCTCCGCCCGACTCTCGTGGGTAGTCTCTCAGTTTGTGGGATTTCTTATGTGGGGACGCCCTCGGCTGTCCAGTCGAGCGAAGCTCGACGACTCCTTCGCAGCCAGCGAGCTTACATGCTCGTCATCTGCTGCGCGCCCGCCGGAGCCGTAAGTTGCAACGGTTCCTCGGGCATCACGATCCACGCGACGAAGTAGGGAATGAAACCAACGCAGGTCATGAGCGCCGTAATCAGCCACACCAGCCGCACCACAGTCACGTCAATATCAAAATACTCAGCGCACCCCAGGCACACGCCCGCGATCTTGCGTCCCTCGCGCGGCCGCACCAGCCGCTTGCGCGCCACAGATGCCCCCACCCGAATGCCGCAATACGCGCAAACCGCCGCATCCTCTTGAATCACTTTTCCGCAGTAGTTGCAGTACATGATCTGCCTCTCTACTAGACAATACGTATCTGTATGCCAAAAGTTCCGTTGAAAACTTCCAAATTTCTATCGAAGTTCACCACCCGCTGCGACGCCCCCGCACCAAAACGGCCCGTGCCAGCCAAGAACTAATGCGCGAGTCCGAGGCCGTTATTCCCTGTACGCCTCCCGAAGAAACTTGCGCGCTTCCTCCGCCATCGGAGTCCCGCCGTTCTCCGCCACCACCGTCCGATATTTCTTCACCGCCAGATCGCGCTTCTGCAGCAGGTCATACATCTTCCCCGCAGCCAGATTAGCTTTCTGCAAAGTCTCCGGATCAGGACTCGACACCTCATTCGTCAGCTCATAAGCCGCAGCCGCTCCCGCATAGTCCTTCCGTCTGCGCAATAATTCCCCCAGTCCCCAGGCTGCCAACTCATAATGCAGCGCACCATACTTCCCATCCCGCCCGTTCTGCCAGACTTTCCGGTAACCCGCCGCAGCCTCATCCCAGCGTCCCGCGTCGCGCAGCAAGTTGGCGACCTCCAACGCGAACAGATAATTCCTGGGATACCGCGCCGCCAGCCCCTCGGCAATGCCGCGCGCCTCGTCGTACTGGTGTTCGCGCCGCAGGAACAGGCACAGCACCACGTCGGCGTCCACCGCATTCTCGCCATTGCTGCGGCCCAGCTCCCGCAGATATTGCAGTCCCTTTTCCTTGGTGCCGCTCAGCCCCACCAACGCGACCGCCACTTTCACTCCCCAGGGAAGGCTCCCCATCACGTAATTGTGCGTGCCCACCACCAGCTTCGCGTCCACGTAGTTAGGATCGAGTTCCAGCACGCGTTCGTGGTCCTGCCGCGCCCCAACTCCATTCCGCAAGGCCGAAAACCATGCCCGCTCGATCAGCGCCGTATAGAGCGCAAAGTCCGCCCGCGTAACCCCTCGAGCATAGAGGGCGTCCACATCGTTCGGATTAGCTTTAAGTTGTTCTTCCTCCAGACTCTCCGCCAGAACGACCAGTTGCCGGATGCGTTGGTTTACCTTGGGATCGCCCGCCCGGTGCGTCTGCCCAATAAAACTGTCGTTGGCATACTCGCCCGTGTTCATGGCTCCAGTGTCATAGAGCTCGCGCGTCAGCACGGTAGTCAGCAAGTGGTTCACTGCAGTGGGATCTTTTGGACGCCGCGCAAGAATCTTTTCGAAGTCATGCGTCGCCTGGTCGTACTCCATGTTGTAGAAGTAGTCAAAGGCCGCGTCGACCTGCGGATCGTGGGCCACGCTTGCGGCAGCAGTGGAAACGCGCAAGGCAATCAGAAGCACAAGCAGGAGGCGGATGCTGCCGCTGGACGCCGAATGAAACAACGCTGTCCTCTCCCAGAATGCCACGAGCTATGAAAAAATCCAGACTAAACCCGGCCCTACCCCGTGACCCTTGTGCCCGGAACCTGCCCCGAGCCAACTCGAAGGGTGGTAAAAACCCTTTCGCCGCCTACCTGCTCAGCGCTGGTGTTTCCCCAGTCTAAACGAATCCGCGTTTCGCGGGAGCGGACCCTTCCCGGAACCAACTCCGTTAGCTGGGGGCCAGAACAGTCACTCCAATTCCACCCCCGGCCCCTCTACAATTACCCTCAAGTCCAATACTCATTCGGGTTTTAGACCATTTCGAATGAGTCGTTCTGTCCGGTCTGCCGAATGGAGCTCGGCCGACCGGAGTTCTTTCATAGACGTTTCGTGGACCTCTCCGGGAGCAGGCCGTTCCGGAAGTTGAGATCAAAGTTGAAACCAAGTTGAGATGCACTTGCGATCTCGCCGGAGGGTCCTGAACTTTAGAAACCAGCGCATCTTTACGCGCAAGAGCGCGTAATTATTGCCGGAGATTCATTGCTAAAACCTGGGACGAAATTCGTAAGTCGTTAATTCGTCAATGCTTAGCCGGAGGTTGGCTTTGGCGTTAGGCTTGCCTCTTGAAGAATTCACCATTCAACTTTTCGGGGTCTACCGATGGCGGAACTAACTCACAACGCGGAGCAGGAATTCTGGCAGCCGCCAGCCGCCATGCAGATGGCCAGTCCGCCCCAGGAAGTCACTCCGGCCCCGGCTCTGAGTGATGCTTGTAACCGCTGTGACACTGAATATCTCGTGGGCGCGCGCTTTTGCCATGCCTGCGGCACCCCCCGGGTCCAGCCCTCCCAGCGTCAACCCTATACCGAGAACCAATCTGCCTACCTTTCGGCCGACTTCTTGTCTTCCGACTTTTTCGTAAAAGGAGCCGCCAAGCTCCGCGCCACCGCCGCCGGAATCCGCTGGCGCAGGGTCGCCCTCCCAGCCTGGGTTCAATACCTGCATTTCCACCAGATCAAGCGCTGGATCGGACTTCCCACCCCGTCGCTGGTCGCTTTCTTCATCGGCCTCGGCTGCATTGCCGGAGCCATCGGCGTGAGCCTGGTCTACAAGCCGCAGAACTTCGTCGATTTTCAGGCCATCCAGATGTGGCGCATCGAGTGGCTGCTGGCCGCAACCGCTTCCTTCGTAGCCGGCATCCTGCTGAAAAAACCCTCCACCAAAGATCCCGACGATCAGGACTAAAGCCCACCCTGGCGCCCTATCCGCAGCGGGTGCCCCATTTCTCGCGTTCTCCGCGAGAAGCGGGTGCCATCGCACTCATCAACCACGCCGCAGGCTTCGTGGGTACATTCACAGTACGTACACCCGAAGCATCCACCAGACAAGGAATATCGCGACGATCGCCCCAGCGATGTGAACGATCCAGTCACCCGCTGTTTTCGGTTTCCCAAAGTTGAACATGCGGCAATGGTAGCAGGCCCCTCGCAGGTGGCGATATGTCGCCGTTACTGTTGCCCTCGCCGTTACGCGCAACGACCAGCGATCAAAACGTGGAATAGCCGGCGACATCTGTCGATCCTCTGAGCGCTGAATGATAAAATGTCCCGATGCGTTCCAACCGATCCGTCCCGCCCTGTGCGGTAATTCCCGTGCTCATTTACCCCGACCCCGCCGCCGCGGCCGACTGGCTGTCAAAAGCTTTTGGTTTCACCATCCGTCTCCGCATCGCCAATCACCGCGTCCAGATGAAAGCCGGCGACGGCTGCTTCACCATCGCCGAAGGCAACGTGATCCCCAACAACTCGCACATCATTGAGGTTCGCATCGAAGATGCCAAGGGTCATTGCGAGCGCGCGCGGCAGAACGGTGCCATCATTCTGACGGAACCCCAGGACCAACCCTATGGCGAGTGCCAATACAATGCTCAGGACTTTTACGGTCACCACTGGGACTTTACAGAGACCATCACCGATGTCGCTCCCGAAGAATGGAGCGGCGGTGCATTTCATCTTGAGTAACTCAATTCTGAGCCGTTCTTCGAAATTCCGAACAGGATCCGTATCGACAGACCCGCCTATCGGTAGTCGCCAAATCCGAATTTCTCCGCGTACTCTGCGGCCTTTCTTCGCTGCACTCAGCGGTTAAAGTCTTTTGATTCCCACAGGAACAAGGCCCCTTCACCGTATTCCGAACAGGATCCGTATCGACAAACCCGTCTATCGGATAGTCGCCAAATCCGAATTTCTCCGCGTACTCTGCGGCCTTTCTTCGCGCACTCAGCGGTTAAAGTCTTTTGATTCCCACAGGAACAAGGCTGCCTAACCGCAAAAATTCGCAAAGGAAAACCGCAAGCCCCGCGAAGAAACTAAAAATGAGCCACTACCGTCTATCGCCATCACACTCAATGACCAGCGGTCCAAAACGCGTAATGGCGTGTTAACGCCCAAATATCGACTCCCGGCTCGGTCAGTCCAGCCCGGTCAGTCCTGCCAAACCGATTGGATCGGCGTAGAATGCGGGCCGAATGGAGGAAACCCTTATGAAGCACTTCACACTCTTCCTGATCGCAGTCGCAACCATGGCCGGCCTCGTCACCCTCATTGCCGCTGCACGTGCACACGCAGATGGACAACCCGCTCCTCTGTTCGTTACCGAAATCCCTCAGGGGTACCGCGACTGGAAGTGGATCTCGTCGGCTCATGAAGCCGGCAAACTTAACAGTTTAGGTGCCGTCCTGGGCAACGATGTAGCGTTCAACGCCTTCCGCGATGGAAAGCTTCCGTTCCCGGACGGCTCAATCATTGCTGCTTTGCATTACCGTAACGTGCCATCCGAGGAAAACAACAAAGTCTTCGGCCAGGCCCAATCTTTCGTTCCCGGAGCCCCCACGAACATTCAGTTTATGGTCAAGGACTCCAAAAAGTATGCCGCAACCGGCGGCTGGGGGTTCGCTCACTTCGCGGACGGCAAACCTGGCGACGCGGCGTTTATGAAAAGCTGCTTCCCTTGCCACGAGAAGACCAAAGCCAGCGATCTTGTCTTTACTCGTTATGCACCTTGATGCTGAAAAGATGCTGAAAACCAGGGCGCCACGGAATGAGACGGTGGCGCCGCGCCAGTCAGACCGGCCCGTGTGCTCTAATTGGCGCAGCCTCGCGGTTTCGTTGCTGGATCAGCCATCAAAACATGGAATGGCCTGATTGCAAAACCTTCCGGCCCGTTATAATTCACGCCGATGGCCAGCGACGCCTTTCTCTCGTGGGCGAACCGGACCGTGCTTCGCACGGGCCGCGAAGAGCCTTACCTGTCAATCCAGGACATCGTCGTTTTCGTCCGCGATCTGGAGGTGAGTAAGCGGTTCTACCTGCAACAATTGGGCTTCGAACTGATCACGGAACAGCGCCTTCCCACCGGCGAACGCTGGATCGAAGTCGCTCCTCCTGACGGTAGCGCGAATCTCGCGCTGGTTGAACCCAAACCCGACGCGCCGGAATACAAACTGATTGGCGGCTACCGTTGGGTCCTGTTCATGACCGAAGATGTCGAGGCCAAGTACAAAGAATGGAGCGAACGCGGTGTTCGTTTCGTAACCGCTCCGGAGACGCCGGGATGGGGCGGCACCTATGCGCGTTTCGAGGATCCGGACGGGAATGCGTTTGGCCTCGAAGGGTTCGATGAGGTCAGGCAAAGCCTGGAATTGCGCCGGCAGGCGCACGCCGAGAAACTCGAATCCGAACGCCGCACCGCCCAGGAACTGGAAATCGCGCGGCAGGTGCAGGCGCGGTTGTTTCCGCAGATTCAGCCGGAGTTGAAAACTCTGGAGTATGCCGGAATCTGCCTGCAGGCGCGCCAGGTGGGAGGGGATTATTTCGATTTCCTGAATCTCGGGCCGCAACGGCTGGGGTTGATCATCGGCGATGTTTCCGGCAAGGGGATCGCCGCCGCCCTGCTGATGGCGAATTTGCAGGCCAGCCTGCGGAGCCAGACTGCGCTGGCCTTCGATCATCCCGAGGCGTTGCTCCAGTCTGTGAACCGCCTCTTCTATGACAACACCGGCGACAGTGCCTATGCCTCGCTTTTGTTTGCCGAGTACGACGACGAGACTCGGCGGCTGCGCTACGTCAATTGCGGCCATCTGTCTGGCCTGTTGGTAAGAAGCGACGGCCAGGTGGACCGGCTCGACTCCACCAGCACCCTGCTCGGGCTGTTCCGAGACTGGAATTGCTCCATACGGGAGCAGCCGCTCTCTCCCGGGGACGTGCTTGCGCTTTACACCGACGGCATCACCGAAGCCTGTAACGAGCGCGGAGAGGAATTTGGCGAGCAATGTCTGATTGACTCGCTTCAGCAACATCGCGATCTGCCCTGCCAGGATTTGTTGGCCGCAATCGTAGACGGCGTTCGGCGATTCAGTTTTCAGGAACAACACGACGACATCACGGCAATCGTCGCGAAGTTCAAAGTGATGAGCTGACCTGTTGCTCGATGGATTTCTGTTTTCCGACTCTTACTTCATCTCGCGGCGATGGCCGGTCGGCGGCGATTCAAAGTTTCACCTTGACTTGGTTTCGATTTTATTTGAGCCAGGCCAGGTTCGCCTTGCAGCTGCGGTAGCCGTGTTTGATGGAGTCAACTATTTTGTCGGTGGCGGCGGCGTTGACCAGGGAGAAATGAAGCGCCCACTTGGTCTTGCAGTGGGTTGCCGGGTAAACCTGGAGCCGACTGCCCACCGCGTTCTTCAGGTCTTTGTAGTTCAAGGATATGGCGCTGCCGCACGTAGCAGACCAGACTTGAGTGCTCGGCCGCCCAAGTTGGTTTGCGTCGGGGAGAAAACCGTCGAGCGCAACCAGGTTCATACGACTGTGGTCTCTGAGCACCCGGTCCACCGCGTTCGCAATCGCGCAGCCGCTCGAATGGCCAACAATATACGTCTGGTCAGCGCCGGAGGTTGCGAGTTGCGTGATCGCTCCATCGTATAGTTCACCTTTGGTGAAGGTGCTGACGGCGCTGTGTGAATTGGCAGACGCACCGGGCGGATAAGGGACTGCGTCGAAATCCACGTCCTTCCGCTGCGCTTTGGCGCTGGCCAGCCATACGTCCACGTCGGTTTGAGTGGCGTGGTACCCGCCAAAGAAAAGAACATAGATGCTCACCTGGATACTCCCTTGTCCGAAGAGGCCAACATCAGAGCCGCGCGAATCCGCTGTCCGACGATCACATCTTCGCCGGGCTGCAGCATCCAGACCCCAACCACCAGCGTGTTCGCATCCGCTGGAATTCCCTGGTTGGGCTTCTGCCCGGTGTTCGGGTTCAGTTCAATCGAAGGCGTCCCCTTGCGCAAGGCGTCAACGATCTGGCCAGTGGTGACGCCAGTGACTGCCGGGTCGAAGCGTATCAGCAGATGGGGAACGTGGTTGGCGATCTTTGGAACCACCGTCTCCGTCCTGACCGATGGGATGCCCTTCACCGCACCGGCGACGAGGTCGACCCGCTTCTGGTAGTCGCCTTGCATCGACTCCTCGGTGTGCGAGAGAACCCAGTCGACCGCCGCAACCATGCCCACAATCTGCTCTTTCGCAACCTTCATGCCGCGGCCGATTCCGTCTCCTGGATTATTGTTCGCGTGGGCCAGGTCCGTAAGCGCCTTCCGGCCCAGCAGCAGCCCAGCATTTTGTGGACCACGGATTCCCTTGCCCCCGGAAAACGCCACCAGGTCGAAGCCCATGCCGGTGTAGTTCCAAAGATTCGAGATCGGAGGCATGTCCGCGGCTGCGTCCAGGTGGCACGGAATCTTGTACTCGTGCGCCACGCGCAGCCACTCTTCGCGGCCGATCTGCGCGCTGCCTGCGATCCCATCCTCATCCTCCGCAGCGTTGAAAAAATTCGTCATCACAGCGTTGCCCGCGCCGCACGCGCGCTTATAGTCGTCGAGCGTGACCACCTCGGTTACACGCGCTCCACAGAGATACATGGCGCGGTCATACTCATAGCGGTGCGCGCGCTGCACGATCACCTGATTCTTCTTCCCGTCCAGCGCCTGCGGCATTTCCAAAATGTCGATGTTGTTTGCATACTGCAGGCAGGCCGCAGTCGCCAGGGTGATGGCTCCCGAAGCTCCCGAAGTCACCACCGCTCCCTCGCACCTGAGGCGATTCGCGATGTACTCGCCCGCCTTCCGTTGCAGATCGTGCAACCGCACGGGATGGAGCGCAGCCTTCTGCACCGCCGCCAGCACCTCCGGCGGCATGCAGGCAGCCGTTAGCGTGGTATAGGTTCCGGCAGCGTTGATAATCCTCGGGACCCCAAGCTTCGCATAGTAATCCTCACCATCCAACGATGCGGCCGTCGCGGCCGTCGTTGGGGCCATCGACGAAGAGAGGCCCTTGGCGGAGGAAACCAGAGGCGCCGCGCCCAGGGCCGCGGTCAGCGAACCAGCCCAACGAACGAAGCCGCGACGGGAAAGAATGCTTTCTTGCGATTCAGCCGATCCTGACATGGTGGTCGCTCCTTAATGTCCAGAAACGTGATGTCCGTATGCTGGCGAACAGAAACAATGTATATTGCGCCGCGGCTTCCACCCAACTCCAACCAGGCCGACTGCCTGCCCGGCCAGAGGTCAGAAAAACGGGATACCTGGGGCGCGCGATTGAATCCTCATCATTTCCTCGGCATGCAGAAACAAAGATTGTTGCCGTCCGGATCCGTCACCGCAAACTCACGCAGTCCCCACGTCTGATCCACTGGCGCGGTGTGAATGGGAGACTCAGGGCGCAGTGTCGTATTCAGGCCGCGCCTGCGAAAGGTTGCGTAACGCTCGTCAACATCATCCACAAACACTCGATTGACCGATCCGAAGACACCGTCCCCTGCGTGACGGGAGAGCTGCAGCTCGGCACCGTCGCGAACCAGGTCAATGACTCCGTTAGCCATCTCGCGGTCTTCATACCCAGGCCACTTGCGCTCGAAGTCGAGAACCTCGGTGTAGAAATGCAACGATCGTTGCAAATCGCTGGACTTGATCACCGGCACAATCTTCACGGCACTCTCCCCGACACAGGCGACCAGCTTGATCGCGCTCAAAAAAAACGCATCCCGAACCCTGAGCAAGTTCTTGAGGCGAGGCCCGCCTTACGATTCATCCCCGGAGCTAGCCGCGCGCCGCTGCTGGCCCAGACGATAGAGATGGTGCACTGGCCCAGTTCCCCGCCCCAGGTCGTGCCCGTAAGAGATAGCGGCTGTGACGTAGGTCTTGGCAAGGAGCGCAGCCTCCGCCAGCCCTCGCCCCAGCGCGAGATGGCAAGCCATCGCCGTAGCGAAGGCGCATCCGGTGCCGTGGGTGGAGTTTGAGCGCTGCCGCTCTGCTTTAAACACTTCGTATTCAATCCCTTGCGCGGTTTTGAAGCTGAGCAGATCGGTCGCTTTCTCCAGGTGCCCGCCGGTGACGACAATAGCCGGGCACCCGAGCTCATGCAGTTGAGCGGCAGCAGCTTTCATGCCGTCGAGGTCGTTGACTCTTAATTCGGTAAGCGCGGCGGCCTCGTCCACGTTCGGAGTGACCACATCGGCCAGCGGAATCAGCTTTTCCTTCAACAACTTAACCCCGGCAGCATCAAGCAGGTCCGCACCCGAGGAAGCCTTGATGATTGGATCCAATACCACATTGGGTAGTCGGGCCTTCCGCGACCGACTCTCCAGGAAGCCCGAAACGGCCTTTACCACGTCCGCGGAGCCCAACATGCCGATATGAACGGCCATGATCTTGACGTCGGCAACCAACTCAACCAGCGTTTCCGTCACCAGCTCGCACTCAACCGGATGCACCCGCCGCACCCCCGCCGTCGATTGCACGGTCAGCGCAGTGATGCAGGCGACCCCATAGCATCCGTGGGCAGCGATGGTCTTAATATCCGCCGTCACCCCTGCTCCGGACGAGGGGTCGAACCCGGCGATGGTCAGAACTACCGGCGGTGCTTCAGCCATGGTCCCTCGCTTCCAGCTCGCTTCTTGCCCTCTACTGGCGATCTCCTCGTAGGCGCGAATCTAACATCCTTTGGCACCGTTAGTAACATCAGGGATTGGCATCAGGAAATAAATTTACGGTACAACGTTGGGCTGGCGCTTGCAAGTAGCTGATTCCTATAGTGCTTAAAGCGGTAACAGCCGTAACCAACTGATTATGAACGGCTTGTAAATTCTACCTCCCTCGACCGGGTTGGGTATTTACCAGATTATAAATAGCTAAGATTATTGTTTTCAACGCAAGTACCCGTATTACCCATAATTACCAACAGGTTACGTGAGATGAAGATTACTAGGACGTCATCGCCGGAGGCTCTAATCCAGGTTGACACTCCGTTTGGCCCCCCGCTAGCATAGTGAGATTGCAACACACGAAAGTTCATACCAGCCTAGGCAGGCAAGGACACTTTTGAGATGCGAGGAGAACTGAATGCGACGAACCATAGCTCAAGGACTGGCGATTGCCTTTCTGATCGCCGGGACGGGAGCAGCTCAGGGCCCGAACAACTCGGAGGCGACACCGGCTCCTATTAGTTCAACCCGAATAAAACCCGAAACCAAGAAA